>NZ_PUHY01000005.1:600000-876209 GCF_002967765.1 Blastopirellula marina | reverse complement strand
CTGCTCCGTGACACCGATCGCCTTGCAGGCCTGGGCAATCGTCTTGTCCTGAGAAAGAAGCACCTCCGCTTCGCGGAGATGCTGGATAATCTGCTCCGGCGTGAATCTTCTTCTAGGCATAAGAAATTTCCCTTCAAATGGGCATGCATTCAGCAAAAACTAATTTACCGAATGGACGCGGGTGAAGGGGGCAGGTCAGTTTTTCCTTTCCGGACGCTACTAGCGGCTGCAAGCTGTCCTCGCGTTAAGCAATAATGGCGAGCTTGCAGGCTGCTTGTCCTTAGAACTATGGCGATGACTGTCATTATTGGATGGCAATATTAAGTTTTATAATGTGTTGATACAGCCCATACACATCGAATATGCAACGCGTTGTATTGTGGTACGAGCGTTACTGATGCGAGGCCAGGACGGATCCGGTAGTTGGCGAGTGGGGTTAGACGACGAAGCTCGATATCTCGTCGCCAAGATGGGCCACACTTGGTATCCATCATTGGGAAGGGTCGATAGTGCTTCGACGTTTCCGAAATTTCGATGCATTCCGGCAATGTAGATCATTTGTCAAAATTACCCACTTACTCTTCTCGTAGTGCTTCTAGCACAGGTAGGCGAATGGCGCGAATTGCAGGGAGCAGAGAGGCGATTGTTATAGCAAGCAGTCCCGCAGCAAAGCCAACTAGAACGAAAACTGGATCGATCAACAGGTTGATGCTACGACTAAATAAGGCTTGAAACTGAGCTGATATCATTAGTGCGAGAACGACTCCTAGAACAACTCCTGGAAGTATCCCAGCTACACCAATGCCAATCGCTTGAAAACTGACCGTCAGAAATACTGACTTTGGTAGCATCCCCGTGATTTTGAGGAGTCCAAACTCGCGAGTTTGCTGCATCGCATTCATAGCTACAGTGTTGACAACGCCGAACGAAGCGACGAGCACGGCGCAAAAAAGCAACGCCCAAAGTCCTGACGTAACTGATGACGTTAACGCATCCACCGATTCACGGAACTCAGTCAGATCTTGGAAGATCAAAGAGTGCTCAGCCGCTATTTTCTCAATCTCATTGCGAACTTCCTCGACTTTGCCGCTCTTTGCAGAAATTATGAAAACATGAACATCGTTTAAGCCGAACGTGCTTTTTACTATCGAGCGGTTCATCAACATGACATTCCCGCCAGCGGTGAAATCCGATATCAATCCTGCCACAGTCGCTTCAATGTTGTTGCCCTCCATACCGATCGAGACCGTTTGACCGACTTTGATACCCATCTCATTCGCCAAGACCGTCGAGAGCACGACCTGCCCATCACGAAGGCCTTTATTTACCGAGTCGGGCTGACCTTCCTCGACCAAAAGCGGGAACTCTTTCATAGCGTCAAAGTCGCGAGTCATTAGGATAACGTCCCGGTCATTTATCAATGCACGTCCAAAGTGAACGCGGTCGAGTCGTTCAATCCCGCCTAGTGCCTCAAGTTCGCGACCAGTTTTAGAGTCGACGGCATCACTGGCGCCAATGTTAAGCGTTGGTTTACTTGCTCTTAACAGGAAGTCACCACTAAACGTCGCTTGAGCCCAGTTTTCGATGTCACGAGTAATTGCAATAGTAGTATTTCCAATTGCAAACGTGGTTGCGCAGACGAGCATTAGGACCGCAGCAGTAAGTATGCTACGCATTTGATTCAATCGAAGCTGCCGGCTCGCAACCATTGATTCGACATTTGCTACAGGTTTGAACAAGCGGGCAGCCACACTCGACAATGCAACTACCCAAAGCGGTGTCAAAGCAGTCCCCCCGATTGCTGTCAATGCCAAGCTGGAGATGACGACTTGCGTCTTCGACATGAAAGACGGCTGAGACCAGCTCAGAATGATCGCAAGGGCTAGTAGAATAAAGCCGGGAAGAACTAGTAAGATTCGTCTATTTCCAACAACGAATTGGTCGTTGCCAGATCCTGCGTGTAGAGGAGAAGTTTGCCATAGCGAGAGCATTGGAAACCCCGCCGAAGTGAGAGAGAGTACTGGACCGAACAAGATAGGTAGCCATACAGGTAGAGATGCGTCGGGCGAGGTGCCAGGCTCTGAGCCAAGCAAATTCAGAATACCATGCGCAAGCGCATGACCAGCGTAAGGGCCGATCAAACAACCTAGCACGCCAGCAAACAGGCCCATCAAAATCGACTCGATTGCAATCAGGCTGACCAGCTGAGGACGGGTGCCGCCGATCAGGCGAATGGTTGCCAGCTCCGAATTGCGTTCGGCAATTGCCATCGTAAACGTGTTGACACCAACAAATATTGCGGTTGAGATCGCCAAGAATGATGCAATACGGACACTTAAAAAGATGAGTCGTTCCGTCGGTTCATCAAGCATCATTCGGGCGCGGATCTGAGTCAGCGAAAAACCTTCCGGAACTTCAGGAGTCTTGCCACTCTGCTGAAGCTCATCTAGGCTTTGTTTTGACTCGAGCAGCACAGACGATATCGCGTCGGTCCTACGAACAAGTAACTCGGCACTTGGCAGTGTAGTTACCAGCGTCGGCGGTTCGCCCGTAGAATTTGTCGGGGGAACCGAAAAAAAACCAACGATCTTCCGGCGGCGCCAAAGAAGCAAATGACTCGTGCGTACAAAGATGACGTCGCCAAGGTTGATCCCAAGATATTTGGCAGCACTCTGGTCTAGAATCGCCTCGTTGTCGGTATTGTAACGGCGTCCTTCCACGATTTTTAGGTTGGCCAGGCCCGAATAACTATGGAAATCTGCCCCAATAAATAATCCTCGCACTTCTTTGCTGTAAGCTTTGTAGGCGCCAAAGTCAGAGCATATAGGTACACTTTCGATCACAGAAGAATTGGCGCCAATCTGTTCGGCTATCTTGGATGAGAAAAACTCGCCATCAATGCGACGCAGCTGAGCGACATGCCGCTGACCCGCGGCTCCCGAAAGATTTCGAACGCTAACTCTTGTTGCGGTCTCGGCCTGAAGAACGGCAAAGGTCGCAATTGCTGCTATCGCCAACCCCAAAACTGTGAGTAGCGATCGCAATTTACGATCTCGAAGCCAGGCGAAGGCAAGTCGAAACTTATACATCGAAACTCGACCCATTCCCTGTAGAATCCTGGTGGTCCTCTTCTATTGCGGGAGAGTGCGATTTGACTGTAACGTCTTCCGCGACTCGGCCATCTTGAATCACTATCATTCGATCTGCGTAGGCCGCGATGTTTGCATCGTGGGTGACCATCACGACCGTCTGACCTTTCGAGTGAACAAGTTCGCAGAAAAGATGCATTAACTGCTCACCGTTAACGGAATCCAAGTTGCCGGTAGGTTCATCGGCAAGGATGAGTGTCGGTTGGATGGTCAATGCCCTAGCAACGGCGACACGCTGACGCTCGCCACCAGAAAGCCTATTCACAAGCGTGTTCCGTCGATGGTCTAGGCCTACCTCTCTTATCGACTCCTCAGCTCGAGAATAAGCATTGCCAGAATCGACTCCGTCTAGCAATAAAGGAAGGGCGACATTCTCAATTGTATTGAGCACCGAAAGCAAATTGAATGTCTGAAACACAAAACCGAGTTTTTGCCGGCGTAGTACAGTCAACTTCGATTCACTGTACTTTGCAATGTCACTTCCATCAATAAACACTTGACCGCTCGTCGGTCGCTCAAGGCCACCAAGCATATGTAGCAGCGTACTCTTCCCCGATCCGCTAGGTCCCATTATCGCTACCATCTGGCCACAGGGGATTGCAACTGAGATTCCCCGAACTGCATTCACGCCGACATATCCATTGGTGTATGTCTTTGTCACATTTACGGCCTGAACTGCATATTCAGGGGACGACAACGGTCTCGGATTACCGTGAGAATCAGATTCAGCGGTTGACATGGGGATCTTAGTGCCAAGTCAAGGTCAGGGCAACTGAATGATGTGAGTAGCAGAGTGCAATCACATTGACGTCATTTTCGGATATGAAAATTAAAATATAAGGGTGAAATCCAAAAGAACGTAGCGTACAAGAGTTTTCCTGGGAATACTACCCACTAAATGTCTTTGATGCCACTTTAGCCCGCTGGCACCTCACTCTATGCGAACTAGTCCTCTCCATGGACGTGGCCTGGAGGGCTAAGAATACAAGTTGTGCAAGCTTATGCAAAAACACTTAACACCCAATCTAGCGCATTACCAACGAGAAGTCGTTGGACGCGGCCGGTAAATCGACTGTTGGGAATAGGGAGACCAAGTGTACGGAATTTCCAATCGGAAAGAATCCATGTCGCAAGAGATACAACTTGGAATCGTGATTTCCCAGGCAAAATGCCATTGCGGAACCAGCCTCTCTCGCGTCATCTAGTGCATTACGTAGCACCGACCCAACATATCTGCTGTTAGGCCCTCGTAATAAGTCGATTTGCGTTGTTTGCGTGGTGTTTGCTCCAACGATGTCGATGGAAAAAGAGCTAACCAATGATTCGATGTTACCTTCGGAATCTCTCTTAATGTGGGTCATGACGAGGTCATCGCAAAGATGCTTCTTGATCAATTCTTCTGACCAATCGATTGCCAACTGGCACTCACGATCGCCTTCTTGAAGAAAACTTTGTAGATCGGCCGTTGGTATGTCGCGGACGTCTGGAACTCGCCGTTCATAGCAACTTGCGGTTTTGCGCAGCGGGATGGGCATCTGAGAAACTGCATCGAGCCACCATCTTTGCATCGGCGATAGCGAAAGCTTTGCAAGGGCCTGTATGTCCAGCGGTCTTAGCCACACCTGACTCTTGCATTGGAAACGAAAGAGATTTGGGTACGCTCTTGAATAACGTCTCCAGAATCGGTACGCAATTGAGTTGTGGTCGTTCGCTACGTAGCCCAGCATAAAAGCCAACTCATATTCGAGGTGTCGCTTTCGTTGTTCGTTGACGAGTCGCATCACTAATTCGGCTCCTGGTTGACTTGGGTCCGCCGTGCACCAACTTCCAATGCTGCCACGAATGCTGTGTCTACCGAGTCGAAAACTATAGGGAATCGCCAAAAAGGAGCCAACGAGTCGACCGCCGTTGTAAGCAACGACTGCAAGGTCTTCATGACCATCGCCAGAGTTAAGCTGCCATCTCAATAGGTCGGGATGCCAATGGAAAAAGTACCCCTTCCCACCGTGCTGGACTTTCCAGCATCGGTTTACAAACGAAGCCAGTTCGTCCCAATTTCCATCAAAAGAGCGAATCTTGATCATTGCTTGGCATTGAAGTCTTTATCTTGCGAGTTCAGGTCCGTTAGGACAGAAATGCTCTACTAGAGCTACAAAAATGGCGGCGATGTCAAGCAATCTCGAAGTTCAGCTTGGCTTCACTATTCTACCTGCCATCAGCCCCCAGGACATGCCAGCCCCGAAACCACCGAAGAGTACACGGCTATCGTTTTCAATCGAGCTGAACCGGTCATGAAGGATATTACTCAGCAGGTGTGGAATTGACGAGCCAACGAGATTACCTGTCTTGTTTAAGTTAATTAGAAAGCGATCTGCTTCGATCCCCAGCGATTTCCTAAGACGCTCAAGCAGTAGCATGCTGGCTTGATGAAAGATAAATTGATCAATTTGATCGAGTTCCAAGTTCAGTGTTTTAAGGTAGGCCGAAATTGCTTTTGGCATCTCCCGAATTACGAAACTGGCGACGTCGCGTCCATTCATGCAAATAATTGAGCCTTTGTTAGTAGTCCTTTTGTCGAGATCGGAGTGTGGCGTCCAGAAGGCCTGGAAACAGCGGCCATCAGTTCCGAAGGCTCCGTTACTTATCAATAGTCGTCCCGATTCTTTAGCGACCAACGTGGCGGACGCGGCATCGCCAAAAAGAACACGGGAAGCCAAGTCATCGCGCGATAAATGGCGGGAATAGGCGTCGGCAGTCACTACCAACACATTAGAGCAGATACCGGAGCGAATCCAGCCAGATGCTGTCTGCAGCCCGTATATGTAACTAGAGCAAGCGAGCCCGATATCAAATGCCGCACAGCGGGGAGGCAACTCGAGGCGGCCATGAAGGATACAAGCGTATGCCGGAATCCGAGCTTCCTGTGTCTGTGAGCAGAAGATGAGGCCATCGATTGGACTACCCGGTTGGCGACGCAATACGATTCGGCAAGCTTGTTCGGCGAGATCAAGTATGGAGTAGCCAGCGGGCAAAATCGGTCGTGACTGGACTCCAGTTCGACTGATGAGTTGGTCGATCCGCATGCGTTTCGTTGTGCTACTGTTGCCGCTGGTTTGATAGATCGTTTCGTCGGTTAAGATCTGATCGGGGAGCGCTGACGCAACGTCCTTAATTAGAATGTCCATCGCATGCCACCTTAATAGTCAATTCGATCTGTATAAACTAGGCTCTGCCAGAAAACGGTATTTTGACTTTCAATTGATGACCTCCAACCGTTGAAGGGCACTTTCTCTTTTCAACGCACAGAGGTCGACCATGGCACGCCATCGTCTCACTGATGATCAACGGGAATTGATTGCTGGCATCTTTCCGCCGTCTGCTCGCACAGGCCGGCCACGAGTCGATCGGCGGATGGTGGTCGATGGCATTCTGAGGATCATGAGAACTGCTGCTCCCTGGTGTGACCTGCCGAAGGAGTTCGGCAAGTGGGGCACAAGCTGTGACCTGTTCATGGCGTGGAATCAGGGCGAAACGCTCGATAAACTTCTTGACCTGCTGCGTGCCGCTCACGTGGATGCGGGAGTGATCGACAGCGAGTTGTAATGCGTCGATGGCACGACCGTTCGAGCCGCCAAGTGTGCTGCCGGTGCCGTGAAAGGGGGCGAATGAGGAGGCTAGATGTGAAGCCCTAGGCCACATTCGTGGCGGTTTTAGCACCAGAATCCATCTGCTGTGTGACTTGCACGGCCATCCGCTGCACTCCATACTCTCACCTGGCCAAGCCCATGAGTCCAGTTGCTTGCACGAGCTTATGAAGACGTGCGAAGTGCGAGGCGATGATTCGGAAGAGTTTATCACACCGATCTTTCTCGCAGGCGACAAAGGATTTCTAGCCAAGTGGATCGACGAATATCTGGTCGAGACAAGCATCCAGCCCATCATCCCGAGCAAGTCGAACGAAGACCAAGGCGCACGGTTCGTTGAGTTCGATAAGGAAACGTACCAACGACGAAACATCGTCGAGCGTTTGTTCGGCTGGCTGAAAGAATGCCGCCGCATCCTAACCCACTTCGAGAAGCGAGCAAGACACTTCCTCGGAATGCTCAAATGGGCGTTCATTCAAAAGTACTTGAAAACGATGGGTTGACAGGGTGTTTTGATAGGGCCTAGGAAACGGGAAAGTAGGTAAGGCCGCGTATTTCATCAAACGGCATGGTAAGCTACTTTAAAGTCGAAGTAGTTCAGGTCAGAACTCATCTCCTGCACTGACGCTAGTATAATCGTACAGTTGGTTAGGATAAATTCAGGAACAGATCTATGGCTTCCCCGCAAGTTATACGTAACGCAATTCTCGCCACTCTGCGTCGAATTGCTGAAGCAAATTCAAACATTACCTTTTACGAAAATGAACCTTCTCGAACGCTATCGGAAGTGCAATTTGATTCACTTCTGTCGATGGACTTTGTGATCGGTTTGGAGGAAAGCTTGGGGGTAATAATACCACCAGACGAAGTTTTTAAAGACGAATCAGTCGAATCGCTTATAACGCTTCTGAAAGGACGACTAGCACACGAGAGCGATGAAACGGACCACACGACGGAGTCTTGAAATGCTATTGCAACTCGACGAAATAGTCTCATGAGTTAGGCTATTTCATGCGACATATTCGGTTGGCAACAAGTTCGTTTTGACGTTCATACGCGAGAATTTCCTGGATGAGTGGTACGTGGTACGAACCAGATTCAGTCAGTTCTATTTGATCTCCGCTTAGCTTAATCATTTCGGCTTCAGCCAAAACTTTCAATTCAACACCAAAGCGGCGGTGTATCGATTCTCCGAACGCTTTGCGGAAGTCTGCATCGGACAACCGTAGCGACTGAACTTCACGAAAAAGAAAAGAAAGCTGGACATCTACCTTTTTGCGAAAATAAACCAACTCTAGCGGGACTTCCGACGCTACGACACTTGATTCGTAATCACCTAAGATCGATTGGTTCCTTACGGTCCAGCCGGAGTTCATCGAATTGGAGGTGATATCCGAGATGGCTGCGAATCCAAGTCCGCGGATTAATCGCCTTTCAAACTTCGACCAACATTCTCGATAATCATGTGGAGTAGGATTTGACTGATCGCTGCGAGCAAAGTCATAGCTAGTATCCTGTCGGAAACCACGGCTCAACAGAAAACGTCTGCCCTCAAGGTACATATCTCGTGTTAGTTTCGCATCAGGTAGGTCGTGTCGCAGATTAAGTGCGAATTCCGATGAGCCGCCAACGTTCAATTCATAGTGAGTAATATGATCGACGCTTGTCTCATCGGCTAATCTTCGAAGACCACTTATCATCGACGGAATAGTTTGACGCGGCCACCCAAAAATCAGGTCGACGTTACAATTCAATCCGATTTCTTCACACCACTGCAGGACCTGCAGTACCTCGGATACCCTCTGGCGGCGACCACTGAGGGCACATAATTCATCATCCAGTTGCTGGACGCCCATACTAATTCGATGAATACCATTGTCCGCGAGACAAGCCAGTTTCTCCCTAGTAAACAAAGCCGGTAGCCCTTCGAAAGTCAGAAGCTGGGCTTTCCGCCAAGCGGGGCACACGCTATCGAGAATCGAAAACAATCTGTTCATTTGCCCAACCTTAAGTAGGTTAGGCGTGCCTCCGCCAATAAATACTGACGTTGGACGCATAAGTTTAAGTTCAGGCTGCAATTGCCCTTCGGCGAACAATAAATCAAGATATGCGTCTAGTTGATTTGATCCGTTAAATACCTCGACTGGAAAGAGGCAATATCCACACTTTCTGGGATTCGTCTTCGGGCAGTATGGCACTCCGACGTAGAAGTCAACTTCTT
This sequence comes from Blastopirellula marina, assembly GCF_002967765.1. Lineage (NCBI taxonomy): Bacteria > Pseudomonadati > Planctomycetota > Planctomycetia > Pirellulales > Pirellulaceae > Blastopirellula > Blastopirellula marina. Next base: position 867,195 of record NZ_PUHY01000005.1, on the reverse strand, counting down.
CGGCATCACTAGACCACTCCTTGATGAAACTGACGTACGCGTCTCGTTGCTGAGGCGAAGGTGGCTTCCAGAAACGAGGCGATGGAAAACCGTGAAGGATCTTATTTACCTGGCGACGATTTCGTCGCTCAGCGAGCACTGCTCGTATCACATCTTGAGATTGCATTCGCAGCTCGTTGTTCTTTGGGGTATTAATTGGTAAGAGGTTAAGCACTACGACGCAAAAAAGTGTGACGTATCACGAAGAGCGTTCGTTGGTGAAAGAATTGTAAGTTTGTGTTATCGCGTTAAGTGACATCGAACGCCACAGCAGGCTGCTTATGGATGAGTAAATTGCACTGGGAAAGCGGAAGGTTTTCGATAATTCTACAAATAACGTTGCTTAAAATGAGCATGTCAGTACACTCTCGTTTGGTCGATTTTATATTACCTACAGCAAGCATTCCAGTTATACTTTGCACGTATCGCACTTGCCGCCTTTCGCTCCGCGAGAAATACTCGGTCGTCGCACCATGATATAAGGAGTTTTTTGGCGACCAGTCCTTCGACGCTTACTCTGATCTGATCGATTAGAGGTGTTTAGACCACGTTGTTTGGTAGCATGCAAACGTATGCAACAAGGTGTTGAACTGTTGCATCTTCTTGGGTAAGCGAGCCCTACCGATTAAGAACGAATGCTAGATAACAAATCAAAACTACCTGCCATGACCAGAAGTTCTCTTGCAATTGTTGGTATTGCCTGTCGCTTTCCCGGTGAAGCGGATAGTCCAGATGCATTCTGGAAAATGTTATCGCAAGGAGGTGATGGACTCTCGGATGTACCAGAGGGACGCTGGGATGAGCGGCATCTCGCAGCAAACGGATTAGTCGGTAAAGTTGTTCGGCGGGGCGGCTTTCTGAGTAACGTCGATAGGTTTGATGCAGCGTTTTTCGGAATCTCGCCAAAAGAGGCGAAAAGGCTCGACCCACAACAACGGCTCCTGCTGGAACTGGGTTGGGAAGTGATTGAGGATGCTGGACTGGATCCCAATTCGCTCGCCGGTACATCGACGGGAGTGTTTGTCGGAGTCTCAGGGCAAGATTACGGAGTTCTTCAGGATCGAGAGCTGGCTCTTGAAGTCGACGCCTACACTATTTCTGGATCAGTTGGCAGCCTGATCTCTAACAGGCTTTCGTATGCGATGGACCTTCGAGGTCCAAGCATGTCTGTGGATACCGCCTGTTCCTCGTCCCTGGTAGCAGCAACTCTTGCTTGCCAGAGTATTTGGGAACGCCGTTCAACGGCAGCGCTAATCGGGGGTGTCAACCTGATGTTGCGTCCCGAAACGACTGTTGGTTTCAATGTTGCATCGATGTTGGCGGCAGATGCCCGGTGCAAGTCGTTTGATGCTGACGCGGACGGCTATGTAAGGGCCGAAGGGGCTGGGATGATCTATGTAAAATCACTTGACGACGCGATCAAAGATGGAAATCGAATCTACGCAGTTATTCGATCAGCAGTTACTAATCAGGATGGCCAAACGACCGGGCTTACGGTACCAAGTGAAGAGGCACAGGTGGCTCTTCTAGAGGCGGCGCTTAGTGATGCCGGTATTGCTGGTTGCGATGTCGACTACATCGAGGCCCACGGCACGGGAACTCCAGTTGGTGATCGGATTGAACTCCGTGCTCTCAACCGGGTTTTCGGGAAAAGTCGCGTCTCCAATTCTCCCTGTCTCATTGGGTCCGTCAAAACGAATATAGGTCACTTGGAAACGGCATCTGGTATTGCCGGACTGATAAAAACGATCTTGGCTATTCATCATGGGCATATTCCGCCCTCGATTAATTATGCACGCCCCAATGAAGAACTCGTAAAGCCATCTTGTAGGCTACGTGTCGTGGAAGATTTGACAAATTGGCCAAAGCGTGAAGAAGGTACCAGAACTGCCGGTGTGAATTCGTTTGGCTTCGGTGGAGCTAATGCCCATTTATTGCTCGGCAGCGGTCCTCCGAGATCTTCGCAAAGTGAAGTGACAATTGAAAGTCGCGATGGTAGGCCGGGGGGATTTCGTATGTTGCCCATTTCGGGGAGAGCGGATCAGGCCGTCTCAGATTACGCTTTATCGTTGGCAAACGAATTGATATCTGGCGGTCTTAAACGCATGTCTCTCGATGACATTGTCGCCTCGAATTGCATTGGACGTGCTCATCATACCTGCCGCGCCGCAATCATATTTGACACCCGGCAAGATCTCATAGGCAATCTTATAAAGGTCGCCCACGGTGAGAATGACGTCGGCATCACCCGCGGCCGCATCAAATCGTCGAAGTCGCAGCGTCAAGCATTTGTTTTCTCGGGGATGGGGCCTCAATGGGCCGGAATGGGACGAGACATTTGTGATCAGTCAGAAGTTTTCCGCGATGAACTTCGGAATATTTGCGATTTATTTGAGTCTGTGGCTGGCTGGTCGCTCTGGGACGAGCTGCAAGCATCGGAAGAACAGTCGCAACTTGCCATGACATCGGTGGGGCAACCGGCAATCTTCGCGCTGCAAATGGCGCTCGCGGCGTTGTGGCGATCGTGGGGTGTTGAACCAGCAGCAGTCGTCGGTCACAGTGTTGGAGAAGTTGCGGCGGCAACGGTTGCCGGATGCTTTGATCTAAAAGATGCGGTCAAACTAGTATTTCATCGCAGTCGATGCCAGCAACTTACATCAGGCAGCGGTGGAATGTTAGTGGTCGCGTTGACACCTGACGAAATGCAATCATTGCTTACCAAAGGCCGATATAGGGCGGAGATTGCTGCGATCAACAGCCCAAAAACGGTATCAATCGCTGGGGAGACGCAAGAGCTCGAGTCAATTGTAGCGAACCTGCGTAGTCGCAGTGTCTTTCACCGCTTTCTTGCCACCGATGTCCCATTCCACTGTAGATTGATGGATCCTATTCGTGACGAGTTACTTGCATCTCTGAGCGATATTAAACCTCGATCCGGAAACATTCCGTTAATTTCAACTGTCACCGGCGGCTTTATCGAGGGCGAGGAACTCGGCCCAGAATATTGGTGGAACAATGTAAGACAGCCAGTGCGTTTTCTTGAAGCGATTGATCAATTGCTTGGAGATTCATCGTGGCCACCTGTAAACGACAATTCTGATGCCGTTTTGGATGAGTCGGCTCTTGAAGTAAACCAGCTTGTGGAAATTTCTCCTCACCCGGTGCTCACGCGATCGATTGATGAGTGTGTTGACGCGTCAAATTGTCAGGTGACCGCGTTGCCATCGCTTCGTCGTGATCGACCCGGCTTGGCGACACTGCTAGAGTCGCTTGGACGCTTGTACGTTGAGGGAAGTGAAATCGATTGGTTGTCTCATATTGCGGATGGCGTTACTAACGTGAGGCTGCCAAGTTACCCATGGCAACGTGAGCGATACTGGTTCAAAGATGCGATGCTCCCTGCGGAGCAACAATCAAGTGGACTGCTGGGCGATCGAATGAGTTCAATCGAACCGAGTTCGAGTTGGATCACGTATTTGGATGTCTACGGCCATCCATGGATCAACGATCACTTGATTGGGTCCTCGATTATTTTTCCTGGAGTTGGATATATTGAACTCGCACTCGAAGCTGCCGCGAAGGTATTTCGAAGTGAACGTTTCGATCTGAAAGATGTGCGATTTCTGCAGCCGTTGATTGTGGATGAAGCAAAGTCCCCGGAAGTGCAGACAATTGTCGATTCCCATGGGCTGACGTTTGCCATACATACTCGAATTGGTCGCGAAACGGGTACGTGGACTCAAAATGCCACAGGTCAGATACAACCGATCGACAAAGAAGGTCCAAGATGTGTATTTAAATGGAATAGTGCTCGAAACCGTTGTCGAACTCACTATAACGGTGACGAATTTTATGATGCGCTGAATGCCCTTGGATTCCGATACGGACCAGCCTTCCAGGGCGTCGACGAGGTGTGGTGTGGAGACTCCGAAGCGGTTGCGCGAGTATCGCTTAAATCATCAGAAAAGATATCTAGAAATCAAGCTCAGCGGGAGGCGATTCTATTGGCCCATCCAGCTTTGGTTGATAGTGCATTGCAATGTATTTTTGGCGCGTTCGCGCTGGGTGAACAATGTGCCAATGATTCTTTTACCAAGAGCCTTCTATTGCCGGTTCGTATTGGTAGCTATCGTTACCTTCGTAAGCCGCCGTCGCGGCTTTGGGCCCATGCTGTTGTCACTGAGCGTGGCTCAGACTATTTCGTTGGTGATATCAAACTGATCGATGATGATGGAAATGTTTGCATTGAGGTGCTGTCCTTCAAAGCTCGAACGACGCGAAGCATAGAACGAACGAGCAAAAGCGATGGGATGTTGTATGCCCCCCAATGGGTTTCGCAACCGCTGCCGCATTGTGATTCACGCCATCAACCTGGCGTCAAAGCTAATAACGATGAACTTGAGCAAACGCTTCGTAGAACGGCTCAAAAGCTCGACCGACAGTACAACTTCGAAAGGTTGTACAAAGATGTTTGGCCGACCATGGAGCGTCTAGCCAGCGTTGCGACTGTTCGTGCATTGGATTCGCTTGGATGGTCGCCGCATACCAACGAGTTATTTACGACTGAACAACTTGCTACTAAGCTTGGCATACCAACAAATGACTTTCAATTTCGACTGCTTGGGCGTTTGCTCCGCATGCTCGTGAATGAAAGCTTGGCCGAGCAGGTGGGCGACCATTGGAAGATCAAGACAGATTATCAGCGGATCGATCGCGATATGATTCCTCTATGGAATCGATTCTGGAAAAAGTCGTCCGGTTTTTTGGCTGAAGCATCATTGCTTCGGCGAGGAGCTGATTCGCTCGCATCCGTGCTGACGGGCAGTGCGGAGGGGCTGGAGGTAATATTTCCAGGAGGAGGTTTTTCGCTAGCCGAACATCTCTACGCTGACTCGCTTACTTATCGAGTCCACAATATGATGCTTCGCCAAACCGTTCAGGACTTGCTTACGACAAATTCCTCATCTCTGCGAATTCTCGAGGTGGGCGGCGGTACAGCCGGATTAACGGCATACTTGTTTCCGGTTTTGAAATCAGCAACGGTATCATATACGTTTACCGATCTAGGAGCTCATTTCGTTAGTCGCGCTCGAGAACGGTTCGCTGGGCAAGATTGGATGGAATTTCGGGAGTTGGACTTGACGAGGAATCCATCCGAACAGGGGTTTTCACATCGCCGATTCGATATGATCATTGCCTCAGATGTGATTCACGCAACTCCGAATATTCGCGCCACGCTTCGCCGGTTGACCTCACTGCTCGATAGAAATGGCGCAATGTTGATTCTTGAGGGTACACGACTGAATAACCTGGCACTACTTTCGTTTGGGCTGATACGTGACTGGTGGTATTTTGAAGATGAAGAGGTACGAGGTATCGATCCGTGGGCACCTCAATCAGTTTGGCATCGTGAGCTTTCATCTCTTCCCTTCGCGGATGTACGAGTCGTAGGTGACTCTAGCGAAGCTTCACGCTCCGTCCATTCTATCGTGGTTGCGACGGGGCTCTCAAGCGAGCGGCCAGCGTCTGGGCAAACGGATGGCTCGATAGCAAGTCACGTCGATGTGAAGAAATCGTTACGTGACAAACCCTGCGTTCGAATTGTTTTCACGGACGATCTGGATGTTTGGGATCTGCTTGCACAAGATGCCCACGCGGCCGGTCACGGGGCAGTCCATGTTCGCACCGGTAACGAGTTCGAAAGAAACGGCGAAGACTCATATTCACTGCCAGTTGATTCGATTGAAGCATTTCAGATGCTTCTGGCCAGTATATCCGTCAATTGTTCAGTTGCAGTTGAAGTAGTACATGCTTGGTCGCTTCCGGAACGATGTGAGTCACACATCTTGAATGACGGCATTGCCAATCGGGATCGAGTAATACGGATTGCTCACTCTTATGTGAATATCGTGCGTGCTCTTGTTCAAGCAGGTGACGCGATTGAGGTGATCCGATTGTGCGTTGTAACAGAGCAGGCACAATGTAGAACCCTAATGGTTGAAGGTGGTAGCGAACTAAACCAGTCGAAGGAATGCCGACCAGACGGAATTGACCCCATCCAAAGCCTTGTTTGGGGGCTTGCCCGTACCACACTGGTCGAGCATCCAGCACTCGACTGTCGATTGATTGATCTGTCCAATCGCACTGACAGCCGCGAACAGAAGGCGTTGCTTGAAGAACTTCATGGAAGCTCGGACGAAGTAGAGGTGATGATCAGAGGTTCGCACCGATACGTGATCCGGTTACAACGCGGATTGTCGAAACAGACGCAGAAAGTCAACGTCTCTGAAACACCGATCCGATTGGAGACAGACGGTCCGGGGCTTTTGGATCGGCTCCATTTCGCTCCTTTTCGGCCTTCTAAGCCAAGACACGGCGAAGTTCAGATTGAAGTCGCCGCCACCGGACTAAATTTCAAAGACGTTGCAATTGCGCTCGGATTGTTGCCGGAAGAGACATTCAACGAAGGTTATGTCGGTCAGCGACTCGGAATCGAATGTGCGGGTCATGTTGTTGCCGTTGGCGAAGGAGTCAATCAGTGGTCCGTCGGCGATCCTGTTATTACTTGTGCTCCCAACTGTTTTGCAACACACGTCACGACAAAGGCTGAGCTTCTAATTCGTAAACCGGATAATCTTTCTTTCGACGAGGCGGCCACAATCCCAGTCGCATTTGCTACTGCGCATTACGCATTGGTCACGATAGGACGATTAAAGAAAGGCGACCTTGTGCTTATTCATGCTGCCGCAGGAGGGGTTGGGCAGGCGGCCGTGCAAATTGCCAAAATGTTAGGGCTGCGTGTCTTCGCAACGGCGGGAAGTCAGGACAAACGTGACTTCCTTCTGTCACTTGGAGTAGAAATGGTCGGAGACTCACGCACTCTCGACTTTGGCGATGAGGTTATGAAATGGAGTGAAAATAACGGAGTGTCACTAGTATTGAACTCACTTGCTGGTTCGAGCCTTGCTGTTAGTTTGTCAGTTGTGTCGAGATACGGGCATTTTGTGGAAATCGGCAAGAACGATATTCATGCTGGCGCAAAGCTGTCGCTAACGCCGTTCCAAAGAAATCTGCATTTCTCTTCGGTAGATTTAGATCAAATGATGGCCGAACGCCCCGACATCATTGCAAGCGAACTTCGTATTGTGGTCGACTTGCTTTCGCAAAACGAGCTTCATCCACTCCCGCACCGCACATTTCCCATATCGCGTGTGCGAGAAGCGTTCGAGCATGTTGCTCGGGCACAGCATAAGGGTAAGGTTGTCGTCTCGATCGATCGGGGTGTGTTATTAGATGTGGAGTGCGAGCCAAAGGATCATGCGTCAAGAAACCAGATGTCGCGTTCCATTCAGTCCAATGCGACTTATCTCATCGTCGGTGGACTCGGTGGCTTTGGGTTTGAACTCGCCAAATGGCTGATTAGCCAGGGTGCACAGAATCTTATTCTCCTCAGCAAAAGTGGACAAGTCTCTTCGGAGATTAAAGACGAGATTGAACGACAACAGGTTGTAGGAAGACGCATTGTTACTGTTAAAGCGGACATTACCAACTTCGCTCAGCTAGACGAAGCCCTCGTAGTCCATGCTAAATCTCTACCACCCATTCGCGGCGTCTTTCACTCTGCAATGCGTGTGGACGACAAACCATTGACTGCAATGGATGGAGACACCCTAGACAAAGTGTTACAACCAAAAACAATTGGTGTTTGGAATCTACATCGCGCGACCGAACATTTGGATCTCGATCTTTTCGTGCTTTTTTCGTCCTTTACATCGCTTCTGGGTAGTCCAGCCCAGTCGAATTACGTTGCTGCCAATACATTCCTAGACTCGTTTGCAGTATGGCGACGGCTGCGCGGTCAGCCGGCACTATCCATCAACTGGGGTGTCGTTCAGGATGTTGGCTGGGTGGCACGTAATCCACAAGTGTTGGACTCACTAGCCGAGATCAACGGATTCGCCGCTGTCACATCAGAAGAATATTTGGCTGTGTTGAGAAAACTCATCGCAATTAATCCAGTCCAAATTGGCGTCGCCGACATTGATTGGAGTCGGGTACGCCAGAAACTGCCTGGAGTGACTAAGATTCGCCGTTTTGACGATGTAATGGAGTCCACTCAGCTTTCAGAATCCGAGCGCGATCAACATGAAATCCTAACTCTGGTCTCAAAAGCGGCACCGGACGAGTTGATGGATATACTTGTCGGCTTTATCGTCAGCGAAGTAGCCAGCGTCATGGGGATCTCGGCGGATCGGATTGACACGACGGCACCGCTTATTAACCAAGGCGTGGATTCTTTGATGGCGCTTGAACTTCAGCACCGATTAGAAACCGCAACTAAGGCAACGATTCCGCCAATGCTCTTCGTTGAAGGTGGAACTGTTCAATCGCTGGCGATAATGATCCGCGATAGTCTCGCGAGCGTCGTCAACGTAACTAGAAGCGGGACAAGCTGGGATTCGCTCGATTCGGAAGCAGCGTTACGAATGGCTCATGAAATCGACTCGATGAGTGACTCCGAGGTCGAACGACTACTCGCTGAAGCAGAGAATGCTGATAGGTGATTCTGTGTGGACGAACATACGTTTCAAGACTGTGAATCAGCAGTTTTTCAAAGTGACCTGAGATCGATATAAGCATGTCAACACCGTCGTCGAATCCTAAGTCGTCTGGGCCTGGCTCGACTCCCTGCGAAGCCGGTCAGTTGGAAAAGCGAAAACGAGATCGTTTGAGAGAGTTGTTACTTCAAAAGGTGGCCTCAAGCGAAAGTAATCAAAAATCAAATGTCGGCGTTTTGGCAAACAGTGACAGTTTCGAGCCATTTCCCCTGACCGAAACACAACAGGCCTATTGGATCGGACAGTCGATTCCGCAAGGTCTTGGTGGTGTCGCGACGCACGTTTATTGTGAAATGGACTGCCAAAGTTTAGACTTCGATCGACTTTCTGATGCGATGAAGAAGTTGCTCGAGCGACATGCGATGCTACGTGCCGACATCCTGCCAGACGGACGTCAGAGGATCCTCAACGAGTGCCCGATGTTTAGCATTCCGTTCGAAGATCTATCTGGCCAACCAGAAGAGTTGCGGTGCTCGCGGTTGGAGGAGATCCGATCACGCATGTCTCATCAAGTGCGTCATCACTGGCCGTTTTGCGAAGTAGTTGGGGTGCGAACGAGTGAACAGATTACACGTCTGTTTTTCAGTTTCAACCTGTTGGTCATCGACGCTTTCAGTGTAGGCCTATTGCTGGTTGAGTTGCAGCTTATATACAAGAATCCAGGCATTGTCCTACCTCCCATTACGGGCTCCTATCGCGATTTCGTCCTAGAGACTCAAGCAGCGAAAGCTACCGATTCTTATCGACGATCAATGGACTTTTGGCGGGAACAACTCGGCAAGATAGAACCCGCTCCCGAACTCCCGATGTTTCGCTCAACTCACGAGGTGACACCACCACGATTTCGACGCTTGGAAGAAACATTGAGTGCAGCAGAGTGGGCATCGTTCCGCTCCCGTTGTCAGGAATTAGGATTGACGCCGACGGCCGCCCTCCTTGCGGCATTTACGTCAGTGCTAACGCGATGGAGTCGTACTAATTCTTACAGCGTAATGACGACATTGTTTAATCGACAGTCACTGCAACCAGAACTCCAGCCTGTGCTTGGTGACTTCACTTCTCTAATGTTGCTCTCTGTCGAAGACGAGGAAATCAAGTCCGAAACATTTGCGACGAGGGCGTTGCGTTTACAGTCATCGTTTTGGGAGCGATTCGATCATAGCCGTGTCAACGGTGTCGATGTATTGCGAGAACTGAAACGGGAGCGTGGTATTGATCCGCTCAATGTCATTTCAGTCGTTTTCACAAGTATTCTTGGCGACATCCCGGCCCGTAAAGCAGAACCTCTCGGCAAGGTAGTTTATCGCTGTTCGCAGACTCCTAATATTTGGCTCGATCATCAAGTGTTTGAGGAACAAGACGCACTGACTTTAAGTTGGGACTATGTCGACCTTCTATTTCCCGATGGACTGATCGAAGACATGTTTGCCTGCTACTTTAAGCTTCTCAAGCGTCTAGCGTTCAACGAAGCCGCATGGAATGATCCAGCTTTGCTTCCGTTGCCGAGTGACCAAGTTGTTCGTCGCGCCATGATCAACCAAACTCGGGTGGAAATGACGGATACAGATCTACTTTCGCTATTCTTGTCGCAGGTTGAGACGCGACCGAATGAAGTGGCGGTCATTGCGGAGGACGGTTCTCTGACCTACGCTGAGTTGAATGAACGAGCAAAACAACTTGCGTCTCGGATTGCATTGACTCTTGGGGACAATAGAAAACCTATTGCTATCCTTCTACCGAAATCTCTGGACCAGATTGCCGCGGCGATTGCGGTGCTAAAAACGGGGGCTCCCTTTCTTCCGATCGATATATGTACGCCGCCGCAACGTTTGGCAATGATTCTGGAACAATCCGAGGTCGTGCTGCAAGTCGTCGATCCAACTAATAATCTATGCTGCATGAATGCCTTGGTGCCATCGCTATCGGTGATCGCACCGAGCGATGCCGAATCCCAAGCTGATGTTGTGCTTTCTCGCCCCACATCCGATGATCTCGCCTATATTATTTACACATCTGGATCGACCGGCAAACCGAAGGGGGTAGCCGTTACTCATCGAGCAGCATGCAATACCATTCTGGATATCAATCGACAGTTTGCGATGGGACCTTCCGATCGTGTATTCGCAATTTCATCGCTTGCGTTTGATCTATCCATTTTTGATATCTTCGGCACGTTCGCAGCAGGAGGTATAGCGGTATTGCCAGCAGAGGGTACCGATCGTGATCCCAAGCATTGGATCGAGTGTATCGTGAAACACCGCGTTACGGTCTGGAATTCCGTTCCGGCACTGGCGCAGATGCTTGTTGAGTATTTGGAAGGACCAAACGTGGTTCGTCTCATGTCGCTCCGCTTGATGCTGCTCAGCGGCGACTGGATTCATGTTTCACTCCCCGATCGAATCTGGTCAACTATTCCAAGTGTACGTCTGGTAAGTCTTGGTGGTGCGACGGAAGCTGGAATCTGGTCAATTGTTCATCCGGTCGATCGCCTTGCGCCCCATGCTAAGCGAATACCTTACGGACGTCCTCTAGCGAATCAACGTTGGTATGTCTTGGACGAAGAGTTTCATTCAATTCCAGATTGGGTCAACGGTAGCCTTTACATAAGCGGGGATAGCTTGGCGGTCGGGTATCACCGCAATCACGAGCAAACCGAACTGATGTTTGTGACGCATCCTGAGACCGGTGAGCGACTCTATCGCACTGGCGATGTCGGACGATATCTACCGAATGGAGAAATCGAGATTCTCGGCCGCGAAGATGCTCAGGTCAAGATTAATGGAGTGCGAATCGAACCGGGCGAGATCGAAGCAACACTCATAGCGACAGGAATGATCTCGGCTGTCGCAGTCGTTCCATTCGATGTACGAGACTCTACCCGCCTTGTCGCCTTTGTCGTGGCAATCGATGGTCAGACGTCTCAAGAGATCGAAGTAGCATTGTTGCAAGCTCAGCGAGACTGGCTTCCGGTCGCAATGCACGTTTCAAGAATTGTGTTTCTCAATTCTCTCCCTCTGAGTAGTAACGGCAAGATTGATCGCTCGGCCTTCGAGAATCCTCTTCCTACGTCCAATCCATCAGAGCTTTCCGGAGACAAGAACTCGTCTTCCGCCGAAGTTGACAAAGGGGCAGATTTGGCAGAAAAGATTGGTAGACTTATTGGAGAAACACTTGGCTTACCTGCTATCGGTCCCAATGATAATTTACTTGATTTGGGAGCAGATTCGATTGAGATTGTGCGCGTAGCGATGCGAATAGAGGAGGAGTGTGGTATTCGAGTGTCTTTCCCCGAACTGTTCCAATCCCCCACGATTTCATCGATAGTTGCGACCAGTTCTAATGGTTCATCGTCCGGTTCACGCGCCGCGAGAACTTTCTTCAATGACCGGGCTATTCTCGACCCAACAGAGCGTGACCAATTTAAAAAGGCACGGTACAATCTCCGAAACATTACAGGTAGAGATAACTGCTTAACATTGCCATCGTTCACCGACTTCGAAGATGCCAAAGATCTATTCGCCCGGCAGAGCAATCGCTTTTTCGATGAGGGTCCGCTCACTCTTGATCGAATGTCCGGAATTCTCCATGCGTTGAGTGAAACTACAAGAAACGGAATTCACAAAAGAGCGTATGCGTCAGCCGGAGGATTGTATCCGGTTCAGACCTATCTCTATGTCAAGCCAAACGCAATTGAGTCCCTCACGGACGGATGCTATTACTATGATCCCGTCTGTCATCGGTTAGTTGTCGAGAGGCTGGGCGAAGTGCTCGACGAGCAGTTCTTCGACTCTCAAGTGAATCGCCCTTTGTTCCGCCGGAGCCATTTCACTCTACTGTTCGTTTCTGACGACGCTGCAATCGAACCGATGTACGGCGATCTTTCCTCGAAATTTGTTGACATAGAAGTTGGTGCGATCTGTCAACTTCTGGAATCAACGGCTCCAAGGTTCGGAATTGGACTGTGTCAGATCGGGTGGTGGAATATTAAGTACGCGATCGAGACTCTAGGTTTGACTACCGAACGGCGACTCGTCCATGCGGCAGTTGGCGGTCCAATTACTGCAAGTCGGATCGATTGCGAGGGAACTGATATGCAATGGGAATCAGGGGTCATCGAATGACTCCACGTGAGCTCCTAGACCGGCTTGATGCTTGCGGCGTAAAACTGCGCGTGATTGGAACACGAATAGAGTTTAACGCTCCCAGTGGTGCGATTGACGCCTATTTGAAGCAGTTAATGACCGAGCATAAGCTCGAGCTAATGGAACTGATTCGCGAGCGATCTTTTGCAGTGGAGTCAGCACTTAACGCTCGCGATCAATCCCACGCGGGAGCATTAGCGCAGCACGTGCAGCCATTCTTCGATAGTATCGGGGGAGTGGTAAATGAAATGTTCGACTCCGCCTGCCTTGAGGGGGCGACTGCTGGCTACGTCCGTCACATCAATCCAACACTTGCTGGCCTGTTTCATCTGTTGGGACTCGATAAGACTTACGTTCGAGGCCAAGGCACCACACTTTTTGATTCTGAAGGACGTGATTATCTTGATGCAATCGCTCAATTTGGAGCACTTCCCTTTGGGCACAATCCGCAAGCGATTTGGGACGAAATTGCGCGATTTCGGGATAGACAAGAGCCTGCGTTCGTTTCTCAGGCGATTCCGGTTGCGGCAGCTGAACTGGCGGAGCAACTTGTTGAGATTACGCCTGTTGGACTGAATAATGTTGTCTTCACCAACAGTGGGGCCGAAGCGGTTGAAGTCGCCATCAAATTATGTCGTTACGCAACTGGACGCGTCGGCGTGCTATCTTGTCGTGGCGGATTTCACGGACTCACGATGGCTGCAATGTCCGCAACTGGAAGCAGCTATTATTGCGAAGGCTTCGGGCCGCGCATGGACAATTTTGATGTTATCCCCTTCGGAGAAATCGGAGCCCTCGCGGATCGACTGGAGTCCTATCCTAATCGCTATGCCGCGCTGCTTGTTGAACCAATACAAGGAGAAGGTGGTATCCATGTCGCTCCCGACGGGTATCTAAACACGGCACACAAATTGTGTAGCCAAGCCGGTGTTCAACTCATCGTCGATGAGATACAGACGGGGCTGGGAAGAACAGGGCACCTTTTCTACTCTCAATCGCTCGGTTTGAATCCGGACGTGCTTTTATGCGCTAAAGCACTTGGCGGCGGACTAGTACCCATCGGAGCGGTATTATATTCGGATGTTTTGCGGTCTCCTGGGTTTGATTTGCGACACTCATCGACCTTCGCTGGCAACGCCCTGTCCTGCCGCGTCGCTAGTGCCACGCTTGAGATACTGACTGACAGAGGACTGCGTCTCACCGATCAGGTCCAAATGAACGGCATCTATCTTGGTAATCGGCTTCGGGCGATGGCCGCGAAACACCACGAGTTTGTTAAGGAGATCAGAGGTTGTGGCTATATTTGGGGCGTAGAATTCGACTTCTCGCGTCTCACACATCGACCGGGGTTGATCGCACTTTTAGCTCAGCGAGGCTTGCTCACTGGATGTATTGTCAGCTTCGCGTTAGCCAATAGTCAAGTTCGGCTCAGTCCACCTTCGATAACACAAGTCATTCGTATAGAGCCACCACTCATCGCAACCAAGGGCGAATGCGACCGCATCGTTGAGTCGATCGAAGCAGCTTGTCAGACAATTAAGGCGAACGACGCGTCCGCGCTACTCCGACATTTGGCGACGGAGACTATGCCACTACGGACTAGAAGCCAAGACTTTCTAGGTAGAGATCAAACATTTAGGCAAATTACTGCCCAACTCGACTCCGAACCCTCGTTCGATACGATGCCTGGAGACCGATTTGCGTTCGTCGTGCACTTCTTGAAGATCACTGACTTTGCCTTGTTCGATCCGAGTTTGAGCGAACTGACGCCGAAGGAACTGAGATATCTGCGTGATCGACTCGTTGCCGCAAGTGGACCTATCCCAATTGGTGAGATTAGGGTCGAGTCGAAAACCGGTCAGGTTGCCTACGGAGAGATCATCGTAGTTCCATTCGACACGGAGGAGTTGCTTGCGATGCGGTCGAACGAAGCGATACGCTGGGTTGAATGGGCATTTGAGATCGGAAGCCACCGGGGAGCAAAGGTTGTCGGGCTGGGAGGGTTCACATCGATTGTCACCAATGGTGGGACAGCATTGCCAAAAAGCAGACGTACGATTTGTACTAGCGGGAACGCATTGACTGCTGCAATGGCGGTTGAAGCTGTAATCGATGCTGTAGAACGCAGCGGTCGAAAAATGTCCGATGTGACGATTGCGGTTGTCGGGGCGGCTGGTGTGATCGGGCGGGCCATGTCCCAAAAGCTTGCTCAACTCGTCGGAGCACTCTGTCTTGTTGGACGTGGCGGAGGTTCCGACCTAGCGCAGCATCGCCTTATTGATGTAGCGACAAGTTGTATTCAATCAGTCTGGACCATCGACGCCACAAATCGGACGCAGTCGTTGGGAACACTTGCCAAAGTTATTCAGCAGCAAGCAACGTGCATCGACGCAGTACAACTAGCAACCGCGTGGGCTCAATCGGACGGCCCAATTAGTGTGTCTTGGGATCCCAACGACGCAACACGTATGGCAGATGTAACGATCACCGCAACTAGCAGTCCTGAACCAATTATTGACATAGCAGCCCCGAAGCAGGGGGCGATTCTATGTGACGTGTCCCGGCCATATAACATCGCTGATGAAATAGTTAAAGTTCGTCCAGATATTCAGTTGGTCCGGGGTGGCCAAGTTGCGCTCCCGGGTAATCCGGAACTTGGGCCTCTAACACAGGATGTTCGCGGCGTATTAGTTGCGTGTGCATCAGAGACGATTTTGTTGGCATTGGAGTCTGCTAAAGATGATCTGGGGCATCGAGGCGATTGGTGCGGTCAACTGTCGCCATTTCAGCTTGAGGTTATTGAAAGATCTGCCATCAAGCATGGCTTTCGGCTCCATCATCCGAAAACTTAAGTAATGGCAAGAGTGTTCATCGAGATCAAGACGAAGGCCCGGGGGCAAGGAGATCGGTATCGCTGAGCAGGCACATTACCGTAGGCGAAATGGAGTACGGCCGATCAGGTCAAGCATTCCATAGATTTCAAGAATATGAGCACTCGGCATGGGCTGATGTTTGGCTTGACAAGGCGAACCTGACAGAAGCCGCTTCGGGACAATTCTGAATCTGGAAAAGCGACCGCTAGAGCAGTTCTATTTTAGCTCTAGAGCCATCTAGGCAAACCTGGAAGTACAGGTTCCATCGGCTCTGTAGAAAACACCATAAAAAGTGTAACCCGCAAGTGGAGTTTCTAACGTAGCAGCTCTTAATGAGCGTTACGAGTAAATCTCCGTTAGATGTTTTGGTCATGGCCTGGGCCGTTGCCAAGCGAGCGTTGCCAGCGTATCAACATGTAAATAGCCCGAAGAAGTTCACGCAGCATCAATTGTTTGCCCGCCTGGCGCTGAAGAATTATCAGCGGCTCGATTATCGTAGCATCGTCGAGCAGCTTCTCGACTGTCCGTCGCTGACCGAAGCCATCGAGCTAGACTATATCCCCATTACACGACGCTGCAGAAAGCGGCCCATCGATTGAGACTCCACCCCTTCGTCATATCTCACCCAACATCTTCATTGAGAGCCACTTGAGACTGCCTATTTCGGATTTTCTTCTCCAGTTCCCAAGAGCTGGAAATCCATGGATGAAAGTCGTAGATTAAAATGCTACCAATATGTCGGCTGGAAGCCGCCGCTTTTACAAATGAGATGAGATGGCAGCGATCGGCTGGATTGACTTTTCCTCAGAACATCGAGACAAGGTTCGCACGGTCATCGACCTACTCCGCAAGAAAGGGGTGATCGACGAACTTGGCATTGGGGTCATCCGTGACTCCTTAGCGGATCGAATGTTTCCCGGAATTTCGACGATCCAAACTCGTGCCAAGTACTTTACGCTCACGGCTCTCCTGATTCGAGAATACCTGGATTTGCCCCGGCGTGAGAAAGACAAGCTATCACTCGAGGCTCATTTTCGTGAGCGCGAGAAGGCCTGTCGTATCCAACTCGTTCAGCGATACGGCAGTTCTGCGGAAAGCTTAGGCATCTTCGGCGTCAGCTTTGGCGAAAGCACGGATCGCGACGTCCTCCGCCCGCCTTCCTCGGCCTATTGGAACGGCCTCCGTGTGTTTGGTTTCGTGCGTACTCGCCTCTCACTCCCTGAATTCAGTCGAAAGCTGAGCAAACCGCAATCGCTTCAAGACCTCCTCCAAGACACAAGTCACCTCAAAGGGGATGACGTGGATGCCGATCCCCAAACCTTACCTACGGTACGCGCCCCTCAGATCTCGGCCAACTATTGGGACGATCTGGCGATCACGCTAACCGCAACCGAAGCAGAATTCTTAAAGCAACAAATCACTTCTAACGTTCCGACCAGCTTTCTCGGTCAGATCTTGCTGGACGACGAGGCGACTGATCAAGTGGTCCAACTCGAGCCCAATGCCCGTTTTATGGACCTCGCCGAACTTCCCTTCGTCAAGGACCTTGGTTCGATTGACCTCAAAAGAACGATTTCCCATGCTCGGGACTTTTGGAAGATCCTCCGCGGAGCCCATATTCGTTATAACTGGCTGCTTCAAAAGCGATTTGGGCAACCAAGCTTGCTCGCGACACGCCAACAGGACTGGGAAGCCTGGGTCGATGAGATGCAGCAATTCGAATGGGCGCAGTGGAATACTGACTTTCTTTGGGAAGTGGTCGAGCAGCATGGTAGTAAACCCAAGGCTGACACTCGCAACTTCGTCAACGGTTGGATTCAACAGGCTCGATCCGCCATACCCAACACGGCGGCATGTGATGAGCTCGTAGGTTTTCAAGAACGAGCGATCAAGGGTCCCAGAGCTCGGCTTCGTCCTTACGCGAAGGATGTTGACATTGGTGAATGGGTCGGCCTGAAAGGGCTCGACTTTCGCTTTTCCCAAGTGAGAGACTTGGTCCGCGATATTCGACGGGGCGAATCGGGAGAGGCGGATCCAGATGCTGGACGTTAAGCAGAATCGGTTAGATTATGGCAGACTGCTCGTTCCCCCAGAGGGATTCCAGCTCTCGCAGGCAGTAGCAACGACCTACAGCGTTGACCTGGACACGCTGCTTTCTATTCCGGTTGCCCTCTATTACGCTCAAACCTTGGAAGGAGAGCTACTAGGCAAAGATGTCCAGATTATTCATGCGATTCACGAAACGGCGAAACGACTAAAGGTCTATCATCAGAAAGGGCAACTACACGTTCCTCAGGTCGCGAAGGATATCTACGCCTATCTCGAAAATTCGCTCATCCCTATTCTCCCCCAGAATGAGTTCACTTCCTTTCATCCCAAGACCTGGGTCTTGCGTTACCAACACACAGAAGACGTAAATCATATCGTTTTTCGACTCCTCGTTCTGAGCCGGAACCTCACGTTTGATCGGAGCTGGGACGTCGCCGCTTGTCTTGATGGGCCCCTCACGGACACAAGTCACGCCAATACGCAGCCGCTAGTTGACTTCCATCGCTGGCTCCATGGCGTTCATCCATTTCCCAACGGGGAATCCTTTCTGGCGGAACTACAGCGCGTCGCCTTCGAGCTCCCCGAAGGCTTTGACCAGTTCGCTTTACATCCCATTGGGATTCCCGGCTACACTGCCAATCCGGTGGCCCGCAAGCGTGCGACCGATCTACTCTGCTTGTCCCCCTTCTTACATCCCAAAGCCTTAGAGACAATCCGCCAGAACGTCACTTCCACTGCCGAACTATTGAGTCGACGAATTGAGCTAGAACGCCTACCGCCTAAGCTTCTCCAGCAGTTCTCGAGTTACTGGCTCACGGATATGGTGGTCGATGGGGAACGGCTCAACTCCTCGGAAGAAGGAGCGACCGAACCGGTAGAACAGAATCTCCACGCCAAAGTCTTTCTGTTCGATGAAGCGGATCATACGACTTGGTTTTTGGGATCGAGCAATGCGACCCAAGCCGCGTTCACGCGGAACACCGAGTTCCTGATCGAGCTGCTCGGCACTGCCCCTGCGACGCGAAGAGAACGGATACGCAAACAGCTTTTGGAGAATCCAGACATCGGCGAGTTATTTATTCCGTTTCAGCCAGAGCAGGGGGGACAGACCACCGAGGAAGATGAATCACAAAAGCAAGCGATTCGCACCCTAGAATTCAAACTGCTCGCTGCCGAGGCTGCCGCTCACGTTTCGTTGGCGGAGAATCAAACCAACTACGACTTACAGCTAAAGATTGACTTGCGAGAAATCCATGTCGATGAGGCGATGGGCGTATCGGTCCGACCATTTGTACGCGGACTTGCGGATCAGCCGCTGCAACTTGGCGAATTCAATACGCTGCTATTTCCGAATATTAGTGAAACGAGCCTGAGCCAATTCTTTCAATTCACCATCTCGGAAGGCGACTTGGTGCTTCGGGCCTTCCTCACGCGTATTAAGGTTGCCGGCCTACCAGATTCGAGACTTGATAACATTTTCAAGAGTATCATCAATAGCCGGGACAAGTTCTTCGCCTATCTAAGATTCTTGCTGGCGGACGATCTTTCCAAAGACGATCTTGAGCTGGATTTGGGCTCAGAAGGTAAGACGGATACCGGCAATGGAGGCGAATGGCAGTTTGACATGCCTATCTTTGAGCAGCTCCTGATCACTGCCTCCCGCAATCCCAAGCGACTCCTGGAAGTCGATCGCATTATTACCCGACTTTATGAGGAGAACGAAGACTGCGTGATTCCGGGTGATTTCCTGTCGATGTGGGAGGTGTTTAAGGCGGCTGTCCCCGCAGAGGAGGACGGCAATGACTAAGCGGCCACGGCTGGAACACTACGTCGACGAAGCACTTCTGGGTCTCAAAGATTTCCAGAAGGCAACGGTCGATACCGTCTATCAACAGATCTATGGCAATGGACAACGCTGCATGCTCGTAGCGGACGAAGTGGGGCTCGGAAAGACGATCGTCGCCAAAGGAATCGTTGCCCGCAGGATTCTTGATCGTCTCCAGCAGAAGAAACGATCGCCCCTACGCGTGACGTATATCTGCTCAAATCAGGTTATTGCCCGAGAGAACCTCCGTAAACTCAATCTCTTTCCATCCACCTTGGCGATGAAAAAGCCCGTATCCCGGCTCGCCTTCTTAGCGGAAGTGGAACCAGAGCCGGAAGGGGAAGGCGTCGTTCGCCAGCACTTGCTCGAGCTCAATTCCCTAACCCCCTCAACTTCCTTTGAAGTTCAGCGCTCCGCCGGCCTCAAGAAGGAACGGGCCATTATTTATGCGCTGCTCTGCCACGATCCCGACATGAACAAGCACCGACGGGGCCTGCAATGGCTCTTGCGGGGTAGCGTGGAGAAGATGCGCGACTACCAAAACTACCTGGAACGCAAACGAAAGGCCACGTACCGAGACGATCTCACCAACCGTTTCCTAAAAGTCATTAAGAAGGAGAAGATTCCCAAGTCGGAAACGATGATTTACTCGAAACTCGGCTCCAGTCGGGTCTGTTCGCTCCATCAAGCGGTCCTCGAATTCGCCAAGCAGCTCCATTCGCGCCGAGGATCACGACGGGAGAAGCAAATGCATCGCGGTTGCCTGAGACTCGTCCATCAACTGCGCAGGCTCTTGATTCACTGCTGCCTCCGCTACGTGAATGCCGACCTGTACATCTTGGATGAATTTCAGCGGTTTCGGAACATCGTTGATATCAACAACCAGGAAGAGGAGGCTACCATTGCTCGCGATGTCATGTTTGCTAAGCGTGATTCTCGCGTCCTGCTCCTTTCAGCAACTCCCTTTAAAGCTTTTACGAATCATGATGACCTCGATCGCGGTGAGGATCACTACCAAGACTTTCGTAAAGTCCTCGAGTTTCTCTTACGAGATCGATCGGATTGTCTCAATTCCTATGACCAACATCGCCAGGGGCTTTATAAGCAGCTCCTGACGCTACAAAAGGGAGAGATCGACCTAAACCCAGAGCACCGCAGTCGGGTTGAGGAGATCCTGCGTTCGGTGATGTGCCGGACGGAGAGAAACAGTGTCGCTGATGATCCAGCGGTGATGGTCGAAGATCAATGGAGAGATCCGGTCAAACTCAGCTTGGGGGACATCGAGAATTTTCGCCAGACCGACCAAATTGTGCAGAGCATGAACCGCCTGCAGCTAAATGCCGGCAAGCCCACGGAGTACTGTAAATCCGCACTCTATCCTTTCTCTTATTTGGATCGCTATAAGATCAAAGAGTCACTATCGCTGCACAAACACGATCCAGAGATCGCCTCTTGCCTTGAGGCGACCAGGGGAGCCTGGCTGAATCTCGAATCGGTAGACCGTTATTCCCTGAACCTCGAGAATGGCCAAGATAATGCGGGTCCCTCACATGCCCGCCTCCAGCTCCTGATCGAAAAGGCGATCGGTGAGCGCGGTGCAGAGCTTTTATGGGTATCGCCCAGTCTACCCTACTATCTCTTGGAAGGCTCTTTCCAAGGCATGGAGACCTTCTCGAAGACCCTGCTATTTTCGGCCTGGGTCATGGTTCCTCGCGTCATTAGTACGCTTCTCTCGTACGAAGTAGAACGGCGAACGGTGGGGAATGAAGCGACGCGAGAATCGATGGAGAAGCAGTCCCGAACGTATTTTCAGCAGCCACGACACCCCAGTCCTCAAATGCGTTTCGCCACGACGGGCAAGGGAGTGGACGCCCAGCAGCGGAACATGAGTAATTTCTGTCTCCTCTATCCCAGTCCCTTCTTGGCTCAGGTTGTCGATCCAGTTCAGAACGTTTCCGACGGTTTCACCCTGGCGGAACTCAAGAAGCGAACGACGGAACGCATTCGAGCTGCAATCGACCGAGCAGATCTCGATCAATACACGACCAAGGGAGGTGATGGAGAACGATGGTACTGGGCAGCTCCGCTTCTCCTGGATCGTCTGGAGATGGCGGTCGACGATCCGGTAGATACATGGTTTGAAAGTGAGTCTCCGAAGAAGTACCCCTGGGAGCGAAAGTCTTATTTCCAGGACGCCTCGGATGAGTCCCGTGGCAAAGAAAGTCATTTTGCCCATTTGCGTGACTGCTTCCACGATCCTGCTTCGGCCGGTCTGGGACGCCCACCTGCTGATTTAGCGGAAGTCTTGGCGGAATTGGCGCTCGGTTCGCCAGCGGTCTTGGCGCTTCGCAGTCTAGGCCGTCTCTTTCCCGATCAGAAAGGCGAACGTCTCATGGTCGGAGCGTTCGATGTCGCCGATCAGTTTGTCAATCTGTTCAATAAACCGGAATCGATTGCCGCTGTCAGGCTCCGAACGCTGCACGACAGCTATTGGAGAAAGGTAGCCAACTATTGCGCCAATGGCTGCCTGCAGGCGGTGTTGGACGAGTACTTTCACTTGCTTCGAGAGCAAAATATCGACTTTGACGAAGCCGTTTCGCGGCTGGCCAGTTCGGTCACCTTGAATACCGCTTCGATCAACGTCGACGATCTCGATTCCTTCTTGGCCGGAAAGCCGCGTCGCTTGCGTTGCCACTACGCCGTGGAATTTGGTAGCCAGCGGATCGAGACGGAGCAGGGGGGCCAACGTGCCACCGGTCTCCGAGAAGTCTTTAATTCTCCGTTTCGACCGTTCGTCCTCGCGACTACTTCGATCGGACAAGAGGGACTAGATTTTCACAGCTATTGTCGTCGCATCGTCCATTGGAACCTGCCTGGCAATCCGATTGACCTCGAACAGCGAGAAGGGCGAATCAATCGGTATAAGGGCCTCGTGATCCGTCAGTTCCTGGCTAAGAAGTATCGGCAGCGTTTAACAAAGCTGTCGGGAGATGTGTGGTCGCATCTGTTTGAACTCGCCAGCGAGCAGGAACGCCAGGCCCAAGGCAAGTGTGAGCTGGTCCCTTATTGGCATGTGGAAACGGATGACATCAAGATCGAACGCGTTATCCCGTTCTATCCCTACAGCAGTGACCAAGCCAAATTGCGCAAGATTTTGAAGACGCTTGCCATCTATCGCTTGGCCTTAGGACAGCCTCGCCAGGCAGAGCTGGTCGAACATCTTTTGGCTCGCGATTTTGAACCGGAAGAGATGAAGCAGATTATCAAGTCGCTAATGGTCGACTTGAGCCCGATCAATTACTCTGCGAACAGCTCCTCGTAGAAACCGAACCGTCTGCGATCGCTGGGCCTAAGGCGGGCCCTGGTGGAGGCGGGTTCCCATCCGGAGCTACTTCGGAGCTCCCTGGGCAGATCCAAGCATCATCACTCGCTTCCAGGCTCAGCAATCCTCCGAAAGTGCTAAAACTCTAACGGATGGTTATCTTCCTTACGCTTCAGGCGGCACCCTTTCATCAAACGACTTTTCGTTGTGGGGGCTCCCGTTGTGATCGATGCGAGTTGCTGAAACCGCGCATCATCGCATAGACCGCAGTCATCCCATCTTAACATGCAACCGCGAACCACACCCCTCTTCTGGGGAGACCTTTTCGGCGGGAGGGATGTGCGCTATTACCCGGAATCGCTGCCCCGCAATGAACCTATAGGGGAACGCACTGTGTGTTCATGCCTGCTGTTTTTCGTTGTTTCAGGGAGTCTTGCTCGCGTGTTTCGTGTGACAATCTACGCCATTAACTGTTTTGAACCATTGTCGCCTTCGCCCGTGCTGATGTCATGCCATTTGCATCAGCATACATGTGTTCTCGTACCCGCTGGGCATGGCTCCCAAGATCCTCTGAGGATCGCGGCGGAAGGGTGGGCCAAAGGAGTCGGGCTTGGCCGGGCCGAAGAGCTACGCGTCATGAACGCGCCGCGGGATGTCATTGCTGCGTGTACGAGCTTTGAAGGAATTCTCGCGCAAGAATGTCTCCGTCCGGCCCCCAGCTGCTGGACGTTTAATCCGGAAGCCACGTCATGGATCCTCGATAACGACGTCCAGTGCTGGCTTCTATCCGTGGAGTACCTTGATGCTCACCGCCATTCCTCTTAATTCCAGGAGAAACTATGTATCAATTCGAAGCCAAGATTCGACTCCAAGGCCGCGTAAGTTACGTGCGTGTCTCAGCACGAGATTCCGCCCACGCGCGAGCCTTGGTCCGCGCTCAATATGGATCTTCCGTGACGGTCCTGCAAACCAAACGGCTTCGCTGACGCTTCGATGGAAGTCTGCCATTCGATTCATATACCATCCCTACAGGAGGAAACACTCTATGGACGCTGCTCGCCAACAAGTTGCTGAATTTCATCGACAAATCGGTGCCTCCATCGCCCCTCAACCGCGGCTACTCCCTCATGACAAAAAGGACGCAGCGGATGCCCAAGCGAAAATGCGTGAACTTCTCCTCTACCTTCAGGAGCATCGCCAGGAAGGAGACGAACTTCAACTACGACTCTGTTTAGCCCTCGAAGAATTGACGGAATGGGTGGAAGCCCATGTGGCCGATGACCTGATCGCGGCAGCCGATGCCTGGGGAGATCGGGCTTACGTCCTCTTAGGGGACGCCGTTTCCGCTGACATGCCGGCGGAAGCTATCTTCCACGAGGTCCATCGCTCGAATTTGAGTAAACGCCAGGCAAACAGCAAGAACGGTAAGGGGGTGAAGGATGGACAGTTTCAACCGCCGGACCTGGGCTCAGTACTCCGCCAACACCGGCCCTTGGAATAAGACATTCTGCAGACGATCGCGATCAACATATCGCTGACGTAGCAAACCCATCCACTTACTTACTCATAGAAGAACCACCATGGGAACCTACCTTTCGAATTACTATCGTGACTGCCGCCTGGAAAAGCAGCTCTCCTATCAAAAGCTGGCACGACTTTGCGGTTATCAGAATCTCACCAAAGGGGCGCGACGGATTCAAGATTTTGAGCGGACCGGGCAGGTTCACGCCGAGCTTTTGAACTCCATGACCCGTGTCCTGCAAGTCGATCCGCATCAGGTCCAATCGCTCCGCGTGCAAGACGAGCAGGAGGCTCAGGCACAGCCGGACCGTCCCTTCGCGCCACGCGTGATCGTGCGTCTCATGCCGGCCGTCTACGTCCCTTGGAACATCGAAGAGCCGATCACCAGTCAGGTCGCGGCAGCGAGCTATTGTCGTGAATTGGCTCAAGCCATGCGGAAGCGAGTGGCTCTCCTTTGGTCGCATCAGACAACGATATTCTTCGACGAGAGGGGACGTGCTTTTTCGGTATCGCGCCAAGGTCACACCAGAAACCCCTTTCCTCGCCTAAGCGTTGGTGGGGACAAACTGCTAATTTAACCCCCGCTAGTCTGAAACTCGCGAGCCGGTTTGCAACTGCTCGACTCGAGGAGCGAAGACTCCGTAGAACAAGTTCAGCTTTTCGAGTAACCATTCGCAGTACTCAGGCCATCGCGACTCGTCCGCGAGACAGATTTCCCGATTCAAAATGATTTGCTTGCGATTATTTCCTTCCTTCGCACGCCATTGTGGCGACTCGCCTAACTCCTCCTCGATTTTTGAACGTTGGGTCAACAATTGTTGGTAGAAGACATCCGCGTTCTTTCCCGTCGTCCGAAATTCAACGCGAATGATGTTATCTTGCTGCAATACTTTAATGCAAAGCTGCGTCCCAGATTTTCCGAGGCGAAATTGCAGCTTCCGTTCCCGGTCCTGTCTACCGGGTTGAAATAAGCAGTCGTGGTTATCCATGTAGTCCTGAAAAGTCAACAGAAACCGGCTCTGTAATTCTCTGCCATTGCTAGGAGTACTTTCTTGGGTACGCTCCACTTCATGCGTCATCTTGGGTGCCCGGGGTTTGGTCCGGGTCAGGTTGTGGCTCGGAACATCACGATCCGAGTTGCTTACTGTATCCATTTGACCTCGCATTTCCATCCAATCATTAAGTACATTCTCAAAGCCTCGTCGATTCGCAATACCTAAGCCACCCGGGTGAGCTTGTTGAAATACCGTCACAGCTCCCAGTCTAAAGGGATTAGCACGTGCTTCCTCGGCGTTGGCTACGGCGCTCAAGCCACAGGCCGCTCGCATCGCCTGGAACACTGGCATTCCAAAACAGATCACGATTTGCGGAGCAACGATTTCGATCTGAGGAATCGCATATTCCTTGGCCGCCTGAACCAGGAGCACCATTGGAATCTTTTCCGAGATGCGACCTGGCTTGATAAAGGGAAATAGGTTGGTGGCGAAGGTGTCGGCCAGGGTAACGCCATAGACTTCCGATAATAACCGCGACAAATTCTTGTTCGTCGGGAGGCTTGGAGTTCTTCCCAGTCGAATTTGCTCTGGTTTCTCAGGACCTTTTAACTCTTCCTCAGAACTCCAATCTTGCAGAAGAAGAAAGAGCTTCGAGTTTACGTCACAAGCTCCCTTACTATAAGGCGAGACAAAATCGCAGTCATGCTTTCCATCATGGAACTCGCTGACGGAGAGATATCCCGGATAAGTTTGCTGGCGACGCTTTTCGGCAAGCTTCTTCAAGCGCAAGAGCTTCTCAGATGTCATTTCTACTCACCATAAACTAGACCGGAGTGACTGCGACGACTTCCTACTTTAAATGTAGCATTTTGGATTAGGCGTCTTGGCCAGGACGAGCGATCTCGGCACCTGTCCGAATCAAGGTTGAACCCCAACGCCGAACGCGGATTCACGTTGATTTCCGAAGCGCCATACTAAAACCCAATCGATGATATTATTGCAATCCAATTTGGCTACGTCGACCTTTTCACACAGTGACTACCAAACGGCATGCTAGACGTGCCATTTCAGGTGATAAGTAATTCAGGAACAAGTCAGCCTTACAGCAAGCTAAATGCGTCCTCCGTTTGCTCCCACATATGCGGTGAACTGGGGCTGGATCGTAGTCTTGCTCTAGATTCTCCAGCGAACTGCCGAACTAATTCAGAAACAACTTGGTTCGCCATTACCTTTGGCATATTGTAGAAATCAGGCCTGGCTTTCCTTTGCTGACCGCCACACCTTCGATACCAGGTATTATCTTGGTAGCAGTGAATGACGCCAAGGCTGAAACGAACTTCCCCCATCAATGCTTCATTAGGCCATCCTTCCTCTCGAAGCATCCATGAACGCTCGGCTTCTCTCCTTTCACCGCGACCAACGAAGTCGCTCTAAGCCATGTCCAAGAAACCAATAGCGACAGCCTCCCCAAGCACGCCATTTCGCATTAGCCCTTCAACGGTTGCTCGCTACTTCTTTCAAGATTGTGACCGATTTCTTCGCTTCTCTGCGGCGACTCCCGAACAGCGAACACGCGACAACTCACCCACAAAGCAGTTCGATCATAGTCCATTGATGAACGCAATTTTTGAGTCGGGCTATGAATGGGAAACGTATGTCCTCAAGAATTACCTCAAGAAGAAGGCGAAGATCGCTAAAGGGGAGGGGGAACTCCACAAGAGGCGTTTTTCAATGGCAGAGACGCACGATCTGCTCCGAGATGGGAAACCAGGAACTTACATCTATCAGCCAACGTTTCGCCCCCCGTCTTCCTTCTATGCGCGATTTCAGATTGACCCGTCACTGGTAACGTTAAGCGATAATCATCCAGACCTGATTTCCGTTGAAGTCAATGAACAAGGAAAACGCGTGTTTCGCGTGTTGGACGTCAAACGGGGTGAGACGCTTAAGCTCACCCATCGCGTTCAAGTCCTCCTCTATGCTTTGCAGCTTGATGAGATCATTCAGGATCAAGGAATCTCCGATGCGCAAGTTGATCTCTCGGAAGGAGCGGTTTGGCTGGGCCAAAAAGACTCTCCCAGCCTCTTTGATCTGGACGATTTTCGCCCGCATCTCGAGAATTTCCTCCGAGATGATTTGTCGAGGATTCTGCGTGAGCCGGCTAAAGATGTTCACTGGCATCTCTACTTCCGCTGTGAATGGTGTGAGTTCTTTTCGCATTGCCGCGATGAGATGACCCAAGAAGATAATATTTCTCGTGTTGCGAATCTGACGAGCTATGGAAAGCGACATTTGAAGACGGAGGCGAAAGTTGACACAATCCCCCAACTAGCCAGCTTTCTAAAACAGAAGGACACGGATGAAATTCTCAGTCGCTGCGCGTCCCTTACCGGACAACGCCCCCGGCTGCAAAAGCAGGTTGACGCTCTGCTCAGCAAGCGTCTTGAGCTCCAAGATGCCGCCGCCTTGGCGATTCCCAAAGGAGAGAATATCGCCCTCTTTTTAACCTTGCAGGAGGAACCCTTGGGAAAAACGGTCTATCTGGCCGGTCTGTTGCTCCAATGCAAACCCGAGGTGGGCGTTAAAGTCTTGAGCCAAGACATGCGGGCTAAGCTGGAAGACGAAAAGGGGCGTTCAAAGCCACTAACACTCTTGGCCTGTCAACCCGAGGAAGTTACGAAACTTCAATCCCAGTGGATTCACTTCCTCTTCAAGCTCCTGACGCAGATTGACGAGTTCAATCGAAGTATCTCGGAGTGGAAGGATCAAGTGAGCCTGCAGGCCTACATTCACAGTGAGCAGGAGAAATCACTATTGATCGGGTTACTGATCGATGCGTTGAAGAAGCCAAAGCTGGCCGAAAAGGCAATGACTTTGTTGTTTTACTTTCAAGCTCCGGAATTAATGATGGCAGATCGCCACCCAGATTCCGAGGTTCCTTATCCGGTCGTGGTTCTGGTAAACGCATTGGTCAAGATGTTTGCTTTGCCGGTGGACGTCCGCTACACACTCCCCGAGAGTCTGGCCGCCCTGGGAAGCTCTTTCAAATACTCTCGCAATGACTACTATCACTTTCCATTTGGTGACGGCATGCGTGCCGAAGCCATTCACAGCGTGTGGCGCCGAGGGAAACGTGAACTTAGTCCTGAAATACGTCAGCGAGCTAACCTCCAACTGTATGCGATATCCGCACTCCTGCGGAGCATGCGGCAACACGCGAGTCAGTCGCTGTTCACCTGGCCACCGAAATTCCGGCTTCCAGACACGGAGACGGTTTCCGACAAGATCTTATCACGCTTAATCTTTTTCACTCGATATGAAAGTCTTTTGCGCTGTTTGGAAGTCCGTGATGCTCGTTCCGAGTCGCGCGAAGCCCAAGCTTTTCTCGGACAGGTTTTGGAACTCCAAGCACGTGATGAGGTCCGGATGGCGATCGTCGGCGATAGCGCTATGGAGGTTGATGAAAGTGGCTTTCCTGGCTGGATGCTCGTGGATGACGATGAAGACGGCAGGCGCGCACAGCTTGAGTATCGGGACTACCTCTGGCGTAACAAGCATTGGGGTGGCAGCGGCCATCCCCATCGTGCCATTGTGGGAATAACCCAAGTCCGTACGAACCGACTGGGCTTGCCCAGCGAGATTACCGTTGACTACAAAAAGCCCTTTTCGGATGTCCAACCGGGCAGTGGCGATCGCCTCCTTCTTTATCCACGATTCACGGACTATACCACGGATCCCATTATTTCCTTCTTGCGCGAAAGTGTTCCGTCCCAGGGCCTCTTCCTCGACCTACTCAAGGCCCCCGAGGAGGTATCGGAAACGGCGATGTTCTCTAAGCCGATCGAGAACCGCCTCAAGCAGGGAGAAACACAACTGTCGTTGACGACGAGCCAGCTCGAGGCCTACAGGCGAATTCGCCACCGCAAGTTTGTTCCCGTGTGGGGTCCTCCTGGAACAGGCAAGACCCACTTTTTGGCATCGATCATCCTGGGCTTGATTTCCGCTCATGCTGATGAAGGCCGGCCTTTCCGGGTTCTCGTAACCGCCTTCACACATGCGGCGATTGAAAATGTCTTGCGAAAGCTCGCCGAGCTAAAACGCACTGGAAGCGGAGGAGGGCAGGCCGTCCTGGGCAAGGCTAAAAAGTGGCACAGTCCTCAGCTCGCCAACGCGATGATTGTGGAAGACAAGGGGATTCCATCTTGGCTACAACGTCAGCAACATGCCGTCCTAGGATCAACCGTCTATTCCATCTTGAAAACTTATGATGAGCTCGCGGAAACATTCGATCTCGTCGTGATCGATGAAGCGTCGCAAGTCCGCGTTTCCGAATCTGCTGTGCCTATTGGCCTGGTGCATTCGAAGGGGCGACTGGTACTCGCTGGAGATCATCTACAGCTTCCTCCGATCATCGCCGGAGATTATCCCGATACGGAACCAGGCGAACCCGTGCTACATCGATCCATCTTCGAAGCCGTGGGAGGATCTGCTTTGCACAACGACCAAATCGTCAGTCAGCTTTCGGAAAACTTCCGCATGAATGATTATTTGACGGGGGTCGCGAGTCACCTGCTATACGGACCGAAGTACCAATGCTTTGACGAGCAGGTCGCGTCTCGTCGACTCAACCTTCAACTTCCCAACAATGCGTCGAAGATTTCCCAGGCGTGCTTGGATCCGGACTTCCCGCTGGTCATCGTTGCTTTAGAAGGCATTCAAGCCGCCCGAGAGAATGTTATTGAAGCGGAGTTAGTCAGTATTCTTGTAAGCGACCTGCGCCAGCACCTCAAGACTTCGTCCGGCAAGGCGTACGATAGTGATCAAGCATTTTTCAAGGATGGCGTCTTTATTGTGAGCCCGCATCGCATGCAGATTCGCACGATCCAACAGGCTCTTCACCAGGAACGTGACTGGACCTCGCTGCCGTTTGTTGACACGGTCGATAAGATGCAGGGGCAAGAGGCGGACGCCGTTATTGTCAGCTACGGTGTCTCGGATCCAGAATTTGCCATGCAAGAGGCCGATTTCATTTACGGGCTGAATCGACTTAATGTTGCCATGACGAGGGCCAAGACAAAATGCGTCCTGTTTTTACCGCGTCCCCTGCTCGATGCCACGCCCAGTGTGCTCGATCAACCGGAAGCAGCACGCGGCCTGGCGTTTATGCGTCGACTTATCTCTGAGGTCTCGGATTCGGCACACAACCTCACTCTGGAAATCCCCCCCGGCGTGAAGGCAACGATCTATCGCTCCAGTGAAAGCCAAGAGTCACGCTAGTCCTATGCAAAGCGCATCGCCTCTTGTAACGTTTCCCATGAGCGAGTTACCCAAGGTTCCTTTCTAGGCAGAATCACGTACCTCTTCGCATAAGAACACTCACGTCACCGAGGACATTCTGTCAAGTTTTATGAAACACACCGATGTACTCTCTAGATGCCCAAGACTGCTGCGTCGTTGGACAAACAAGTGGGAAGTCCCAGAACTTGCCAACGTGATTGCGTACGAGTGGAGCACACGACTTCGACGCTCGTTGGGGCGTGCGTATCCAGAGCGCAACCTGATCCGACTCAGTGTCCTTCTCCAGAATGCTGACTACGCCGAGCTCTTCGACGAGGTTCTCTGCCACGAGGCCGCTCATATTGCCGTATTTCACCTTCATGGAAATAGCGTCCTAATTCACGGGCCGGAATGGAAAGAACTCGTCCAAATTGCTGGCTTCCAGCCACGGCTCAGTCAAGAGGCGGAGTTGCTTGGCACCTGCCGCGATTCCCAGGGTGTCGAGTACGTACACACCTGTCCGATCTGTCACACGACCCGGACATCGAAGCGTCCGCAACCCAATTGGCGATGTGTTCCGTGCCAGCAATCAGGGTTAGACGGAGTTTTAGTCATTCAGAGTCGCCCCAAGTCGATGGAGAACAAGGATGTCCAGTGAATGCCCCTTTTGCAGCGTCGAAGTATCAAGAATCGTCTTTCATGACGACTTGGTATACGCACTTTGGGACGGATTTCCTGTCTCCGAGGGACACTTGCTTATCGTTACTACGCGACACGTCTCCAATTGGTTTGACGCAACCAAGGAAGAACAGCTGGCAATTCTGCATGCTCTCGATCGCGGCCGTGCGCTTATTGAACAAAGATATTCCGTCCATGGCT
This sequence comes from Blastopirellula marina, assembly GCF_002967765.1. Taxonomy (NCBI): domain Bacteria; kingdom Pseudomonadati; phylum Planctomycetota; class Planctomycetia; order Pirellulales; family Pirellulaceae; genus Blastopirellula; species Blastopirellula marina. Next base: position 835,655 of record NZ_PUHY01000005.1, on the reverse strand, counting down.
TTAATATCGGCATAAACGTGGAAACTGCCGCCGGCCAGACGGTGCCTCATCTTCATGTTCATTTGATCCCCAGACGTGAAGGAGACGTTCCCGATCCTCGTGGTGGTGTGCGTCATGTAATACCTGGTCGTGGAAATTATCTCAAGACGACCGCGGCTGGAGTTGACCTCTTACCAGGAACGGCAACGGATAGCTTGCTCGTTCGAGGGACGGACGATCCCTTCTTGCCGCACCTAAGAGCATGTCTTGATCGGGCTGACAAAGCAGACCTAGCGGTTGCTTTTATTCTCCGAAGTGGCGTCGCGCTGGTTCGAGAGCATCTTAGTGACTTGCTAGATCGCGGCGGACAAGTTCGTATTGTCACCGGCGATTATCTTAATGTAACGGATCCCGATGCGCTAATCGACCTGCTGGACCTCGGAGGCAATCTTCAGCTCAGAATCTTTGAAGCAAAAACGACTTCCTTTCATCCAAAAGCGTACATCTTCGCTGGGGCAGATCATCCAAACACGGCATTTGTCGGCAGCTCCAATTTAACAATGCCCGCTCTTCGTGATGGGATGGAATGGAACTATCGCATTCTCCATTCGGACACCGATCGTGGCTTTGGTGAGGTCACGAAAGCCTTCGAGGATTTATTCGTTCATCCTGACACGAGGGTCGTCGATCAGGACTGGATTGATGCGTACCGAGAGCGAAGAGGTCCGGTATCTAATAAGCGTATCGTCGAGGTCGTCGAAGAAACCCCAGAACCGCCGCCCAAGCCACATGCGATCCAAGAAGAGGCTCTAGCGGCACTTAAATCAACCAGAATGGCCGGCAACGAAGCTGGTTTAGTCGTCTTGGCTACTGGCTTAGGAAAGACTTGGCTCGCAGCATTTGATTCAACGAGCGAGATGTTTCCCAGAGTGTTGTTTGTCGCCCATCGCGAAGAAATTCTAAATCAAGCCATGCAGACCTTTCGACGTATTCGACCGAATGCCAGGCTCGGTCTCTACACAGGAACCGACAAAACTCCCGATGCCGATGTCATCTTCGCATCGATTCAAACCCTAGGAAGGGCGCGACACCTAAATCGCTTCGAACGCGATCGATTTGATTACATTGTCATTGACGAGTTTCATCATGCAGCGGCAAAAACCTATCGCCGGTTAATCGACTATTTCACACCCCAGTTTTTACTTGGCCTCACGGCTACCCCCGAACGCATGGATGGAGGCGATCTGCTCGGGCTCTGTCAAGAAAATCTTGTTTATCGCAAGGATCTTGTTGCTGGCATCGAAGCCAATCTTTTGTGCCCGTTTCATTACTTCGGTGTCCCCGACGAAGTCGACTATTCCAACATTCCTTGGCGGAGTGCGAAATTCGATGAAGCAGAATTGACCAACGCGGTTGCCACCACGCGCCGCGCCGAAAATGCCCTCGAGCAACTTCGCTTACAGGGTGGCACAAGAGCGATTGGATTTTGCTGCTCTCAACGCCATGCCAACTTCATGGCTGACTTCTTCACCGAGAAAGGCGTTCGGGCAGTTGCCGTTCATTCAGGTGATCGTTCCGCGCCTCGGGCTTCGGCTATTGAAGCGCTGACCAGCGGCGACCTCGACATCATCTTTGCCGTAGATATGTTCAACGAAGGTCTCGACATCCCCAACATCGACACCGTTTTGATGTTGCGACCAACAGAATCGAGCACGATCTGGATGCAGCAGTTCGGCCGGGGGCTCCGCCGTTCCGACGGGAAAGAAAATCTGAAGGTCATTGACTACATCGGCAATCACCGAGCCTTCCTTCTGAAGATTCGATCACTTCTACAACCCATTATGGGATTGAAAGAATCGGACGCCGAAATCTCCGCCGCGATGCGACTACTTCAACGAGGAGAGGCCGGTCTGCCGGAAGGATGTAATATCACCTACGAACTCGAAGCGATTGACATTATCCAGTCTTTGCTCAGGATTCGACCCGAGGATGATGCCATCCTCGCTTTCTACGAGGACTTTCGAGACCGCCATGGGATCCGCCCGACGGCGATCGAATTGTATCATTCCGGGTACAATCCACGATCGGTGCGACGGACCCATGGATCCTGGACGAAGTTCTTACGATCCATGGGAGACCTTAGTCCTTCCGAAAGCGAAGTTATCGCGTCCATGGGAGATTTCCTCGACTCCTTGGAATCAACTGAGATGACAAAGAGCTTCAAGATGCTCGTACTGCAAGCCATGCTTAGTCATGGCGCAATGCCAGGACAGATCACGATCGATCAACTTCGGGATGAAGTTCGCAGAATCGCACAGAAGAGCCACAAACTTCGCGCCGAAATGGGAGACACACTTGATGACGATCGTCAGCTGAAAAAGTCGCTTGAAGACAATCCGATTAAGGCCTGGCGTGACGGTCGAGGCACCGGGGGCGAGTCCTATTTCCAGTATGATGGCGTGACTTTTGCCACCCGCTTTTCCGTTCCTGACGATCAGGCAGAGGACTTTCGAGCCTTAGTACGAGAACTGGTTGATTGGCGGCTTGCGGAGTATCTTGATCGTGACCAGAAGAACTCAACTTCCACGCGATTTGTCTGCCGTGTAATCCATTCCAATGGGCGTCCGATCCTGAAGCTGCCCGACCGAGAAAAGACGGCCGGAATCCCGTCTGGGTGGGTTGACGTGCTCGTGAATGAACAAGTGTACGCTGTGAATTTCGTTACGCAGTTCGTTAATGTAATACGCAGGGATCGCGAGTCTACGGACAATGTCCTACCCGAAATTATGCGAGCATGGTTCGGGGCTAGCGCCGGCCAACGTGGAACCCGTTTCCAAGTGACATTCGAGACAGCCGGTGACCAGCTAGAGATGAAACCGATCCGTTCAGAATCTAACCCCTCTAAAGCGGAGATCTGGCGACATTACATGCGTAAGGATATCGCCCCACTTTTCGGACTATCCTTTAAGCCTGGTAAATGGAATAAGGGCTTTGTCACGGCTAATCCTCACATCTTCTTGTTAGTCACGCTGGAGAAGAAAAGCCTGAACGAGAATCATCGCTATGACGATCGTTTCATTGACGAACGTACCTTTCAGTGGCAAAGCCAGAATCAGACAAGAACGAATAGCAAGGACGGGCGTCTGATTCGAGACCACAAGGAACGAGGAGTTCAAGTACATCTCTTTGTTCGCAAACAAAAGACCCTGGATCAGAAAGGCGCTCCATTTGTGTACTGCGGCGAGGTCGATTTTGAGCAATGGGAAGGAGAACAACCAATCTCCGTACACTGGAAGCTCAGAGATCCCGTGCCTCAGGCAATGCGCCAGCAGATGGGAGTACCCGAAGGTACTTGAAAGCAAGAGACCGAGTAAATACAGGCCGTCACCTGCACGAAATGTGTAGGGCCCACAAATCTCCGTGCACTGCGTAACCCACTAGGCTATTATCATGTGCCGGTAAAGAAATCCTGTTTGTAAGTCTCATTCGCACTTAAAAGCAGAACCGTGCAAGCTTCCATCCGTACTTATACTCTTATGATTTGCGATCAATTGGCCCATTTAGAGTCCCGCCGACGTGCTCTCGAGAATCAACTGGAACTGCTGCACTCGGGCAAGTGGTGGCACGTTGGCACTGACGAAGCCGCCGAGCAACGGATGCTCGAGGAGTTGAAAGAGATCCGCAACGAACTTGCCCATGTTCAATCCGGGATGCGATCCAACAGAAACGTACGGTAGATGAAAACAGATCCTTTACAAGACCTGCAACTCGAGTGGCATCAAGTGAATCAGAAGCTCGATAAGATTCGAGCCGGCGAATACTGGTTCCGTGGGGATCCTGCCGAGGTGGAGGGCGCGCTGTTGCTCCGCCTCGATGAAATCGAGTTCGAGATCGCCCAGCTCCAGAACGATTAAGAGGCCCACGCGCTGATGTAGATCTGGCGTTAATAGTCCAGATAGTCTTATCAAACAACGACGTCGCTTGCTACTTGTTTCTAATCCTCTCGAGGCGTCCTTGCTTGACCTTCCTACCCGGTACAGACACAAGCTTCCACTGCCACAGCCACATTTCTAATTTCAATCGGCGTAGCAATTCGCTAAGATCCTAGTCAACTACTCAGCCCGTTAGCCTCAAGCCAGGAAGTCTTGCGAGCTAACTTCCCTCTCCCTTCTCATCCTCGATGCAACTGCAATGAGCCATGATTACGATTGAAAATGACGACGACGCTTACCAAGCATGGCTTAACGACAATCCCCAAGGCTTTGTAGTCAACACCGAGAAAGTACCTCGTTGTGAGACGCTACGCCTACACCGCGTGTCATGCAGTCATATCTCAACCCCCAAGCGGTCAAACTGGACCACAGGCGGCTACCTCAAGATTTGTTCTAACTCCATTGCAGAGTTAGACGACTGGGTAAGAGCATATTGCGCAGAATTACCTGCCTGCCAGATATGCCATCCTCGTGACCTGCCACCGCAATCTTCGTCGCTGCTGGAATCCGCTGCCAATCTCGAAATACCATTACCGTTTCAACGGTATCGGCAACAAGGCAGGGCTCTCTTAGGCAGACGCTCGGTGACCAATTGTCGGCGGGGATATGGACTAAGCCTACGAGAGCTGGCGGGTAGCGACTGCTGTGTTTTCTGTGGCCTTAATCTCTTTGAGAACTACCATCACTGGCTCTTGCTACAAGTCGACCACGTGATTCCCACCAAAATGGGCTTACGACTAGGAATTCCCATCGATTGGCTGGAAGACTACAGTAATGCTGCCATGGCTTGTTCTGCCTGTAATTCCTTCAACAATCACTTTGACGCCTTGGATGTGACTGAGCCGCCCCAAACGATGGATGAGTTCTATGATCTCCGAGATGCCGTCTTCCGCGCACGACTTCCTGGCGTCCAAAAGGCCCAAGAAGCGGAGAGGGGCTTTTTTGATCGGCTCCCCAAAAACAGTCCTGCTGAATGAAGTCGTTACGTGGAAAGTGGAAGCTTAGCATTTCGAACGTCATCTTAGAAAAGTCCGTACTTCCATGAATGCGTCCCCCAACGAACCAACATCTCATGAGCTATTGGCCAAGCAAGTTCTCGAGAGCTTGAGCATACCAGTCTCAACGTTTCCAGAAATCGCGATAGTCGAGGATCAACGCAGCAATGCCGCCAAGTGTATGGTTCAGCTGTTTTGCAATCGCATCTCCGCTGGCAGCTATCTCCCTGAACAGATAAAGATCGGTGCCTACAAATGGCGAGACGGCACTCTCATTCTGCGAAATTCTCGAGTTGGAGAGCATCATTGGTCGTCCTTAGGCACCACCGTCGTGGAAACACTGCATGCGGACGCACGATCTCAGCCGCTGGTCTATGTCCTTACCCACTGGGATGTTGAGCAAGGCACACTTCATGTGTGGGCCATCCCGGAACCCGTTGCCTATACGTTCTTATCTGAGCTGCCTACCGGCCAAGATGGAACGCGGAAAACGATCAAGCTTTTCCCATCGAACCATGCCGTCAAAGATGCGCCGAGCTCTGGCGACCTCTCGCGGTACTACCTCAAGCTGACGCTATCGCTTAAGGAAAGAAGCAAGTTATCCGAAGCGGTAAAGATTGACAAAACGGTAAAGAAGATAAATCAGGACCAAGACGACGAAGAAGACAGCGGCAATGCAGAACCCGGAGATACCGAGTTACTGTTTTCTGAAGAGACCGTAGCCTACCTCGAAGACCTGGCGGACCATACCGAAGATTCTACGTGGCACGAGCAGCAAAAAGATCGCTATGCTCGAGTCTTGCGTGATCCGGCAAAACAATTTGTCGATATGCTGCGCACAAACTACATCGAACGCTTGAGCCCTGAGGTTGCTGGCGGAAAGGGGCCGCTTTCGAGATTAAAAAAGAATGATTTCGGCAAGGGGGGCTATCACGACCATTATTGGATGGCCTTTTATGACCCTGCCGCCGGCAGCAAAACCAAATCAGTCCAACTCTATTTTCGGATGCTCGGCAAGGAGCGTTTGTGGCGGTATGGCTTCGCCTTTGGCAATTACTGTGAGGACTACCTAAAAAGGTTAAAGAAGGCCATCCTAGAAAATCGGAGCCTCGTCATTGAGTTCTTCCAGAATTCGCCAGACGACACGTTGATCAAGCTCGTCACTGGTGAGGAGACCCTACAATGGGCTGCCGATCAATTCGTGAACGAAGTGCTGAGCGACGACAGCGTCTTTCAACAATGGTTTGGTGACGAGTCGAAGATTGATGACTTCAACGTCATTCGTGAATTCGCGCTCGCGGAATTGCCCAATCACCAAGAAACGCTTGTGCAAGAAGTTGGTGAGTTCTTCACATGGGCTTGGCCCCTTTTCCGAGCAAGTACCTCAGGAGATTGGAGCGTTACCAAGGCGAAAGCGACCAAGATGTCGCCAGAAGACGAATCAGAGGATGATGTCGATGAATTTGCTCCTCAATCGCTTTCCGAACTAGGCTACTTTACCTCGTTGTCTCCGGAGTTCCTTGAAGAAATTGAACAATCCTTGCTTGCCAAACAGCAAGTTGTTCTCGTGGGACCCCCGGGCACCTCCAAGACCTACATTGCGAGGCAGTTTGCCAGATACTTCGTTCGCCAAAAGCCAGGGCGACCTCAGGGAACGCATCATGTTCTTTACATGCACGCGAACTGGTCATACGAAGACTTCTTCGAGGGAATTAAGCCCACAACGAGCGAGAACGGCACGCTGACCTTTTCACTGAAGCAAGGATTCTTCTTGGAATGGGTCGAACAGCTCCGAGATTTCGATCCCAAGGCACAGCATGTCCTCGTCCTTGATGAAATTAACCGGTGCGATACGGCTGCCGTGCTGGGTGAATTGCTTCAACTCTTGGAATATCGTGGAACCACCGTCCGACTTCTATCTGGCCGCCGATTCGTCTTTCCCCGGAATCTTTTCATCATTGGCACGATGAACAGTGCAGATCGTTCGATTGGTCGGTTGGATCTGGCGCTGCGTCGACGCTTTCTATGGTTGAACCTACACCCCCAGATGGACACGTTACAACGCTGGCTCGACCGTCTGGGCAACAATCCAATTGGGTTCAAGAGCAGCACCTTGGCAGAATGCAATGCTCTACTTCACGAAAGAGGGATCTTACCGGAGCAACACATCGGACACGCTCTCTTTATGACACAAAAATCGGATGTCGATGATGAAACAGCAGCCCCGGACGATATTCCACTTTCAGAGAAGCATCTTCGACGGATCGTACAGTTCAGCGTTATGCCCTATGTGCGCGAGCTTCTGACGGCACAATTCGGACAACATGACGATAACCTGGAAAGCATGATCGAGGCGAAATTGCTGAGCTGCCTTGAGAAGGCGGACTCTAGTACGCCGGCGGCGGTTCCTCATGACTGACTCATCACCGACGATCATCTGCTATGAGTTGGGAAGTGATGAGCCACCTTGGACCGGTTCTTTGGAATCCGTGCACGACGATCTCCATATTCTCCATCGCTTGAATGACCGACGCGTCATCGGACTTTCCATGGACGGGAATCACGTCGAAATCACTGGAACCGACCGGGTTGGCCTCATCTTGTTACCAAGCGGGCGGCGACTTTGTATCCGCTCGAAAGTGAAAAGTCTCGTCTTATTGGAATGGCTTGTTCTCGTCGGAGAGTTCCCCAACATTCGGCACTGGATACAGGATCATGGTGTCTCTGTGGGAGACGACCTTCCCGAGTGCCTTGCCAGACTCTTTCTGTTGGAGCTGGAGAAACTCACCAAAAACTACCTGCGTCGTGAATACATGCCTGTTACCTCGTCGAGCTCGACGGTACGGGGCCGAATCCAAACTACACGACTCCATCGCCAACTCCAGCACTTACCTCAGATTCCCATTCGGTATCGAACTCAGACCCTCGATACGCCGGCTAACATGGTGCTGGCCATGGCATTGGACCGGCTCCCCGTATTACTCCCGATGAAGTCACTCGAAGATGCCCGCCGCCTTTCCTCCCTTCAAGATCAATGGGCAGGAATTCATCGAGTATCTGGAGGTCACGCGGCCCTTGTGGCGGAAACTCAATGGGCACGTCCTCCCGGATACGCGTCTGCACTTCAGCTTGCTCGCCTGATCTTAATGGGCGCGAGCCCTACCGATGCAGGTGGACATGGTGGCCAGGTTTTTACCGTTTCTATGGCCTCCATCTGGGAAAGAGGGATTCGAAAGATTTTCGAAGGGCTGGCGCCGGCAACTGGTTGGGCAAGTGCTCCCTCGTCGGATCGCACTCGGGCCTGGGACGATTCGGCCAACACGCACGATCCGAATCGCTGGCTGACCGTAGATATCTTGCTTTCCCACGAAGGTAAGAGGTGGGCGCTCGATACCAAATACAAAACTCATTTTGGTCACGAGCACCGTACCGACCGATTTCAGATGTGCGCCTATGCTTTGGCGTTTAACGCGTCGAAGGCCACTCTGATTTACCCGACCGCTCAGACCGTGGGCCAACATCGAACTTTGCTGCATACCACGGTCGGAAATGTCGACATCACGGTTGATTCAATTGAATTGCCCATGTGGATGGGTCCCTCGGAATGCAGAAAGTGCCTTGCCACTTACTCTCAGCCCTCCCTAGAACAACTTGCACAATGACACTCACCTATCTCATATTTTTCCGTACCGACTCTACGAACAGACGCGCGTAAGATGACCTGAAATCCTATTCCAGTACCACTATTGACCAAGTCTCACATCCGAGAACTGAAATCGGGGACAAACCGAATGACCGAAAACCAACGATACCTGACGAAGTCTCGGTTTACCCTCGGGATGGATTGCCCGACCAAGCTATTCTACGCCGGAAATCCGGACATTTATCCGGACGCAAGTATCGAGGACACGTTCTTAAAGTCGCTCGCCGAGAATGGATATCACGTTGGTGCACTTGCCCAACAATATCATCCAGGTGGGCATGCTGTCTCGACATTGAATCCGGAAGAGGCTCTAGCCCAGACAGAACGACTACTCGAACAGGACGAAGTCACCATTTATGAAGCGGCATTTCGCTTCGACGACCTCTTTATTCGAGTCGACATCCTCGTGAAGAAAGGCAATCAGATCGATCTAATTGAGGTCAAGGCCAAGTCCTACGACAAAGAAAAAGATGGAAGTCTGGCGACATCGAACGGGAAGCCACGAGCAAAATGGCTGCCCTACCTCTTGGATATTGCCTTTCAGAAGTATGTCGTCACAAAGGCACTGCCAGACTCCCATATTCGTGCCTGGCTGATGCCCGTGGATAAACAGGCGGTTTGTCCAACCCATACCCTGCATCAGAAGATCAGTATTGACGAAAACAGAGACCCATCTGGCAGCCCAGGAGTTCAATCCGAACCATTGACATCGGACGAATTGGAACAGCGTCTTCTGTGCAAGATTCCTGTCGATATGCATTGTGAATGGATCCAGCAACATTCGTTTGTCGAGGCGATTGGCCCACCGGACTTCGTCGAACGAATTAACTGGTTGGCGGCTCACTACCGTCGCAACGAGAAACTCGTCACTCCCATTAAGCCCCAATGTGCGAAATGTGAGTTTCGGCCCAAAACAGCGGACTCTCTCTCCGAATTGAAAAGTGGATTCGAGGAATGCTGGCGGGAACAACTGAGTTGGGGCGACGAGGACTTTAAGGAACCGAATGTCTTAGACATTTGGAATCTAAGCGCCGGCAAGAAGAAGGAGCTATTCGACGAAAAGCTCATCAAACTAGACCACATTCAAAAACAGCACATTCAACCGAAGCCCAACGAAGTGCCTGGTATATCTGCTTCCGAACGGCAGTGGTTACAAGTCGAAAAGCATCAAAATCGCGATAGCGAACCTTATTTTGATGGACCAGGACTGCTACGGGAAATGAAGTCTTGGAAATACCCATTGCACTTCATTGACTTTGAGACCACCATGCCGGCGATTCCATTCCATCGCGGACGCAGGCCCTATGAGCAAATAGCATTTCAGTTCTCTCACCACACCGTTTCCCGCGACCATCATGTCTGTCATGCCGGTGAGTTCATTGACCTGAGCCCTGGATCATTTCCCAACTATGCGTTTCTTCGAGAATTGAAACGTCAATTGAGTCAAGATGACGGCACCATTTTCCGCTATTCACAGCATGAGAATACGGTATTGCTTCAAATCTACGAGCAACTTCTCTCCGACTCCGATGCGCCTAGTGATCGTGATGAACTCTTGGAGTTCATTCGTACCATCTCTACAGCAGGAGACAAATGGAGCGGAAAGAGGACGATGGTCGATCTCTGTGAAATGGTAGTGAGCTATTACTACTCACCCCGCACCAAGGGATCTAACTCCATTAAAAAGGTTTTGCCCGCGATCATTGAAGAGTCCACGTTCTTGAGAGAGACCTATAGTCAACCGGTCTATGGGGCCCAAAATGGAATTCCAAGCTTCAATTTCAGCGATCATCAATGGATTCATATTGCCGACGGGAACGCTTCAGACCCGTACAGCACGCTGGTTGGACTTTCTGAATATGCCGTGGCCGATGGTGGAAATGCACTCGCCGCGTATGCCAAAGCTCAAAGAATCGATACTTCGTCCCAGCAACACGCCGAAACCGTGAAGGCTTTGCTTCGATATTGTGAACTGGATACCCTCGCGATGGTCATGATCTACCAAGCTTGGGCCGATCGAGCGGGACTCTCCTAAAGAAGGTGTCACAAAAGAACCTACTTGCGGATCTACTCAGGCATTTTTTGCACGAAACAGTCGGCATTCATCTGGCACTCGAAATGTCTCATCAAATGGACCTCATTGACGCAGACCGGTCAGCACAACACCTGATCAGAAGTAATCTTGGCTACGCACGTGGAATCAGAGCACATGCCATCTTCTAAGAATGCTTCTTCGCGATATTGCTCGCCCGCAGAAATCCATCGCATTATCCGAGAATCAATAAACGATTTCAGCTTGTTCGACTTCAACTTGCTTCATGTGAATGCTAGCGAGATGTCCATAGCTCATCGCCTAGCCATTTACATCGAGCGACGTCTGCCGGGCTGGCATGTCGACTGCGAATACAATCGTGATTTGACGATTCCTAAAACTCGTGGGTCTGATAAACGAAAGATTCGGCTTGATATCAACGTCCATTGCCGCGGTTCTGCCATTAACCTGCTCGCGATCGAAATCAAGAAGACAAAACACAGAAAGTCTGTGATCGAGGCTGAGCGCATAAGAGTAAGAGAGTTATCCGCTTTATGGACATCGAACTTACCCCACTACTGTCACTCTTTATTGCTCGTTTTTCCGGTCAAGAAGAGGGAGCTCGCGGTACAAGGCGATCCAGAAGTCTCGTGTCATTGGTTTCATCGACGTGGCTGTGGGGCCTCCGAGGGCGGCGAACCGTTTGAGACTGCCAAGGCCATTAAACTCAAGAGAGACAAAAAATCGCGAGATAAGAAATGCTTGAAGAGTGGGGGCTAACGTCAGTGGCCAGCTCCAAGTGTCTTTAATTACTGCCGATCATTCTAACCGCGATCTGAGTCGGCGAATCCACCGCGAATAGGAAGATCCTGTTTCATTCGCAGGATCTCGAAAATGAGGCTACGTTTTCGCCATATTTCTAATGCTCCTCATGAATTTAATTGGTATTTTGTCGCTGCGTACCTTCGCATCTCAGTCTGTGATGGAGAAGAAAGATATGAAGGGTTGCGTGGCTTCCGTCGTTCCTTTGGTGAACGCTGGGCTCAGCGAATTCTTCCCAGCAATTGAGGGAGCGAATGAGACATGAGTCGATCGAGACGACGTTACAATTCTATGTAGGAGCCGATGCTGTCCGCACGGCACAGTCACTTTGGAAAGCGATTGGCGATAACTTGTAGGAGATCGATATCCATCCTCAAAGCACCGTCTCTTTCTGCTGAAGTGATAGATATCCGCCAGACCGAAAGAAGACGTTTGCAGAATACGCAAATCCACCAGAGTCAGATTTGGCGACAATAAGCAATATAGGCTCTGGGCAGAAATAATTGCTGTCGTTTGCAATCGCTTTCATCTGAGCGATATCAACGGTACTAGGACTGGCGTTATGCGAAGGATGATAATGCCACTCTCCCAAATAATATGTGCTGCTACTTCCGCTCCAATATTGATCTAGAAGACTCTGAAGGCCAGCAACGCCACGGCGGAAACTAGACAAGAATCCTTGAGAATCTGCTGGAGGTCCTGTCAGCTGGCTAACCACGGCGGTCTTGAGATCTTTTGAATAGCGTCCGACTAAAATCCCTCCAGTTTCTTTATCTGACGCTTGGTTGCATATGCGAATGAGGTCCATGTGCGGCGCATCCAGAAGCGATAGCCTAAGACCTTCAGAAACTGACGAAAACTCTATTTTAGATGAACCGCGATGGGATCTCATTTCCGCACAATACCAGTAAATACTTCACCATTGTATTGCTGTTCAAAGACTACAAGTCGAGGCGAGGTTTCCATATTCGTAACTGCCTCCTCAAGTCGCCTTATCGCTGCCATAACTAACATGGAGACATTGTCAAACCTCGCTGGAAACGCTGGATGCCAACAGCCTACGTTGGGAAGTACTAGCTCTTCATCTGAGAATTCTCGAAGATCAACTTCTGCCCACTCTTTGAACTGATAGTGGAAGTCCTCCACGGGAAAACTGTTACTGCGTGCAGTGTAAACATAGATACGTTTAGCACCGTAGCTGAGTGAAATTGAACAGAACGATCTTACTCGTCGCCAATTAAAACGAGCTAACTGTTGGAGCGTCAGATTGTCGCCAGTGCAATCAAGTACTAGGTCGCAGTCGGCTATGAGCGTCCTATTTTCACGCTTTTCGGGAGGAAAGGCCTCGGAGATCTCCCATGCCTCAGCATGTGAGTGCATTCTATTCAATTTCTGAGCTAGTGCCTTTGCTTTGCCGACACCCACCATCGTAATATCCAGCGTATGGCGACAAAGATTTCCATTGTCCAAACCTTCCTTGTCACAAACAACAACTTTACTGTTCCCACAACGGACAAGGGTTTCCGCTACAACCGACCCTACCGCTCCAGCACCAATCAATAGTGCCTTGGGCTTTGATAGCGATGAATCGAGACGGCCACGTGCCGAAGTAGACTTCCATGACCAGTCTTCAGCAATCTGCCAATTAATTCGTTTCGAATCTCTGAGGTTCTCGTACCGATCTTGACGCCAGTGACCGGTACTATTCGCTCTAAACCCTCGCCGAGGTTTATCGCCAAATGATAACGCTGGCAGAGCAAGTGGCTGCCAGTGCATTTGGCATGACATGCCATCAACACGTGATGGAATCGGGAAGCCGAGGAGTAGGAAGTGCGATCCTCCATCTCTGATAGACTCAAGGGCATTACGGAAGTCAGATAGCCTTCCCTGAGTCTCAAGAAAAGCGATAAGTTCACCCCAAGTGTCAATTGCTTGATACGGCAAAGTGATCGGCATATCCTCACACCTCAGCCATATCGCCGGCCTGATGGCGCGCGTCTCTTTGGAAATCTTACTTCCCCAGGCGTATGACAGAACAGTTTCGGAACGTAAAGTCACAAACTTACGAATCACATATTCCAAATGCGGTTTAGTATCTGCCGCGACTAGCTCCGCTACTCCGACGCGATTTTCAATCTTTGTCCACTGCAAAAGTGAGTCTTCAGTTTCACCATGTGCAATCGTATAGCGGTTCCTAGACTCGCCTGGAAAATCAGGAAACTCAAAAGGATCTCCTGGACGCATTAGACTAGAAGATGAGGCAGCTTTTAGCCACTCAATAGTTCTCTGGACGTACCATGCCAAGCGACTCGGCTGGCCAATCGGATCAACATCCAAGCTATTTTGACGGAATATGAATGTCGGATCGTGAACACAAATATGACCGCTGCGCCACGGCAATGTCGAATAGGTATTTCCGTTGTACCTTTGATGCGGAAAGGTTAGTGATATACCGTTCTTGACTGCAGGACGCACAGAAATAGGAGAGTGTGGAAAGTCATCGTCAAAGGTTATCCACCAGTCAGTGTCAGACGCTATCAAATTTGTCGCAATATTGGGCAGACTAACTCTGCAACAAAGTCCCCAAAGCTGCTCAGTGGTAAACCTAGTGAAATCCTGAAGTATCCGCACTTCTGGAATTGAATCGAGATAGCGGCGTCCCTCACGCATGATGTCGGACGGAACTTTCGCTACTCTCATTACGCGAATCTACTCCCACTAATCTGTGTGTTTTGCGAACGAGGTGTGAACGCTCTTCCGCTCCCACTACCGTTGTTGTTGTCGTCGTCACCATCGGAGCCATCATCGTCTGGCGCCTTGGGAAACTTATCGCCAAAAAGTGTTCGCCATAAGCGCGCACTTTCCTTCGTGGTGTCAGCATCGAGTGCCTGGCGAGCAACAACGGATGCGGATTTCACGGCATCGAGAAACTGCTTAAAGTCTTCTACAGAGACTCGTGAGAGAACATCGTGATCGGCAACTCCCCTGTCGCAAAGTTTGGGAACCATACCTGAATCGGCGTATGGCCGGTATAAAGCCTCCATCGATTCCAGAGTCAGCGTTACTCCAGCAGCAACTGACGTAATCGCGTCCGGACAGCAGTCGCCGATCATGTGCTCAAGTGGATAACTCTTCGGGTATTTCGGCACGAGTACCATTAGTTTTCGCCACCACTTTATCGCCTTCACGATATTGACGTAATGACCATTCGTGGATTTGCTTTTCTCCCAAGTCCATCGTATCTGTTCCAGAGGATGAGTATTCTCCCATACTGCGGCGAGACGGTCTGGAATCCTGAGAGGCTCGTCTTTCCACGTAGCCGCTTTAACATTTGCCACGTAGCGTTCTAGTACGCCTCCGTTTAACAACGGAGCGTATTCATTTTCCCAACTGAATTCGGGTTCATCTGGAAAACTCCAAACAGCCGCTCTAACAGACTCCAACACCTGGCGTTCTGCTTCAGATGGCGCGGACGTTGGTACCAGATCAAGTGTTACTTCGTCATCCACCTCGATTCCCCAGGAACGCCCCTGAAGTTCATATTTGTCAGGATAGTGGGCATTAAGGAAACCGCGGAATTTATTCAGTGCCTGAATCGGTGTGTAGTCGTCCTCGTGCATTGTTGTCGCGACGATTACGTCAACATCACATTGTTCACCATCTTGTGGTCGATTTGCCGTTAGCCGTCGATAACTACCTTGGATAAAAGTCCCAATAATGATGGGAGCCAATTCATCGTCTTCAGCCAAGCGATCGCGAAGCTGCCTATGTTCAGATTTCATTTTCTCCCGCTGTTCCGCAGTTGGTCGAATTTTCGAGAGAAAGTCGGTGAAATACGAAGGAAGTTCCATGACTATAAACCTGTGTGGTTATGGCAGACGGAAATCAGGGGCCAAGGTTACTGAACGGGTGTACGAGCCTTGCAGGCCTTGTTCAAAATCGAACTCGTAAACAGTTAGATTCCCTAGTAAGCGAGACTGTTGGCCGAACATGAAGGCTAACGAGTTTGGCATGGCCCAAAATAAATGAATATTCCCGCTGTATTTGAGTGCCTGCGTTTGTTGCCTGATCAGTTCCACCACCTTACTCGCGACAGCAAAAGCATGGTCGCCATCCCTAATTGAATTTGGACCGACATTTGGCACATGAATATGGAGAAGGGACTTAATTTGTGGCACGTCGGACTTAATGAAATCTTCGACGTTCTGTTTGACTAATTGCGATACGCTAATTGCCACTGCGAGATCATCGCCATTTGGAGTGACTTCAAACACTTCCGAGGCCAACTGCAAAGGCTGCGATGGCGGTGATGATGAAACACTCCAAGTCGAAGTTCCGTTAAATCCCTTTTGGGTAAATTCAAACTTTGCACCAATCTTTGGCTCAGCTAAGTATCCGGATGTAAACGCAAGAGCTCCAAGAGTTGCAAGGTGAAACTGAATAGTGACGCCAGACTTCAAGTGACTCGAAAGAAACGACCTGAGCCTTGGCAACACTTCGGTATCCCAAAGCACGAGGTCTTTGATGTGCCTACCGCTGAAGAATTCCGTCAAGCAGATCATATGATCTGTTTCGTCTTCTAAACCTTCGGCAAATTGAGTGAAGTTGCGGACGCCGAGTCTGACTGTTGAAGTATTATTAATCGGCTTACCAATCCAAAGCCCTTCGGCTTTGCAAGCGGCAACTAGAATGTCGGAACCGAATACTCGCGTGCCTTCTCGACTTAGGCGTTGAATTAAGAGTGGATAAACATCCGCACGGTGGCTCTGATCAATTGAAAGCAAGCCAGCAGTTGGAAGTATGTCGGATAGATCAGCTCTAATGCGATCAGCAGTCCGAGAGTCGTA
Source organism: Blastopirellula marina (assembly GCF_002967765.1). NCBI lineage: Bacteria > Pseudomonadati > Planctomycetota > Planctomycetia > Pirellulales > Pirellulaceae > Blastopirellula > Blastopirellula marina. The sequence continues at coordinate 819,285 of NZ_PUHY01000005.1, read as the reverse complement.
ATGAATGCGAAGCGGACGGAGTATTTTCGATAACTCATCCTTGTCATCCAAGTTGAGTTCTAGATTGTCAGCCCAGACTTTTCTAAGTTTTCCACTTTTGCTTTGTGGCGTTTTCCCCTCAAACAGGAGTTCAAGTCTCAACGCACCAGTGGATTTATCAATCAATTCATCTAAAAGGCTTCCTTGTTCAACAGGCCAGGGACACCAAAGCTGAAAAATACAGCTTCGGCCCTCCTTTTCCGCCTTTTCCGTAGCATCACGGAGCCGTTGCAGAAGGGAAAATGTCGTTGCATTGACAAGCTTTGGGTCAGCAAGAGATTCTCCAGTTAGAATCTTTCCTCCTGCAACCGAGAATTTCACCTGAATATGTTCTTCCTGATGCAATCCGCCCACTCCATCAGGACGGGGTTGTGAGTAAAGGACACTAATATCATCGAACGCATTAAATTCACCTGTTTCAAAGCCAACCTGTCGAATCTCGCCTTTCGCCAACATTCGACAACCGTAAAGCCAGAAAAGATATTGATGGACTTCATCGCCAAGTTGCCGTGCTGAACTGGGACTGTTCATTTGATTTGTTGATTCTCCGAGAATTCGTCGGAAGTGGTCAAATTCTGAGAGTGGGGGACGGGGCCACCCCAACGAGGATGCAATAAAATTTCATAGTTGACAAGAGGTGACACTGGCAGCAAGTCGGGAACGCACGAGAAACGTAGTAGGAGCGTAAGTCTATTTAGAAAAGCTAGTTAAGAAAAATCACCAGACATGGGGGGAGTGGGTGGATCGCACCCCCACTACATCGCGGTAACTGGATTTTGAAGCTCATGCCGCCTACAACTCTTAGCCAGGCTAACATCTCACAGGCCGAATTTCCCGGCAAGTCGCCGCGTAGGCGTCGACCATACTCGCTCATCCAGCTCTTCCCGAGAGAGCACAATTTGTCGATCATCTGTGCCCATGGTAACGCTCCCCAGAGTGGTCACGAGAATAACTGCGACTATTGTCATTCTACGGCGTCTGACGTGAGGCTATACCCAAATCGTCCATCAAGTCAGGGTTTAGCCCTCGGATTGAATACACTTCAAGTTGTATTTTGACCGAGAGTTTAAGGACGTAAGCCTTTCTCTATCAGATGCGATTATTATGCCAGTAAAACGTACAAGATAAGCTACCTTGGACGGCGACTTCGCCCGTCGTGTGATGCGGAACCGTTCATCGGACGAGAGTCCAGGCCCTGAGGGATCCGACCGTTCCCGACCTGGGAAAACTTGCGCTGGGGAGGGTAACACATGATTCCCCAATCTTCATCGGCACCATGATGAATCCAGACTTGCAGAAATGCTCGCAGAAGATGATCCATCATGGTCGCGCAGTGTCGAATGGCGGTTCGATTCAGCTTTCCGTTATAAGTCGATGCTCCATGAACGAGTTGACAACGAAGCAAATAGATCCGTTCGACGAGACGATCGAGGATTAGCGTCCAGTTTGCTTTGATGTACCAGGTACGAGCATCGTACTTCACCTTTTTTGACTTGCCTGCCTGTTTCTCGCTCGGTTCGATCCAATAAAAGCGGCTCAGGTACTCATCGTCAAAAATTGCCATGACGAGGCTTTTGTGCTCATCTAGCGCGTCGACCACGAAGTTCGACTCGTCCAAGTCCAGCATTCGATCCAAAAAGATACGCCAACAATCCGTATCACATTCTGGCGCATGTGCTAGTTCATTCCACTGGCCGTAAAGCGAATTGAATGCGACCCAATAACTGATGAGGGAAATCTCAAGGTCCGACTCGTCATTCACGTCCTCGGCACGTTGAATCCAGCTAGCAGCCCGATGAAAACGAATGTTCGTAGGATGCTCAGTAAGTATCTCGCTCAATCGAAGTTTGTGAGGTTTCCACAGTCGACGGAGGTCACGAATTTTGGCAGGATTTTCGGACATGGCGGGAGAACTCGTTATGCTCTAGCTCATAGCCCACCGTGGCAAAAAGACAGTATCCGAACTAGGTTTTGGAGAACTCTTATATTAAATAGAGGACCACACTGATCCCAGCAGCAAATCCATCAATTTATGGATTCCCAACATCGATTGACACAAGAAATGATGATTCCACGGACCTTGAGTAGGGACTCGGGAATAGTTCCTGGGCAACCAGGACACGATGGTGGACTTAATCCTAATGCGAATACATTCCATCGCAGGGAAGATGGTCGAGGCATTGGCCTCTATTACCTAGTCTCACGATGAATCCAATGCCGCACAAACTCCCTCTGCTCGCGCGTTTCTGGCGATTTTCGGTGTCCCCTCTCCAGATCTCGGTTTCGCAGGCCCTGAAGGATATCCAACACGCTTTCAGGCTCAGCTAAACCATGCAGCAAGAGCCAGCAGCCGATGACGGTTCCTGTACGGCCCACGCCTCCCCAGCAGTGTACGTAGACGGGAGCCTCGGCCGCCAGCGACGCGTCAATCGAGTCCAAAATATCATTCATCAAGTTCGTTGAAGGAACGGACAGATCGGGGATAGCATATCGATGCATCGTAGTGCCTGGTGAACGCTTTTCCGCAATCTCCTGATAGGGCACAAATGACTGGCCCTTATCGTTTGCCTCATCGACCTCCATAAGATTCACGAACCTACGAATTCCAGCATCGACCAGCGTGTCGATTCGGACTTCGTGTTCGACCGGATCTGGATACCCCGGATAGGCACCAGCGAGCAGTTGCGACGGTATCACCCAGTAACTGAAGGGCGTCGGTGGTGTACTGGACTTGTCAGCGAGTCTGTGTTTCATACGATCTTAAGCCCATCATGAATTGAACTGACTCGCCGATTGGTAAGAGGACAGAATACTTAGCCTTACCTCGCTCTACCAGTATGTTACACATTCCGATCCATCGACTCGATGTATCCCGACTACCTGTCGCAGATCGACGCGGGAAAGGTCAGCTCTAACTCCCGCCTCTCCGTCTCTTCCTGCGAAACTGCCTACCAGTTTCAATTTTTTTAAGAAGTTGCATCGCCACTTCAAAAAGCTTTGACGCCCTGAATTGGGCATCGTAAAACATTAGGCATTCCTACCTGAATAGCCCATCATGCCTCCACTCCTCGACGAAGTTTCAGCCGATTATGTCAAAGCCAGCATCTCTTTCCAGTCTCCTCGAAATTCTTCGACAGCAGGTGCTAGACTCTCGAACAGGCCTCAAACGTATTCGCAAACAAACTCTCATGAAAAAACTCGGATACGCCCGCTTAACTGCGAAGAGAAAGGACGACATTGATACGGAGTTGGAACGACTGGGACTTGTCTTACGAGCCCCCGGTCTGACCAATTGGAGTGATGCCAAGGACTCGAAGAATCTAACCCTGGAACTCGCCACATCATCTCAAGAACTACCAAGCGATCTCGAAACCGTATCACCTTTAAGCCAGTCAGAATCATTCCATAGCGAGTTTACGACAAGTTGGTCAGATTCATCCGAATCTTTTCTTGAATCTGCACCATCGACGCCGAAACGCAATTCCACGCAAGCGACTTCCCCAAAGCAAAAAGCCAGGACCAACACACGTATCGTTTCCGTCCAAACCACGGGAAGTCCACCGCGTCTTTTTAACCATCAGCAGACGGCCATTAAGACACTTCAAAAAGTAGTTCCCGAAGACCAACCGTATGCTGGACTACTCGTGATTCCAACGGGTGGAGGAAAAACACGGACGGCAGTTGAATGGCTTCTGCGAAGCCACATTCGCCATGGAGGAAGGGTGATTTGGATTGCCCATCGTACTGAGCTCCTCAATCAAGCATTCGACGCATTTCAACGCAATGCATATACGACGATCGTTGGCGATCGAGATTCTATACGCTGTCACCTCATCTCTGGCATGCACGATCAGCCAGTGAACCTGAGTCCAGACGACGATGTTGTCATCGCCAGTGTTCACAGCCTTCGCCCTGAATCGGTAGGGGGAAAGCAGTTTGTAAAGAAATGGCTTTCTCACCAGAGCAACGTGATTCTCGTTATCGATGAGGCTCATCACACACCGGCACGTTCCTACCGGCTATTGATCGAACTCATTCGAGAACATGCAAAACCGCTGAGACTCTTGGGACTGACAGCGACTCCTTTTCGTACGGCCAAGCGGGAACAAGGACATTTAGCAAAACTCTTTCCCAATGACATTTCCTACAAAGTCAATCTGCGAGAGCTAATTCGTAAAGGCATCTTATCCGAACCAATCTTCTCCTCACTCTCGACGAATGTAAGCCTCAAAAGTGGTCTCTCCCTCTCAGAGCAGGCCAAGCTAGAACGCTACCAATTTGACTGGAATCGCCTGGACGCCAGGTCCAAAACGACAATTGGTGAGAATCGGGTGCGTAACCGAAGAATCGTCGATGAATATTGCCAGAACGAGAACAAATACAAGCAAACCATCGTTTTTGCCCTCAATGTCCCCAACGCGATTGCTCTCCATAGCTTATTCCAGGAAAAGAAAATATCGGCGGAGTACGTGATCGGGAATATCTCGGACTGGAAGGGGACAAGATCCATTTCACCTCAACACAACCAGGAAGCGATTCAAAAGTTTAAAGACGGAGAAGTCAAAGTCTTGATCAATGTAGGAGTTCTCACCGAGGGTACGGATCTCCCCTCGACCCAAACCGTCTTTCTGGCACGCCCCACAACTTCTCGAACCTTGATGATGCAGATGATTGGTCGAGGACTCCGCGGTCCCAAAGCTGGAGGTACGCCGCACACCCATATCGTCAGTTTCCTCGACGACAATGACTGGGGAGATCAAGTCGTGTGGGTGAACCCAGAACAGTTATTCATTGAAGAAAACGTCGACTTCAATGACAAAGCTGCTGAGACGAAAAAGCGTCTCGTTCGCCTCATTTCGATCGATATGTTTCAGCAGTTTGCATTGATGCTCGACGAAGTCGCCGATAAAGAAGCATTGGCTCAGCTTCCTTTCCTGGAACGCATCCCGCTGGGTATCTACTCACTTTCTCTAATTCCTCGATCGGCAGAGTCGGTCGAGAGGCATACAGACATCCTCGTGTATAGCAGTAATCGAGATGCCTTTCAGCACTTTCTCGACGAACTCCCACGCTTGCTGACAGCACACATCGTTTCGGAGGATAAGAACTCCGATTGGCTCGACGATCAAATTGCGTATGAACTTGCCGATATTGCAGAGGAGCAGTTTTTCGTTGGAGTCGATAAGATCCCAGGTTATCGGCGTGAAGATTTAGTCGATTTGATTCAGTATTACCACATCTATGGGCAGGTTTCTGAATTCATCGAACTATCCGAGCGAAAGAATTACGATGTCGACCGAGTCGCCCAAGAGATCTTCGATCACAGTCTCGGAGGAGCAGAAAAGGTAAAGTTCCTTAAGAACACCTGGAACGAAGGAGAGAAACCATGGCGAGCGTTTTTCAATTTTGATGAAAAGACATTTCTTAACGAAGTGAATGCCGGCCTTCAGCGTATTGAAAACCCTGAGCTTTTCGCTGCCCCCTCCCAAGTCTCGCAGGTGTCGTATCCTCAAGAGTCATTGGAAAAGTTTACTTTAGGAGAATTGCGAGAGACCCATCGAGAAGTTGTCACGATCTGCTACTTCAAAGGCTGAATAAGCTGCTGCCTGACGGGCTAGTAATTCACCCAAAAGCCTCAGCTTAAAGAGAGCAGCGTTGGCGTCGTCGAAGACATAACGTTCTGCAAATGCGGCAACCTGAACGAGCATCGGATCATGCTCGAAAAGGAACGCAAAATTAGGAGAGTGCAGAGCTTGAGAGGTCATGAGCAGCAGGAACGCATATCAAGGAGATCAGATCATTGCCGTAGGGGCAAACACTGACAGGCTGCCCTCGAATCAGGAGAGTTATCCCCCCTACTTGAACATGGCAAGAATAACAGACGGATCAGTCGCTCTCAATGTTCAATGGCTTGCCCATTTCCATTGGCGAGCATTCGCATGAGAGACCACTCAAGCTGCTGAATCGCTTGGACACTATGTGGACACAAACGGGGGCTAAAACAGACCAGAATAGAGGATTTAGTCAGACCTCTTCGCGTTGCGGAGAGCGCATGAAAAAGGCCGTAAACCCTTTGATTTACGGCCTTTTCATTCAGCGTGGGCGGCAGGGATCGAACCTGCAACCTTCGGTTTCGTAGACCGATGCTCTATCCAATTGAGCTACGCCCACATCTGTTTCCCGATCGGTGAATGCATTATCGGCGATTCTCTCCGACGGAAGATCATGGATTATAGTAGCGACTCCCGAAGTCGTAAAGACGGGCCAAGGGGCTGAAGGTTCAGGATCGATAGAAATTTTGTGCTCTGCCCCTATTTTTCCTACGATCCGTAACTCCTTTTTGGGAAATCATTTCGGACGGCGTTTCGATTTACTTGCGGAAACGGGTACACCGAAGGGGAGGGCACGGTTTGATTCTAATTGCAGCAAGCGTTCTTTGAAGCGAACACCGTCGGGATTGGTAAAGCCCCCAATCTTATTGCCAGCAGCAATCACGCGATGACACGGTATGATGATCGGAATCTGATTGTTCGCCATCGCGGAACCAACCGCTCGGGCAGCAGCCGGTTGGCCAGCAAGGCGCGCCAATTGACCGTAGGTTACGACTTCGCCATGGGGGATTTGCTGACACGCTTCCCAGATTCGTCGTCGAAACGGAGTTGCCTCACCGAAATCAACCTCAACCTGGCTAAAGTCGATCCGAGTTCCGGCGGCGTAATCGACGATGTCCTGGACCAACTCTTGTTGATTCTGGGTCAACTCGGCAACTGGGGCAACGTCGTACGGTTCGGTGTCGGGCTGGTATTGCTTGGCTAACCAGCGAAACCGGGATACTTGGTGTCCTTTCCAGCTGAGCTGGGCCATGCCGAGCTTGGTCTCAAAACACACCGTTAATTGGTTATCTGCGTCGATTATGGGGGAGATCGATTTCATGAGAGGTGTCCTTTCCCGGGGCGAGCGCCTTTGACACTTTTGCGCCGCTCATTCTATACTTGATCCAGAGCCGTACCACTCCTACTGTGTGGTTGGCTCTCTATGCCCGAGTCCTTTAGGAGGTTTGAATGGTGGATATCCGCTCGCTAACCGACGACTTCTACATCAACATGAATCTCAATACGGAGATGGATTTACCAAGCGGGCGAGAAACGGTCCTTCACTTCTTTGAACTAGTCCGAAAGCGTTATCCCAAAATGCGTAACTTCTACGCTCGGGATCGTAACGAATTCGTGCTGGAAGAAGACAAAGATGGCGGAAGCTACCGTTGGACTTCGGTCGAACCAAAACGAATTCTCTCGGGTCACGTAAATCCGAGCTCGTTTGAAGAAGCGGTCGAGCAACACTGCTTCGTACTCGACCAGGTACCCTACACGTTATCAATCAGTCCGTTGGACTGTGAATCGCTCAATGCGATGTACGGTTTCGATTTCACGTATAGTGGTAACCACAATCAACTGGTAGCCGAGGCACTTGGCTTGCCGCCAGCATTAGAACGCATGGTTCAAGGGAACGAAAACCGGATTATCGGTTTCGAGCCATCAATTCAATGCAGTTTAGACGACGATTGTCGGACACAGTTCCGGCTGAGTATTGAAACCCGCACGTCCGCTTACCACGTTCGCACCAACGAGTTTCCAGAAGAACAACTCAGCGTTTACCTAACCGTGCGTCGGTTTGGTAGCTTGGACGAATCCGATTCTTACGTATCGGCGTTTCGTCAACTGCACGAACAAGCATTGATGCTGTTGGAAACGCACGTGGTCGGCAATATCTTGGAACCGCTGAAACAAGCGATCACGATCCGCTAGATTTGCGAATTGCCGGAAAAAAACCGCACCGTCACTCTTGAAAGCGATGCGGTTTAACTCGCAAGGAAAAGACTACTCCGCTTCGATCTCTTCGATGTAAGGCGGCGAGTCCCCTTCGATTTCGTGCAGCGCGTTCTTTGCAGCCCGCTGTTCGGCTTCCTTCTTATTCGAGCCCCAGGCCGACGTATACCGATGGCCTTGCAACTGAACGGCTACATTAAACACCTTGCTATGATCCGGCCCTTTTTCAGCGACCAATTCGTAGTTCGGGGTCGTGCCAAATTCACGCTGGGCATATTGTTGGAGCATGGACTTGTAGTTGCTGCCAACTTCACCGGCCGACGCTTGTTCGATTTCGTCTTCCAGGACAACTTCTAAGAAGCCATTGACCTTTTCGTCTCCACCATCCAAGTAGATAGCCGCAATGATTGCTTCGAATACGTCGGCGAGAAGCGACTTGGGTACCGACTGCGACGAGGCCATTCCTTTCCCGAGAATTAGAAACGCTTCCAAGCCCATCGCGTCGCTGAGTCGAGCACATGTGCTGCGGCTGACGACGATCGACTTGATACGCGTTAGATCACCTTCCAGGTAGTTGGGAAACTTGCGAAAGAGCGTTTCGCAAACATATTTGCCCAGAATTGCGTCACCCAGAAATTCCAATCGCTCGTTACTTCCCAAGCGATGGGTCGCACCCGACGCATGCGTCAGTGCAGATTGCAGCAGCGCACGGTTTTGGAACACATACCCGAGTTTCTGTTCGCACTCGGAGAGCATATCTTCGCTGGCATCCAGCGAATCTTGGCTTCGTAGCATACCGAACTAATCCATGTTGTAGGCGTTCGATATTTTCTTCGTCTCGTTGGTACCGTGCAAAACGGAGCCAGCAAAACGAAGGAAATACCCAACAAATGGTCGATTTGGATATTCTGAACGTACTTTCAGGGGGAAGGAATGTCAATCGCAACCCCGTTAAAGATCGTTTCTCGGCACAGTTGGGGGCATCAGAAGCGAAAATTAAGGTTTTTCGGCACCATGGTGGCCGCCCTCCCACGAAGAGGCATGTTCAGTAAGATATAGCCAGAAACATCCGAGAAAGAGGGACCACCTGCGTCGATCGATCAAAGGAACTTCATGATTAACACGCTCTACCTGCCTGAAATCCGGGAAATGCTGGCCGAAAACGACACGGACGGACTTCGTGAGTTTTGTACGGCATTGCACCCCGCACGTACGGCCGAGTTCATGGAGGGACTTTCCCCCCAAGAAGTGTGGAGCGTTCTCGATCATGCCGATTTGAGCCTCCAAGGCGAAATCCTCTCTTACTTCGAGCCGCACGCCCAGGCCGAGATGCTGGAAGTCCGGCCGCCGGAATCGGTTGCTCCGGTGGTCGCGACCATGTCAGCGGACGACCAGGTCGACTTGTTGGGGGAAGTGGGTGAAGAGACGGCCGAGCAGATCTTGGCCTGCTTTACGGTCGACGAGCGCCGCGATGTATTGCGATTGTCGAACTATCCGGAAGGAACGGCCGGGGCGATCATGACGACCGAAATGGCCCGTCTCAGCGAGAACCTCACCGCCCGCCAAGCTTTGCAAGAGTTAACTGACCAAGCCGAAAACCTGGAAACGATTTACTACTTGTACGTCGTCGACGAACACGGCAGCTTGCATGGTGTGGTTTCCACAAGGGATATCGTGTCGGCGCTCAGCAAGCCACAGAAGCGGCTGAACGACATCATGGAGACCGAGGTCATCCATGCCAGTGTGATGGACGACCAGGAAGAAGTCTTGCGGAAGATGGCCGACTACGACCTTCTTGCTATACCGGTGGTCGACGAAGAGCTCCGTCTGGTCGGGATTATTACGCACGACGATATTCTCGACGTCGTGGTGGAAGAAGCGGCAGAAGACGCCTACCGTGCGGCGGCGGTCGAACCACTGGAAGAAACGTACCTCCGCACGAGCGTGCTCACCCTCAGCCGCAAGCGAGGTGTCTGGCTCGCCGTGCTGTTCGTCGGGGCATTCCTCACGACGTTTGCCCTGGAACAGTACCAAGGAGACTTGGAACGTATTCCTTGGCTGGTGATCTTTATCCCCCTGGTGATTTCCACCGGTGGAAACTCCGGCAATCAATCGGCGACGCTGGTGATTACGGCCCTGAACAAGGGAGAAGCCAGTGTTCACGATTGGTGGATTATCATGCGGCGCGAGATTGTGATGGGCTTGATCCTAGGCTTCATCATGGCCTTCATGGGATTGATCTTAGCTCTCTTTAAATCACCGTCGGTCTATTCGGCGCTGGTTGTTCCGTCAACCTTGGTGCTGGTTGTGATAGCCGGCACGTTTATCGGCTCGATGCTGCCGTTGATGTTCAAGAAGATTGGGCTCGACCCGGCCCTAATGAGCAATCCGTTCGTAGCCGGGCTTATCGATCTATTTGGGATCGTGATCTACATGAAGGTATCACTCTTCCTGCTGGGGGAAGTCGATCCTGCGGCGATGCCTTAAACGTCGATCAGCGGCTGGCCAACATACATCTGTAGAATCTGGCTTTGTACTTTGATGGCGCGAATCAGTACCCAGATTTGATCGGGCGAGAACTTCCGCGGGTCGGAATGGGCGAGTTCGTCCAGTTCATCGGTCATTGCCGCATGCTGATCGGTGGCGGCCTGTAAACGAAGCCCCATTTCCTGCCAGGCGGTCGTCAGATCTTTATCATCTGACAAATCGGCAAGGTCATCTACGGAGTTCGACAAAAGCAGACATAACCGGGCAACATCACGTGGCTCGGCACTGGGCTGCATACGCTCGATGCGACCGGCGAGTTCTTGGCAAGACGTGCTCATGACAAACCTAACAATGAATACGTGACGAGGCAAAGTCGAAAAGAGAGAGAGGAGCTGTTCAACTCACTGCCACTCGACACCCGAGTCGAACTTCGTTTACCTAAATCTAGCTTCAAAAACAAAGCACAGCAGCTTCTTGAGCTATTTCGCGGAGGGGCGCAATAGTTTTTGATAGGAGGCAGCCAACTTATCGGCATAACCGGAAATGCCCAATCGTTCGATTCGTTGCCGTGCCGCTAGTCCGAGTCTCCTTCGCAGCGTGAACGAGCCGCACAGCTTGCCTATTGCGGCCGAAATGGCCTGGGGATTGTCAGGGGGGACCAGCAGACATTCTCCATCGGGAAATATCTCCAGCGTTCCCCCCACGTCGGTTGCGATAATTGGCAAACCACTGGCGGCGGCTTCTAACAGAACGCGCCCAAACGGCTCTTGCCGGGCAGCATGTACCAGCACATCGGCATCGCGCAGGACGGTAGTGGCCTCATGCGTTCGCCCGGCGAACTTGATTCGCGAGGCCAGTCCCCACGCGTCGACTCGCACGTAAAGATCGGCCAGGTACTGCCTCGCCTCATCCTTCTCCGAATGACACTCACCGTAAAGGTCAAGCGTTATGTCAGCGCCGGCGTCGATCGCCAAGCGGACACCTTCGAGCAAGACATCCACTCCTTTCCGCATCACCAACTGGCCGATATACACCAGTTGCAACGGTTGCCGATCAATGCGCGTCTCGGGCGGAGAGAACGCATTTAAATCGATCCCGTTATGGAGAACTTGTGAGTTCTCCTCACTCAGCCCTTGAGCGATATGAAAATCACGTGTCGCGCCCGATACGCAGTAGATCTGGTCGAGCTGTGAGATGTCCTGAATGACGCGACGATTCAGCTTTAGAATATCACGGAGGTGCCCTACGAACTTCGTCCTACCGGGGCGCTCGACGGGACCCAAGATTCGTGAAACTGACAAGCTGTTGGCATGGACGATATCGGCCTGCCAATCAGCCGCTATCTGACGCATCTCCGCTCGAAGAACATCAAGCGGCTTACGTTTCCCGGTATCATCGGTCCAGATGACAGCGCGATGCTCGAAGCCCAACTGGGAAACTTTCTCCGCCAGCAAGCTGTTGGGTGGGCACGCGATCGCCACGCGATACCCGCGTGCGGATAGCTCGGCCAGCCCGCTAAGCATACTGTTCTCGCCGCCGTAGATCGTCCCATATTCGCAAAGATAGACGACCGACGGCATGGCAAGGTTCTGCTTAGCTAAAAGGACTACAGCAAGCCGTAGTCGGTCAAGACTTGGGCAAGGCGTTTTTCGCCGGTCTCGGACAGTGGCGTCATCGGCAAACGCATCTCGCCAGAGTCGCGCCCGAGCATTTTCATAGCACACTTCAGCGGAATCGGGTTCGTCGACAAGCCGAGCATCTCGCGGCAGAGCGTGAACAACTTGAAGTGCCACTTCTGGGCTTCCGCGTAATCGCCCGCAGCCGCCGCGGCGACCAAGGCCAGCATGTCTTTCGGCACGATGTTGCTGACCACCGAGATGATTCCCTCGCCGCCGATCGACATCAGCGGCAATGTCAAGCTATCGTCACCGCTGAGCAAGGTCAGGTCGGTCATCTCTAAGATCTGCGAAGCCTGATCGAGCGATCCGGTTGCTTCTTTTACCAGCTTGATCTGCTCAAGCTCGGCCAGGCGTGCAATCGTTTCTGGCTCGATGTTCTTACCGGTTCGACCGGGGATGTTGTACACGCAGATCGGAATGCCTGCGTCTTCCGCCAACACTTTGTAGTGCTGATAGAAACCTTCCTGGGTTGGCTTGTTGTAATAAGGAGCCACCACCAGCGCCGCGTCCGCACCTTCCTTCTCGGCCCATCTTGTCAGCTTCAACGCTTCATGCGTGCTGTTCGATCCGGTACCAGGCATCACCTTCGCACGACCAGCGACCGTTTCAATCACGGCGCTGATTACCCGTTCGTGTTCGTCATGCGAAAGGGTAGGGGACTCGCCGGTCGTTCCCACTGGCACCAGACAGTTCACGCCTGCTTCGATCTGGTATTCGACCTGTTTTTTCAGCAGGTCGTAGTCCACAAGATCCCCCTTGAAGGGAGTCGTAAGTGCTACCGATACGCCTGCGAAATCGCTACCTTTGCGTGCCATGTCGAATTACCAACTCAGTCAAATTACTAACAGAATGGAACTAAAATACTTCTGACCAATAGGCCGTCTTGAATCGGCCCATAATACGAAATGGCCCGAAACTTGGCCAGTGCCGCACAAAAAACCTCTAGACAGTTATCAATCGTTTCATTTCCGAGACCGCATCGCGGAATCCGACGAAAACGGCGCGTGAGACGATGCTGTGGCCAATATTCAGCTCGGCCATTTCGGGAATTTGGGCGATGGGCTGAACATTCGTATAAGTGAGGCCGTGTCCAGCAAGCAGTTCCATACCTGCGCCGCAGATCTGCTCGCCGGCAATCGTCAGCCGCGTCAGCTCTTTCTGCTGAGCTTTTCCGCTCGTCAACGCATACTGGCCCGTGTGCAATTCGATTCCGTCCGCTTTCAGCTTAGCGGCCATCTCAATTTGGGCTTCGTCGGGATCGAGAAACAGGTTGATCGAGATCCCAGCTTCTTTCAGTTTTTCCATCGCCCTGGCAACGGCCGCTTCGTGTGAAACGAGGTCGAGCCCACCCTCAGTCGTGACTTCCTCTCGTTTCTCCGGGACGAGCGTGACTTGATCAGGCTTCACGCGACACGCGATGTCGACCACTTCCGCTTCGGTCGCCAGCTCGAGATTCAGCTTCACCTTGACCGTTTGACGCATGACTTCCAAGTCGCGGTCTTGTATATGGCGGCGATCCTCACGCAAGTGGAGCGTGATGCAATCGGCACCCCCCAATTCGGCCAAGGCGGCGGCCCACACGGGGTCTGGCTCGTTAGTTTTGCGTGCTTGCCGAATGGTCGCGATGTGGTCGATGTTAACGCCCAAGTTAGGCATGGAGCCAGAATCCTCTCTACTGCGAATCAGCCGCCCGGTTGCGCCCATTCCAAGTGGGCACCGCCATGGTTCGGCTCGGATATTTCCAGAGTCATTTCGTGTTCAGAATACCGCTCACGCAGGCCAGCTGAAAGTGCCTCAGCCTCCGCCACGTTATCGCAGAGGCCAAAGATGGTCGGCCCCCACGAACTTTGGCCGACTCCAGCAATGCCGAACGAACGCATTCGCTGGACAACTTCCGTGCACGCAGGGTTCGCGTAGCGTCCTCCTTGCAGTGCCGAATAGCAATCGCCGGCCAGTGCCCCATACTGGTAGACCGCCTCACCAAAACGCTCGATGTCGGCCGCTTCCAATGCGGGAATCATCGCTTGCACTACCAATTCGCGCAGGCGGCTCGTCGTGGGCTGCGGTACACGCTCAAGCTGCTGGAAGCCTGCTTCTTCTTCGGAGCCATGTTTACCATGCACATCGCGTTGAATAGCCAACACAAACCGCCAATCTGCAGGCAATTCGCCTCGATATTCAAGCTGCGGAAAATGATAGGCGCGATGGCCAGTCTCGAACAGGAAGCCACCTTGCAGAAAGCCGTAACACCCAATCGCCGAGCGTTTCGCGCGATCGACCGTTCGGGCCAGTGTCTCCAAATCCGGCAAAGGAAAGTCGGCCAACTTGGAAAGGAGCGTTGCAACGGCTAAGCCAAGCTGGGTCCCGCAGCCGAGACCCACGTGATCTTCCAGGGCACCCCGCGTCGCCAATCGAACGGCAGGAAGCTCGTAAGCGGTCGACCGCTGCCACATCTGGGCAAACTCTTCGATACGATCAGCCAAGGGACCGACCGCATTGAACGTGTCCGCTTCGCTGGCCTGAACTTCCAGCCCAGGTCGATCGATCATCGCACCGACACCACCAAATGCCGCTTCGTCCGAGTCGAACGCCAGCAAGCCGAAGTGCAACCGTGCACCGACGCTGATCTTGGCGATCAACGGCGAGCAGTAGTCAGGAAGTGGCGAAGGTTTGAATAGCGACATTCGCTTAGTGTACCGCAGGCGGGCCTTCAGGACGATTCCCGGGCGCCGTTTTTCCCACTACGCCGCTCAGCGATTGTTTTTTGCAGGAAAGCAAACGCTTCCAGCTCGACTTGTCCGCCCGTTTTCTCGACCCAGGGCGTTAACATTCCGATCGCCTGATCGATCTCTTCGCTTGGCAGCAGATGAACTCGGGTTGCCAGGATCGCCAGCTCCAGCACGGCGTGCTTCGCTCGATTGAGTCCGAAGAAGTCACGTTCGCGTCCCTGATCGATTACACAGCAAGTTAGCGCGGCCCGCTCGCCCGTGGTTTCAACATCAACTGCATCCAACTGGTACCAACGGCAACAGTTCGCCAGCACGTGATAGCCGGTTGTCTTGCTGGGCAAAAAGTGGGGCGGCGAATGTAGATCTCCCACGGCTGCCTGCGCGATCATCGCCACATCGTCGGTCACATGAAAGGTAGCTTTCCGCGTCCGCAAGAGGTTTTCGTATGTCCGCGAACCAGGGAATGGCCGCAGCAGGAACTGCGTGAACGCGTCATCCACCTTCGGCCCCATCGGTGCGACGTTAACCGTGCCATCGGGATTCTCGGTGGTGAGCATCCCTTCGATAATACGTAGTGGCGGCTCAATCACGATGGCTCGCTCCAATAAGCCTGGCCCGCGGTTGACATTGCAGAGCTGCCGGAAACGTCTTTCGTCAAAGCGATCGCGTCCTTCTCAGAAACCGACAATCCGGCGATTCGTAGAAAGTTGGCCAACAGTTGATAGCCATGCTGCGTGAGGACTGACTCGGGATGGAATTGCACGCCATACAGCGGCCAGTCTGTATGCGAAACGGCCATGATCGTCCCCGCTTCAGTCGTTGCGTCGATGCGGAGGGAATCTGGCAGTGAATCGCGTTCGGCAATCAACGAATGATATCGCCCGACTTGAAACGGTGAGGGGACGCCCGCGAACAATCCTTCACCATGGTGCTTTACGAGCGAGGCCCGACCATGCATCGGATGCGCAGCGCGCACCACCTTGCCACCTAGGGCAGCCACGATGGCTTGATGTCCGAGGCAAACACCTAGGATGGGTGTTGTTGCCGAAAGCTGCACGACCAGGTCTTGGCAAATACCAGATTCGGTCGGTGTACACGGGCCTGGGGAAAGAACAATCGCCGAGGGTTTCAGTTCACGGATTTCGCCGATCCCAATCGCATCATTGCGGCGCACGACGGTCTCTTGCCCCAGCTGACGCACGTAGCGCGCCAGGTTGTGCACAAAGCTATCGTAGTTGTCGATGACTAAGATCATTCGTCCAGCACGGCATGAAGAAGGCCCAATGCTTTATGCCACGTTTCCTCATATTCCCGCAAGGGGTCGGAGTCGGCCACAATTCCGCCACCAACCGGAAACTGCCACCAGCCTCCCGAAGCCACGATGGTGCGAATGAGAATATTCCAATCGATCGAGCCATCGAATCCGATATAGCCTAGCGAACCACAGTACGGTCCCCGGGCCGTTGGTTCGAGTTCCGAGATAATCTCCATCGCTCGAATTTTCGGTGCGCCGGTAATGGAACCACCAGGGAAGATGGCCTGCAGGATGTCGCGGACGTCGATCTCTTCCCGTAATCGTCCCACGATGATCGAAACCAGGTGCTGCACGGTTTGATAGGTTTCGAGCCCACACAAGCTGGTGACTTCAACGCTGTCGTCTTCGCAGATCCGCGCTAGATCGTTTCGTAATAGGTCGACGATCATCACGTTCTCAGCGCGGTCCTTCTCACTGCGGACTAATTCGTCTCCCCAGTACATATCGAGCGCCGGTCGGCCACTGCGGCGACGCGTTCCTTTAATCGGGCGCGATTCGATCTGACGATCCCGAACCTGGATAAATCGTTCCGGCGAGGCCGACACAATCTGTCCCATGCCAAAGTCGTAGAAGCCAGCGAATGGTGCCGGGTTCTTCTCGCGAAGTTTCAAATACAAGTCGGCCGATGATGAGCGAGCCTGCATGATCAATCGTTGCGAAAGGTTAACCTGAAAGATATCGCCTGCGTGGATGTAGTCGACCGACCTCTGAACCGCCTCCAGGTAATCATCCTTCGGAAAGTTGCTCATCACGCCTGGAAACTCCGGGCAGGCAAAGCATGGGGCAAGCTCTTCGGCTGGAATCACGCGACCAGGGCTGGGAGGGCAGACGTCCTTCTCACATCCGATCATCGTCAGGAAATGCTCGGCCCGCTGCTTGGCTCGTACCAACCGTCGGGTGTCATCCCGTTCCGGATAGCCCGTCGATACCAGCCAGCCTTCGCGACGCGCGTGATCCCAACTGAATACCACGTCGTAGATACCGAACGAAAGAAGCGGTAAGTGGAACTCGTTGAAGTTTGTCTCTGGGACGACCTCGAAGTGGCGATTCAAGTCATACGAGAAATAGCCTGCCGCGCCACCTTGAAACGGCGGCAATCCTTCCATGGTTAGCAACTTGAAGTCGTGCTGAAGACGAGCCAGCTTGTTCAGCGCCTCGTCGACTTGAAGCGGCCCGGCCTGAATCACTTCGCTCGGATCGGCCATCAAGAAGGAATAACGACCGAGCGTGTCATCTGCTCGCGCACTATCGAGCCAGAACCGATGCTCCTGACCGGCAAGCCTTTCAAAAACCACTTCCGGCGTCAAGGTTTCCTCTATCCGAACGACGTACGGCGCGTTGGACTTCACGTTACTCATCGTCCGCCTCCTTGTCAGGGGCACGGCGCGAACGATCTTTATGCAGATTAATCCGGTGCGACTGTTCGGCGTGAGTTAGATACCCCCAATCGAGCGCCTCGTCCTGTCGATACTGTTTTCCCAGGTGCAGCGCGGTCATTGCTTTGCACAGTTCGAAGCCGAGATAGAACGCATGCGACGGGCTCAGATTGGTCGGCTTGGTCGCTTCCAACTTTTCGAACAATGAGAATGGATCGACATCTTCCAAATGCAATCCACTGCTCACCAAGTGCAGCATCTGCCTAGCGACAAACAGGCGGTAATTTTGATCTTTCAACTCTTGCGGCAGGCGTTCAAGCTCCTCTTCGCTTGGCTCGCTGATACTGGGATCGCGCAGGGTCACTAAACGCGGCTCGATTCGTTTCGGGAGCGTCCGGTGCGCGAGCGCGTACCGCATCAATCGCCGAGCCAAGTCGCATTCGCGAACACTGGTTTGTGCCCAGTTGATGACCTGCGTAGTTAGAACACTCCGGATTCCCAGTTCCTGACACACTCCCAGCAGCATCACGTTGATCCCAGCAGAATCGGCGTCGGTCAACTCCGTCAGATTGCCGATGCCCATCATCATTTCCGCATCCGGGTATCGTCGCCGCGTTTCGTAATAGCGTACGATGCTTTCGGTAAAGCCGAATGAGATCGGCTCGAGAATTGGATCGAGCCGAAACGGAACGTTGTGCGCCACCAGGTAGTTAATCGTCTCGTCGAACCCTCGCAGCGATTTTGGATCGTCAGGAATCACGACCACTTCACAGCCCCATTCCGCCGCGTGCTCGCGATTGGTGGAGTTGACCGATAGCACCAACTCGGCCCCGGCCTCAACCGCTGATGCGATCTCGGCGGAGTTCAAACTATCGACGGAGACACGCAGCCCAACGTCGCGTAGCGCCTGCACGCAGTCGCCGACGCCATTCCATACGCTGCCAGGATTGCAACCGATATCAATCAGGTCGGCCCCTTCGGCCTTCAGTATCTTCGCCTCGGCGACGATCTGCGCAAGCGTGAAGCTAGGAGCATGATTGATCTCAGCGATAATTGCGACGTCGTATTCGCCGTAGTCATCCGCCAGCGTTGGTTGATTGAACCACTCAGGCAACTGCCTTAAATCTTTCGGACCGCGTTCCACGGGTACTTGCGCAACCGTTTCAATCTCCTTCAAATCACCCCGACAGTAACCCGTGACCATTACCTTGGACGTCCCAGGTGGCACTTCGATCCGTTTGGCAATCCACTCGGTCGTCATCAGCGCGGCGACCGTGATGTTGAGTACCTGCACGGTGTAGTCGAAGTTGGCCAAGTCGGATAACTTCAGCAAGATGCTGCGTAGCGAGGCCTCGGCCAGCTTTCCGGTGACAAAATGAATTTGCGGGCGTGCCATCGCTTCCTCAAGCTTCCTTGTCGGTACGCGCCGAGTGCCCGCCGTGGTTAAAGCCACCGTTCACGGCGATCGTCTGACCGTTCACGAATCGCGCAGCCGGAGAAACCAAAAAGCCGATCGTCGCGGCCACATCTTCGGGCGTTCCCCACGTGCCCACTAAAGATTCACGCGTCGCGCGCGACTGCCAATAGTCCGACGTTCCTTCGCCCCAGGCGGTTTGAATCCAACCCGGCGCGACACAGTTCACGCGAACTTCCGGCGCGAGCGAACGTGCCAGGCTTTTCGAGAACGCCATGATCGCTCCCTTCGACATCGCAAACATCTCGCCACTGTCACCTTCCATACCGTGGGCTGCTTGATCCCAACCGATGTTCACGATCGAGCTACCTGGCACACTGCGCATCCGCGCGCCGAGATTTCGCGAGATGCGGATCGTCGAGACGACATCCACCCGGTAAACTAATTCAAGCTTCTCTTCAAACGAGAGCTTTGCGGCGTCGCCCGTTAGCACATCGACCCCAGCGTTGTTCACCAAAATGTCCAGCCGATTGGCCCAATTCCAGGCCTCGTCGCAGAATCGATCTTGCTGGCTTGGGTCTGTGAAATCTTCCTGAACTAGTTTCACGTCGATCTGGGAATCCAACTCTTGTGCCAAGTTTGCCGTTTCCCGCAAACCGTGATCATTGCTGCGGGTATGCAGCACCAAAGAAGCACCCTGGCGGGCGAGATCTAAGGCAATTGCCCGGCCAATTCCGCTAGCGGCGCCGGTGACAACGGCGATTTTGCCGCGTAAAGCTGCTTCGTTTGTGGGGTGTGCGCGGCTGGTTTCCATGTTCATCCTGACAAGCAATACACCGAGTGGCTGCCTGCATTGTATATTGTCGATATGCAAAGCGGGATGCCGTGCTCGTTGGTTGGCACGGAACTTCATGGCAAGCATCCGAGAGAAGCAGCGAACTTCGCCCCCAACAACCACCCCAGGCAACCATGGCGGACCACATCTTCAGGCAACTCAAGACCACGGCATTCGTGTTTCGTGGTTACAACGTCACCAATTTGGGACGTTGCGGAGATCTATTGAATCATCCCAGATTCGGCAGCTACTTGCTGCGTCGACTGGAGCAATGTGGCGAGATCGCTTCCGACGTAATGCACCGGCCGATCGACCTGGTCCGACGCGTCAGCCGCCGCGAAGAGACCGACCTGGAAAGTTACTCCGACGCCATCGCGCTGATCGTCGCCGCTGAAATGGCTCAAGTCGATATCCTCCGTCAAGAGTACGGCGTGATCCTGACCAACGCTCAGTATCTGATGGGTTACAGCTTGGGCGAACTCACGGCCCTGGTCGCTGCCGACTGCTTAACGTTGGAAGACGCGCTCACCATTCCGCTGGCCTTGTCGGAAGACATCGCCAAGCTGGCGCCGACCTGCACGCTGGCAGTCGTCTTCTCGCGAAAGGCAACCCTGGGCGCCGCGCTGGTCAATCGTGTTTGCCAAGAGATCTGCGCCGAAGGCAACGGGCTGATTGGCATCTCGTCGATCCTTTCACCCAACTCGGTGATCGTGATCGGAGAAGGGGAGACCACATCACGTTTGCACACACGCTTATCGGAACTGACTTCCGACCGTGTGTACGTGAAGAAGAATCCACATAAATGGCCACCGATGCACACACCGATCGTCTGGCGCGAAAACATCAACTCCCGGGCTGCGCTGCTGATGAGCGCCATGAAGAGTGGCTTTAACGTCCCGATGCCACCCGTCCTGTCCTTGGTGACTGGCGCATGCAGCTACACCGATTGGAATGTCCGTGACCTGATCTGCCAATGGGTCGACAAACCACAAAACCTGTGGGGAGCCGTCTATCATACGCTGCGTACTGGTACCGAAACCATCGTCCACCTCGGCCCCGAACCGAACATCGTCCCCGCCACCTACAGCCGCCTGGCCGAAAACGTCGAAACCCAAATCCAAGCCAGCCTCAGCACCAGAACGCTATCGACACTGGTCTACCGCCCTTGGCTGGAAGCCCTGATCGGAGAGCGCGCCTACTTGCTGCGAGCACCATCGATTAAGCAACTGACGCTGGAAGATTGGCTGCTGGACGAAGCGACTTAGTAGCTTTGCGTAGATCATTTGCAGATACGGCTGGAATATCAGTTCGCCTATTTCCGTCTACGATACACTAAAAAGTCTGCTTACCTGACGCACTTGAAAGTCGAATCATTTACGAGTGGTCTGAAGGGAACGTTTGGTTCCACTCGGTCAGCAAAGAAGCTAATCGCCATGCTGACCGATGCCGCCTTTAAAGTCTTCGCCTACACCCTGCGGCGTCAGACGGAAGGAAATAACATTCACGAGTGTTTAAAAGAGCAGGTTGAATTCGTAGACCGAAGTGGAGGATGTAAAGTGAATGCTCGCGGAAGGATAGTCCCGAATCTCAGCGGGCATATTGAGATGGGGCTGTTTTTTCATTTGTTTGCAGAAAGCATGGATGAGATATCAATGGCCAAGGAAATGGGCGAACTTGGCTTCTTGGATAACATGTTGCTTGTGCCTCCTGTGTCGCGTAGTGAGTGCATTCAAACTGAACTACAACGTATTGTCGTTGACTCGGTGTCCCTGAACACTTGTCCGTTTCATCCGGAGAGAATTGATGTCAAACGAATTGTCGAAGCAACGGTTGACGTACAGGTTGGTACGAATTCAGTAGATAGCTGGTCTAAGGATAGTATCGCTGCATGTGGCATTTGGGGAAATCGGGGAGATGGATACTTGTACGTGAGCCCGCATGTCCAGGATGTTTTGAGCAGGGAAGGGTTATGCGGCACTCGTTTCGCCCCTTGCGAATTCCTGACGCAGGACGAATTGCCGTTCTTCATGAAGCATTCTAGAGTGCTGTGCTTCGATGGGCGATCTATCGAACGAGCTTATGCTGTGTTGCCGAACGCCGAAAATCACTGTTCAAGATGTGGTTTTTCTCCAATCCTTTGCCCAAACTGCCCTGAAGTGTTTTATGTTTGCCCCGTTTGTCAGAGACGCCTTATTGTGTCGCCTCGGGATAAAGCAGAACTAATCCTCAATCTGGGCGGACTTAACGTGGTGGATTTGACGCTTTGGGATGGAAGCGATTTCCTTGGTGGGAATTTCCCTATCGTTACCGGCCGTGTCCTAGATTTATTGATATCTTTGCATATTGCACCCTTCGGAGCGATCGCGCTTGGGTGTTATACCGCCCAGATAAAAGAATCTATGTATGCGTCTCTGAGAAGTACCCACTATAAGGATTGGCTGTTGGGGCCCCCGACAATCGAACCTTATTGAAGTCTGCCCCAGCAATCGAATAGGGGCGACCAACGGAAGCCCCGGATTCGTGGAAAATCGGCCCATTACCATGTTGGATTACGGGCGCAGACATCAATAAATCACTTTCCCAGCCAAACTCCCTCGCGTTAGTCACGGTTGTGTGATAGGACGCCTCGGACATTCTCGTGTCCGTTAAAACTTGCTTATCGTTTATTCGAGTGCAAGTCCCACATATCTTCTGGTAACGAAAGGCACATTTTAATTCCGTCGCGAACAGAATACGAAATGTATGTGGGAGTTTTCGCCAAATTGATGGCACATTTGCCATTGACGTTTCTAATCGCTCGCTGGCCGCAACTATCTTCATAACATCGATAAGTTGGACGGGTGCCATCACACACTTTGGGTTAGGTCGAACGCATTGTGCGGCAATGCGATTGCGCCGAAATATGCTCAAGCTCACGACCTACCAAATCAAAGCCGCAACATTCGCCATCATCGAACGAACGCGGACGGCCGACCACAGACCCAAGGTAACAAGCCATACCAAGACTGGCGTTGCCCGTAGATCGATGGTTCGTAGTAACATTCTTGACGCGTATTGCAGGTGTCGCCAGCGATAGAAGCGATAGAGCCGTGAAAGATACCAGTTTGCTTCCTTACGCCGCCTGATTTGGCCATCCGCTCGTCCCGCGACGACGCACGATGCGAGCATGATTTGGGCATCTTCAAGCTCAAGCATCCGCTGAAGGGCAAATCGAAATCTGCCTAAGACTCCGACCTTGGAATTCTCCTTGGCCTCGACGTTCAACATTTTCAGGAACATCCCGTAGTGCCGTGCTTCGTCCCGGGCGAGTGTCGCGTAGACGGAGCTCACTTCGCGATCATC
This sequence comes from Blastopirellula marina, assembly GCF_002967765.1. Lineage (NCBI taxonomy): Bacteria > Pseudomonadati > Planctomycetota > Planctomycetia > Pirellulales > Pirellulaceae > Blastopirellula > Blastopirellula marina. The sequence goes on along the minus strand of NZ_PUHY01000005.1, from coordinate 796,243 downwards.
CGACGAATCGGCGAGCACGCGGTAAAGCGTGCTGGCAAGTGCTTCGACCACGCACCGAGACACCAATTCTGCCGTGACCGAACCGCGGACTGACTCACCGGTCGGCTCGTGGTACGATACGAGCGATTCGTATTTTGACATTCTCGCATCGAAGTCGAAATCGTGATCGCCCCCTTCGCAGACAGCACGCAACGTCTCGCCATGTTGGCACTCTTCAAAGTTCCAGCGCTCGATCGCTGCCGTCCATGGTTCCGTCCGCTGCCGAAAGATTGCCAGCAGATATTCCGCGTAGTCGTCACATCGCGACTCCAGCAGACAAATGGTCTTCGTGATGTGCAGTAGCGGCTCAGGTAGCTTCACGCTCGCCAAGTCAAAGTCGTCAGGCTTCCAGTGATTCGACGACGATTTAATGAAAGTGGCAGTCACAGAATTCCTTCAAGGTTCCATCCAACAAGCGACACGGCAACCGGGCAGGAATGAGCATCACGGACTTCAACTTCCGCGCAATCCACCGCTCCGATGATCGCATAACGATGACCTGTTCTGGTCAGGCCCGCTGAGTATCGCACAGACTTCCCTCGTATGCGAACATTTTGGATCGTTTTCGAATACATGCTTCACCCGGGATGTTACCTTTGTACAACGAACGAATCCGTTCCTTCTTAAATACTTCACACCATTGACGGAGTCGCTGGCAATGAGTTCTGTACTTCCAACGATATACGCCGACTTTAACAATGCGGACAAGCCAGGGCGTGTACGACTCAATACAACGGGCACTCAGCAAGACCTAACTCGCTTACAATTGACGCTGACTGAAGGACTGCAAATTCGACTTTCAGACGACGAGCTATCGACGATCGGCCACGTTCAATACGATTCGGTCGAGGGCTGGGTAGCGGTCATCGACTGGTCGCGACTCTGACCAGAGAAACTGGAGCGATTTCAACATGGATCATTCACCTCTTTCCTCTGAAGCACTGCAGAAGATTGGACGGAATGTTGTTGTCCTGCAAAAAATGGAAGGCCTGCTCAAGGAACTTCTGGTCGTCATGGATATAGCTGGCGGAGTCGACGAACTGTCCGACCTGTTGAATGAGCGGCGTGAATCGATTTCGAAACGATCGTTGGGCCTGGTTGCGGGAGACTTGTTCGACAAGATCTTCTCGGAACCCATCGAGCCAATCTGTAATGCGGAGCCGAGCAGTTCATGGCTCTCTTTTCAATATCGAGAAGGTAGAAGTGAAGTGTTCATCGAGTCCATCAAGAAGTCTTTCCAGGAATTTATCGCAGGCAGAAACGAGCTAATTCATCAACGCCTGTTAGCGTTTGATGCAGCCTCGGACGATTCCTGTTGGGAATTGATTTCCTATTTGGATGCCCAGTACGAAAACGTTACTCCGCTGAGGGACTTTCTCATAGGCAGGCTTAGGTCAGCGTCCGAGATGCTCACCGCGATGCCTCACATTATCAAGCAAGTGATCGCCAAAGATGATCCGTCTGAGTAAAGTGCTATAGCGTTCGCCGAAGTTCTATTTCAGTGGCAAAACGAACTCTCCAGTGCCTACCGTATGCAAAAACACCTTTCCTCACTGCTGGCCGCCTTGCTGCTCATCCTTGGCATCACCACATCGCTCCCGGCTAGGGACGGAACACTCACGGTTCGCGTGCTGATTGATCCCAAGCTGTTACCACCAGATCATCGGCCAGAACAAAGCGTCGCAGACGGCAAACTGGCACCATACCCGATGGCGATTGTCTATCTCGCCCCTCAGGCCAAGCGAGGTCAGGCACAAGCTCCGCGACTATTGGAATGGTACGCCTCGCTTAGCAAACCGGACCAACGCCAAGAGCAAGTGGTGCAGATCAAGGATGGCCAGTTCGAGCCCCAGCTTTTGACGCTACGTACTGGCGACCTCCTTGTGCAGGGGGACTTCGTGAGCCCCTTGCATTTCGAGTTTCTCACGAACTCGCCCATCAGTAACATCGGCATGCCGGGCGACCGCTACCCAATTCATCGTGACGAACCGACCGCGATCAAGTTTGTTGCCACGCGGTGGCCTACCTGCCTCGGTTACCTGATGATCACAGATCACCCTTACGCCGCCGTCACGGATCCGCAAGGGGAAGTCGTGTTTCAGGAATTCCCGACCGAACGTAAAATCCCCCTGCGAGTCGCCTGTCCGCTGTTAGCGAATGATTCCTTCACGTTCACATCGCGCGATGGAAAGATCGAACGCAACGGTCGATTCGCAATCACGATTCCTAAGTCGGGCCACGCGACCTACGAGATTCATGTCGTGAAGGAGTCGCCCAGCGAGATTTCGGGACCCGAGTAATTGTTTGAGACGTCCCAATAATAGTTCACTTGTGGCCCGTGTTATCTGTACCGATAGCAAACAGGCGAGAAGATCTCTTCCATTTCTCAAGCTCTTCGATGGCTTTCACTTGAGAGAGCCAGGTCGCTATTTTCTGGGCGCCGCATATTCGTCCCAGTGTTTCTCGATCGTGTTCACGTCGGCTGCTTGGGAAGTTATCAGGTAGCGGTACCGTGAAACATATTTCTCGTCAGGCACAATCTTGAAAGGTCTTTCGACCATAGGGGCAAAACAGAAGTAGGGTTTATTCGGATGGATGCGTACGTGTTGTGGCGCACGAAAATTTTTCGGACTACCAAAGATGGCGGCTGAGACGGTCTGACCATCAATCGTGCCCGAGAGCGCGACCCAGTTAGCTCGGGTGTGATTGCCTTCCCAGCGGTCTTTGCCTTGGCTCGTTAAGAAGCGCAAATCTCCCGGGTTGATGCTGCGGTCGTTGTTCTCCTTCAGCCACTCACGGTTACCGCGGATTGCCATGCCGCCGTAGTGGTATTCGTCCACGATCAGCGGCTTGTCGGAGGCACATTCCTGAACGCTGACGATGTCGAACAGAAAATGGTCGGCCGGCGTTTGATGAACAGTGACGGTCCACACCTCGTAGATCGCATCAACCCACTGCTCACCCTCTTTCACCATGAACGCGTGCTTAACACGAAAAGAGACACGCTGCTCTTCTCGGCTCAAGTTCACCACTTCGCGGAATTCGATTCTGCCGAGTTTCTTTGCCTGATTCCAGAAGTCGACGTTCTTTCCGTCAAAAGTACCCTTCACCCAGGCAAAAAACACGGCATGTTGATGGGCATGATCCGCCGGGTAATCGCCGGTCAGTTCCTGTCCCGTCGGCGTGTAAACAGGATGAATGTAACCACTGCGCCGATAGTCCTGTGGCAATCCCTCCGGAACAGTTCGCGATTTCTTAACATATTCAAGAACCGGTTTTCCACGCAGGGTGATACGAATCGTATCCTCCGTCTCAGTAAGATTTAGCTCAGCACCAAGGGCCGAATGGGTGGTGATACAGAGCAAATAACACAGAACGAGCAGCGCTATTGGGAATTGCTTCATAAAACTTCTGAATTGCTGGATAAGAACAAGTGATGGGGGGAATTGTTTCTCGGAATGCACGTCCGCTATGACCAGAAGAACTCCTTGAGAAGAGACACTGGCATAGGTCACCTCAAGATATCCGGAAGAGTTCTCAAAACGTTGACTCTTAAGATGGCTCCACTCTAACGGATAACGTGCATCCAGACAAAACTTTAACAGTCTGTTGATTTTCTGCTTCGTCAACAATTACGTAGCCGATTTGAGAGATTCAACAGGCTGCTAAGCCACAATGACCAATCCGCTTCTAACGCGGTGGAACTGGCCCAACTGTCGGCAATAAGCCTTGCCGGCGCGCAATCAATAAGACAATCACCGCGATACCCCCACAGAACGCCGACACCAAGACTGCCAGCATACCGCCATAGATCGCTGCCGCGATTCCCGTTGCGAACCAAGCCCGATTCGGGCCCGGACTTTGTGCCGTGATCAGCACGCAGTAGATTGCCGTGATCGCGGTCGCTAAGACAACCGTTAGCAAGAAACTTAGAAAGATCGAGCCGACACTCTCCACTTCCAACTGACCGGAACGGGAAATGCGGATGCTTACGGCCAAACATAGCACGAACGTTCCGACCGCGACGCCTGTCAGGATGTTAGCACTCAACATCGCAATCGCCACGCCCAATCCGATCGATGCCAATATAAACAGAAGCTTTTGCAGGGCAAGGTTCATGGTAATAGTGTCCACCTGCACGAATCGTATCGCTGACACTCTCTCATGCAAACAGGAAATCATTGACCAATTCTTCGCCTGAACGGTCGCCCCGTGATAACCTAGACGTTGGCATTCCGCGCATTAGATTGAATTCTGCGCCAGCAATCAAATAGGGGCGACCAACGGAAGCCCCGGATTCGCGGCAAATCGGCCAATTACCATGTTGGACTACGGGCGCAGACATCAATAGGCGATCTCGCCGCAATTATACTGAAACCAAACCCCACACCGCGCACTCCGTTTCCCTCAACCTGGCACAACGAAGATGAAACCAACTCTCTCTTGGCTTTCTCAGGCCTTTGTTCTCGGAACGTTTTTCACCATGCTTTGCTTTTCTTCGTCGGCAGTCGCTCAGGACGAGGCAGTCGAAGTCAAGAAAGAACAACTACCGGTCATTCCAGATGAGCCTCGTGCGATCGATCCGGCGACGCTCGTGCCAGAACCGTTGGCCGTGAAGAAGACGGCCGAGCTGCAAGGTGCCACTCTCAGCGAGGTATCGAAGTGGCTCGAAGAGCAGTGCGGGGTTGAAGTCTTGATCGACAAGGGGGCCGTTGCTTCCATCGGTGTTCTACCAACCGATCCGGTTGGTGAGAATCTAACCAATACACCGGTTTACTTGTTTCTCGATCGGATGCGGCGGGTTGGTCTCTCGTGGTATTACGTCAACAAGGTTGTCCATTTCACGTCGATCGAAGAATTCGAAGGTCGCCTGACGATGGTCCCCTATAACGTCGGCGATCTACTTGATTCCGGTTATGAGATGGACCACGTAGTCGAAGCGATCACAACGACCATCGATCCCGATTCATGGGAAGAGCTTGGCGGAGCTGGCGTACTCGATACGATCGGCGACGTCCTGTTTGTCCGCCAGAACGACGACATCCACCGCAAGATCCGCGGGCTACTTCAGGCGCTTCGCCAACATGGACGTCGCACATTCATCTACGATCCGCCTGTCCATCAGCAGATCCGCGAACAACTTCGCCAGCCGATCTCAATCGACTTTTCAGAAATCGCCCTCTCGGAGGCCGTACAGCTAATTGCTGCGGAATCGAAGATCGACATCCGCCTGAACGCCACCGTCTTGCGTGCCCTCGGAATTCGCGAGCGGACGCCGGTGACCCTCTCGCTGAGTGATACGCCCGCCGCTACCGTGCTCGATGCGCTGCTGAAAGACCTGCAATTGACGTGGACCTTGCGCGATGGCGTTTTGGCGATCACTTCCGAAGAAGAAGCAGCCACCCACATGATTACTGCGGTGTTCGACGTACGCGACCTCAGCAGCGACGAAAACGAATCAGACGCGCTGATCGATGCGATTCAATCGCAGACGTTCGATGAGTGGGAAATCAGTGGAGGCGCCGGAAGCATGTCGCCCGCCAAGCCAGGGACACTGGTCATTCGGCATCGCGAGAAGATGCTCAACGACGTCCTAAATCTGCTCGAAGCGTACCGAACCGCCCTGAAGGGTTCTAAGCCGCGGGTCATGAAGGGGCAAGATCCCAACGAAGTCATCACGGTTTACTACCGAATGCAGCAAGACGTTGCTCGGGGGATGATGAGCTTGCTTCCCAAGTTGGTTCGTGCCGAGACTTGGAAGACAAACGAACGACCTGACGCACCGGGAACGATTTTGTTCGCTCCATCCGATGCCGAGCCAACGGTCGCCAAGAACGCTTCCGGCGAAAACGTAGAAGGAAGCGAAGTGCTGATTCCACACGCTATTCTGATCATCACTCAGACACGTGGCTGCCAGGACGAGATTTCGGCAATCATCCGCCGTATTGAACGGGGTGATTCGCATGGAAAACAGGGAATGGGCGACATAGGCGGTGGCGGAAGCTTTGGAGGCGGGTTCTTCTAAGCTACCGGTAGATTTCCTGCTTCAGAGAGGACATAAATGTCAGGACGATTTCCGCCTTGGCAACAGCCTGCCAGAGCAGACCCCAGATTCACCCCTCCGGCCATGCGGTAAACCAAACAGCAAGCCAGTAACGAACATTCGATCCTCACGCCTTTGTCTTGCACTTCGCCAAGGCTTACTCCTTACGCATGAGTTGAATTGGGTAGCGAGGAGATTGTGCCATCGCCTTTGCAAGCTGAAACCTAGGCGTTGGATTTGAATTGATGACAATGTTAATCGCCGCATAATTCCAATTAGATTCAATAAGCTCATCGAATTCCGCTTCTCCAAAGTGAAAGCTTTCACCGTAGAGACCAGAACCATCCACCTCCACGCTCGTAATTTCTGAAAGAAAGAACTTCGGCTCGCCAGTAACCTGAAGTGTTTCTAGTTTGTAATCAATAACTACTGGCACTTGTAATGTAATGACGTACCTGTCTCCGAAGTGCACTTCACTGTTCCATATAGTTGGAAGATTATTGTCAATGCCAAAGTGTGTTATGAAGTGATCAATGTCTGGATATTGCTTCTCCATTTCCACAGCCCATGGAATCTTCTTACTTCCGTCCCAATGGATTCGCTCATAGGACGCGAATCTAGGATCTTTTTTCATTCTTGGAAATTCATCGACAGTATATACTGTGTCCGATCTGGCTTCATCCTTTGTGTGCGGCGAATACTGTGACCTGTCGTTGTGATAAGACATCTCACATCCTGAAACAAATCCGCAGGCAAAGATAATGCCAAGTAATATAATGGAATGCATACATTATCCCTTCTACCGTACAAACCATGGCCAAGTCGCGTGAGCATCCCATAGGTCGGATAAGCTGCCTTGCCCTTCATTGACACCTGCGCCAGTAACCCAAGCCTTTTTTCTTCGACTGAGGCAGTCCGTTTCTCCTAGAATAGCATGTTGGCAAGGCTGTTGGCAAAGGAGTGGTTCATGCGACCTCATGGATTGGCGGCGGAGCTCGAAGCTCGGCGGATGAAAACGTTGGATTTGATTCGTCGGGGGTGGCGGGTAAAGAGTCGGTTTAAGGTGTCAATTTTCTTTGAAGGTCAGGGAAGTCAGGTCATGGATGGTGGCGGAAACTTTGGAGGCGGGTTCTTCTAAGCTATCGGTAGATCACGATGAAGCAACTTACGATTTCTCTGCTCACGCTTGTTATGCTGACCATGCTGGGCTCGGTTGCGGTGGCCCAGCATTCGGCAGGCGTGCCGACGCAGTGGAAGCCTGGCATTCAACGACCGGCGAAGGATTGGGACTTCGACGGCAAACGCATCCTAGGACACATCGACCACGATATCTGCCTTTGGGATGCCGCAACCGGCGAGCTAGTCCAGCGCATGAAAGGGCATCGCGAGCGGATTGAGAAGGTCCAGTTCAGTCCGGATGGCCAATTGGCCGTAAGCAGTTCCTGGATCAGCGACGGTCCGATGGTTCCGTATCACTCGAACGATACGCGCACCATCGTGTGGGACTTGCGAACTGGCACGAGTCGCTGGTCGTGGCCCGATCAGGTTGCCGGTGAGTTCAGTCCAGTTGGGAAGCGTCTGGTTACGTTTTCTCGACGTCCTAACCAAACAACCAGTTTCGATGCCTCCATCTGGAATATTGAATCCGGGCGTTTGGCCGTACGACTGAAACTGGCCGAAGGGAGCTCGCCCTATTGGGATTCGCTGCACTTTTCTCCGGACGGTAAGAGTCTCTTTCACGTCACGTCAAGCGGAGCAACGCTTTTCGATGCCAGTACCGGAAAGCGACAAGCTCGCGTCAAGCTGAATCACGGGCTTCAACATCTCACGTCAAGCGGCCGCATGGCCTGCTTTGAGCTCGGCCGGGATTCTGGGCAAATCACGGTCGTCGAAGTCGCGACTGGCAAAACACAAAGCCGCCTACCCCACGGCCAACAGGGTGTGTGGTACGGCGCGTGGCATCACAATGGAAGCAAGCTCGCTGCGTTCCCGATCGGTGGTCCGATTCACATTTGGGACGTCGCGACAGGCCGCTTCGTAACCGGCAGCCCCGTGGGACAATACCCTTACACGGCCGCCATCATTAGCCCTGACAATCGGTGGCTGGCGGTTACCTGGGGTGGCGCCAACGTCGAGAACGTGGACATCCCTGCGAAGTTCGGGTTGTACGATGCCAACTCAGGCCAAGAGATCCTCGTGGCCGACCGCCCCATCGATAGCCAGATGATCGGCTTCTCACCCGATAGCGAAACGGTTCTACTCGTGGGCTCTGAAGCAACAACCTATCGAGCCTTCGATGGCCGACGACTTCTTACGGTCGCTTTGACACGAACATCGAAGCGCGGAGGACACTAGTGTGAACTCAATCGCTTCTGAGTTGACATCCATCTGCCAGGTACTGCTCGACCTCTTACCGGCAGGCCCGAACCAGGTGGTCTGTGCCATGTCTGGCGTCAATGGTATTCCTGAGGAATACCCCGATGTACTCCAAAACGTTCTTGCGCACGTTAAACGAACATGTCCCGATATGGACGATCGTATCGTCGAACAATTTCTTCGCGTTAACGATCATAGTACGTCACTCGATGGAATTCTTGGCGCGATCGCAGGTATACGGCTATTGGACACAGAAGCGTTTCGTTCCATCGCCCACAGCGACAACTTTTGCGATGATAACAAGTCGCCAACGGGGTCGAACGGACTACTTGAATTGTCTTACCCTGCGATGAATATCAACCGTAACTGGTCACTGATTTACGTGATTCATTCGCACGGAATGCTAGCCAGCTCTGGCGAGTTCTATGCTTTTCACCGCGTTGATCGAAAGTGGGAACTAGCGAGCAAGTTCATCTGGTGGGAGACGTAATATCAATGACACCCTGACCCGATCATGCCCACAGACGGCCTCACGAAACCACATCCAACTCTTTAAACGCGTTCAGTCGATCTTTCCACGGGCTAGGAAAAGACGCGTACCCTTCCACCGTAAACTGGTCGCTTCCATAGTATTCAAACTGTCCCTCAAATTCTTCCGCGCTCATGGGATGTGCGAAGTAAAACCCTTGAGCCGACTGGCAGCCTAGCTCTTGGAGCACCGAGATCTGTTGCGGTATCTCGACGCCTTCGGCAACCATCTTCACGTTCAAGTTCCGCACGAGGATCGCCAACGAGTGGACAATCGCGGCCCGGTCAAACGAATTCACGATACGCGACACGAGCGACATATCGAGCTTGATTGTATCGATCGGGAAGCTTTCAATCGCCGAGAACGTCGAGGTACCGGTTCCAAAGTCATCGATTGCGATCTTGACGCCCAGATTCTTTAGTTCATGCATCCGCTCGATCACGATCGGCATATTCTGGTCGCCGATGTCTTCGGTGATTTCCAATTGAATGCGTTCAGCTGGGACGTCCGAAGCTTCAATGATCGTGCGAAACTTCTCGACCATGTGAAAGTCGGAAAACTGCTTCCGCGAGACGTTCACGCTGATCACCTCGGGCGCTGTGAGTGGATGCTTCTTGATCCACACCGACATCTGGTGCAAGCTCTCTTGCAGCACCCAGGTTCCCAACTCGAAGATCAGTTCCGAGTCCTCTGCGATCGGCACAAACTCGGCCGGGCTGATGGGGCCGAGTCTCGGATGATTCCATCTTAGAAGTGCCTCCGCACCTTCCAGTCGTCCTGTACTCAACGAGAAAATCGGATGGTAATGGATGTGCAATTGCTTGCTGCGGGTTGCATCGCGAAGATCCCCTCCCAGCTTGGCTCGTCGCGTCAGTCGCTCGCGCATGGTGGGCTCGAAGAACTTGATCCTCCCTCGTCCTTCCAGCTTCGCTTGGTACATCGCCGCGTCAGCGTCGGCCAGTAGTCGCTCGCTTCCATCCGCCAGATCGCTGCGCAGTGCCACGCCAATGCTGGCCGTAGTAGACACATTCGCACCCAGCAGGAAATAGGGCGCATTGAGCGATTCTCGCAGTTGATTAACGATTCCGCGGACTTTCTCAATCTCTTCGATGTCGCGAATGACCGCCACAAACTCGTCGCCTGCCAGTCGAACGACCGCGCGGGTCGACTCGTACGCCGGTAGTCCGCCGGCAATTCGCAGCACGTTGGTGGAACGCCGGCCGACCTCGCGCAGCAGTTCATCCCCCACATGATGCCCATGCAGATCATTCACTTGTTTGAAACGATCGACATCGAAGAACACCAGAATCACTTGTTGGCGGCTTAAAGCGATTCGTTCCAGATACTCCAAGAGCCACGCTCGATTAGGCAGCCCCGTCAAAAAATCGCTCAGTGCCGCATTCCGAAGATTGATCTTATCCACCTCAATGGTTTGGTGGGCCACCATCAGTTCCGCAAGCATTTCCCCTCGATCGCGCGCCAAGGCCACTGTTTCTCGGTAGCGACGCACGAAGAAGACCAGGGCGACGATGGCGCACACGTTGATGGCGATAATCAGCTCATCAACCTCCCAGCTTTCATGCTGGGCATTGAACTGCATGACGTATTCGAAGACATCAAGCTGACTGCACACGACGAGTAACACCGTGGCAATCACACCCAGGATCGCTGCGTCAATCCACATCATCCGGTGAATCTTCGTTAGTGGCCCCGCCTGATTGACACGGTCGGGATCGTTCGGATCGCCGGTGGATAGACTACGCATCAGATCCTCCTCGCCACGGCGAACAACGGAACGCGCCTGACTGCCGAGAAGCAGGCCAGAGAAACTGGAAGGTCAGCATTGCCAGGCAAGTCACCAGGGCAATGGGCAGTTTGTTGGATTTCATGGGGCCAAACAGAATGGTCAGCGGAGCGAGATAAAAGTCGATTCAACTCTGCGATAACAACCGCTTCGTAGCCGCCGCAATCCGCGCAGTGGTAGCGCACTCTGCGGTTAGCCGACGCAAACTCGCCAAGCACATCCGCTATGACCGGTCTGAAATACACGACGAATCGACTGGATATTGAATCGGCCGTTGCGAGGCCCTAACACCCTATATGTCGCGAGGTTTGGACGCTCTCTGCGACTCGGCTCGCCGCTTTCCTCTTCCCCAGCGGATCATCAGAATGCCCACGGCGCCCATCAACACCGCGGCCAACCCGCCGGCAATCGCGGGCCATATTCCTTCTTCCAGGCCAGTTCCCACCCCGACGATCAATAGAAAGGGTGAAGCCACAGTCAGAATCCAACCATTCCAAGTCGAGGTCGTCGCTGCGTTCTTCCGCTGCTTCTTTTCGAGACGGGCCATCATCTCCTTCGTCTTCTGCGGATCGCGACCAGGACGCATCAAGTAGAAGTTGAGATAGCCCAACGTAATCAACGGAAACACGGCGTAAAATATCCCCCCGTAAAAGTCCGAGGGATTGCCGGTAAAATAGGACAGAATTGCACAAGCCAGGAAGAGCAGCAACGAAGCACTTCCTAGGATCCATGCCGATATTCGCCTAGCCACGGACAGGGATGCCGCAAATTGTTCGTCCTCAGTTGGGGTCGTCATACGATTAGCATACCGGCTCTGCCGTACTCTTGCCGAATACATTCCACCGATTAAACCACAGATCGATCGCAGCGACTCGCCTCGTGAAATTCCTCGACAAGCTCCACATCTGGGAAACCAATTACGGCCGCGACGCCGGTTGGCTGATGTCCTACCGAGGCGAAGCCGTTGCGTTGCTGACCGATCCGCAGTGGGAGGATATGTTCTGGATAAGCTACCGACTCACTTATCTCCCGAATAAGACGGTCAACACGCAACAATTCTATCGCGATGACTTCTGGAATCATGAAGCCTGTCACGATGGCACTTGGCAGAATGCTTACTTCAACCTGGCCCCAACCCATCCACTCGCTGGTCGTCCGCCACAACGGCCCGGCGATCGCATCTCGATGCGTGGGCTCTATCTCAACATCCCCGCCCCTGGCTTCTTAGCTCGGCAAATTCTGAGATACCGGACCCACCGGGGACTCACCTGGCGTCCTCCCCCACGGCCCGATGTTCGATGGGAGCATGAGTCATCATAAGAAGCTAGATTTAACGTCTCAGAAAGCTTTCCCCCTTGGCAACAGCCCGCCAGCGGACCCCAGATTCGCCCCTCCGACCACGCGGTAAGCCAAACAACAAGCCCGTAACACACGTTGAGTCCTGATACTTTTTCCTCATTTTGGATACTTATCGGAAGTCTTAGGTAGGATAAAAATGGGAGATGCTCTAAAGAGATTGCTTAATCTCCTTGACGAGATTGGAAACGAACATGAAGAATTGTTTGATTCAGATGTTCGGCAGAATATGAGAAACGCCATCATGGAAGGATTTGTTCGTCACCGATTGCAATACGAGATTCCGCAAGATTTCGGAATGTTCTCTGAGGATGGCAATACGGCCGTTCGTAATGCCATTTCCGAATATGTTGCGACTGCGAACAAGAAAGCTGACGAATTGGAAATCAGAGCATTTCATGATCGACTGAATGTCATGCAGGACGACTCCGTATGCAGCGTCAATGGGAATGACTATGAGGAGTACCTCGGGCATTCAAGGGGTGAGTTCTTTGATGAAGTTGGCAACGTAATTCGCACGCAATGAACTACCGAGTCGGTTTAAGGTGTCAGGACTCTTTGTTTGTTAAGGAAGTCAGGGAATGGGTGGTGGCGGACGCTTTGGAGGCGGGCTCTTCTAAACCAAATCTTCTGCTTACGAGAGGACATAAACGTCAGGAAGATTTCCGCCTTGGCAACAGCCCGCCAGCGGACCGCAGATTCACTTCTCCGACCAAGCGGTAAAACAAACAGCAAGCCGGTGACAAACATTGGATGCTGACACCTCTTTCGCCCTCAGGGAATTCGCTTCATCTGGTACAGAAAAGGGTAGCGGTTCAGTCAAAATCATTGATCTGGTTGGTACTTAAAATGCAGACAGGATTTCTCAACAATACCAACTTGTCTCAATCGATCGGATACGAGTTTTTCAATCTCAGTGATCTCAGTCGCTTTGAATTGAAATTCCCTATGGTCTTCGACACCTATTTTCCCGATCAGCTTTCCAATAAACATTACGTATTCTTCGTCTGGCGAATCAAAATTTCCCCAATAATATTCAAGGCCAACTTCTTTTGCTGCCAAAATCTTCGGATGCGTCCTTGACTCCAGAGCGGTTATATCGTCTTCAGTAACCTCAAACCGAATCCCATAAAACACAATAGTTGTGGCAGCCATTAACGTTCTTACTATCTACAGACTTTTAGTTACAACATCAAACCCGAGCTTCCGAAGCTTTTCAAGCAATTCTGCAGAGAGCCCGATTTTGCCGGTGACATCGCTCCGGGTAAACTCCCAAACGCCCCACTGGTTTAAGGTGTCAAGCCGGCTCAACCGGCCAAGCTGCAACCGTTCCAACCGGCACAGCCTGTGAAGATCGTGATGCAGAAGCCGAAGGCAGATCGTAGGCGTAACTATTTGTACTGATCGCCTCAAGAATGGCACTCTATGCACTCAAGAACATCCCCAACAGCAAGTTCACATTCCGCATTTCGAGACTCAAGCCCGACAGGAAGCCGCTGCCTCCCAGAAGGCCCTGCCAAATCGTGGGGATGCGTTCCAATTGACGTAATCCTCCAAATATCCGACGACCCAACTCGAACGTAGTCGTCGCAACCTGAGACGAGATTTCCCTCCTCAAAATCCACAATTGCCATGACGCTTGCTCGTTTCGGGATCTTCGTCATTTCGACAATCTTTATCCTAGTAGCCATGTCCGTATCTTTCGGTTAGTTCCTGAAGCTTGTTGACCCACGCTGCTCGGTTTCTCGTGATCAAATCAACTTCTGCTTGAGTCCACCCCTTCCGGCGTGCGATGCGCAACAGCATGTCTTGAGCCTCGATCTCAAGCCTCACTCCAACAAATACGCCTTTTACGGAATCCAACTCCGGGAACCCAATGCGCCTGTATTGACCATGGTGGATCAACTCTTCGATAACTTGAAGACGAGTTGCATTTGGACCAATGACAAGTGTTCCGGGGCCACCGGCTCTTGGGAGATAAGCAGCCTGAGCACCAAGGTACTTGAGCACTCTCGCAGCTTCGTCACCCGTCACCAGCGATCCACCATTCTCCAAGTGGTTGGCGAGGATCTTTTCCAGCTTCTGCCCGTCAAATAACTCGCAGTCGGTTTAAGGTGTCAGGACTCTTTGTTTGAAGTCAGGGAATGGGTGGTGGCGGACGCTTTGGAGGCGGGCTCTTCTAAACCACCGGTAAATATTCTGCATCGGAGAGGACATAAACGTCAGGACGCTTTCCCCCTTGGCAACAGCCCGCCAGCGGACCCCCGATTCCCCCCTCCGACCACGTGGTAAACCAAACAGCAAGCACGTAACAAACATTGAGTCCGGCGCACCTTTTCCTTGCACTGCTCGACTGGCCAAGCACCAACCTTTCAAAACGGCACAGCCTGCGAAGATCGTGAAGCAGAAGTCAAATTCAGATCGTTGACTCAATTGCCTCTGCAATTTTGGCAAACCCAGAATCTCGACATTCTTGCACCAAGCCTGTAGTTACTTCCGATTCGGACAATTTTGCACCTTTCGCGATTAGTAAATCGACGGCCTCCCCTTGCCCTGAAAGTGCTGCCACGCCCAGAGGAGATGCTGACGTGTTCTGTGTCACAAGGTTTGGGTTGGCACCTTTGCTCAACAGCAATTCGATTGCCTCAAGATGCCCCTTGGCGGCAAGCTGATGCAAACAAGTGCTGCCATCGAAAACATCTTGAAACTCTGGGTTTGCTCCCGCATCAAGCAGCCGGGAAATCTCCTTAACATCCCCTCCGCCTGCAATTCTAAGCAACTCCGTGCTGATGACCGCTGTCGATCTCATGATGAACTCCTTAGTACAAGTCGTCGAGCGTTCGGGACAGGATTTCTTCAAAGCTCAAGCGTCCACCCTGACTCTGATAGGCACGAAAGAGGTCGTCTGAGTAGGGTTGCAACACATCCATGCCATCGTCGGGTTTACGGCGTCAGGACTCTTTGTTTGTATCCCGAGTCGCCTTCTTCGGCCTACCGCGTGGCCGAAGCGTCGAATCTAGGTTCAGGCGACAGGCGGTTGATTGGGTCCAGTCGGGGTCGCCGAAGGGGGAGCCTCGGCGGATGGCGAGACGGATCGCATCGACTTCTTTCTCGGCCATCGCCTGATTGACGCGGTCTTTCCAGCGGGCAGGCCGTTTGATGGGCCACGAGGTGAGAAGCTTGGGCGACCGTCGCGGCCCAGCCAACCAACTGGCGAGCGACCCCCATTTCCAATCTTCGGCAGCGGCCACCAGGCCTGCCTGCAGGGCGTTGCGTTCCACATAGCGGCAAACAGCCAGAAAGTGGCCGTCGTCCTGCACGGGAAAACTCTTGAACCGGCCTTGATAGATGTGCCCTTCGCCGGAAGTCTGCTGGTGAGCGTGTCGCCGCATGGTGTGTGTCAGGGTGATCCACCGCAGGAAATCACTCAAGCCCCCATCTGCCGTCGGGCGGAGCACCAGATGCCAATGATTGGGCATCAACTGATATGCCAATATTTGGCACGGATACCGCAACAGCCCCTCGGCTAAAATGCGTTCAAACGCATCGAAGTCGTCAGGCTTATCGAAGATCGCTCCCCGAGCGTTGCCCCGATTCAAGGCATGATAAATGCCACCTGCCTCATCTGCTCGCTTTGGTCTACCCATTTGGGTAACATATCACAGGTCAAGCGGAGAAACAAAGAGTCCTGACACCTTTTCGTGGTCCAAGCTGCAAACGTTCAAGGCGAACTAGACCGCACGAGTGAGTGGAGTGTCTCGATCCGCTCGGCATCGGCTTGCGTCTCGATCGCAAGCTGTTGAAATTGTAAAAACTCATCCGAAGTAATCGGCACATCGTATTCAAACAGTTGGTCACACAGCATCTCAACTGCCAGCTTGCATTCGGAGAAGTCAGCGTACTCAACCGCATCTGAGATGACCTGCGGATCAATCCGGTCAACAAATTGATTGCCAATGTGCTTGATTCTATCTGCGAGTTGCATGGTCACACCTCAGGGAATTGGAATGCCTTTGGATGGAGTTAAAGTGTCAGGACTCTTTGTGTGACTTCCGAGTCGTTTTCTTCGGCATACCGGGTAGCCGGCGGTTGTGAAGGAAGCCACATCCTAACACGGTATCGGATCATCTTCTCCCACATAACACAAAGTCGCGTAAGTCGCACGTCCGCACGCTACGTAACATTCATGGCAAAGTCCTTCCTTCCCGTTCGCGGGGCGGCTGCATGGACTACTCGGACATTCGTTGTATCGCGAAATACCACGGTCTTTAGCCGGTAAATCATCGAGGCGTCGTCGCTCACTCGGACGGTTTGGCAACGGGAGGTGATTCGTCTATGGTGTTGGTGATTTCCTCAACCGTCGATTCTTCCTTCGGCTTACTTTCCTCCGCGACAGGAATACAAGCGATCACTACCGCCAACAGAATGATCACAACGAACGCACCAACCGAGAGCACGCCAAACAAGACCCACGGAATGGCGTGCGTATTCGCGCCTGAGCGGAGAACAAAGAGTCCTGATACCGTTTCTAGGGCCGGCGTTACCTGGGGCTCAAGCGTCATCTAATCTTGTCCAGTATCAGCTACCTGTTCTTGGCTCGGATGCGAACCAAACTGCAGGGGAAAAAATCCGAAACTGACCATCTATCAAGTGCACGAGGCGGTCTCGACCTTGGTGCAGAGTTGGTGGCTTAACGGCCGGGCCTCGGCAGCCTTGCTGGACCACGTCGCGGCCACGATCCAATACTGCCAACAACGCAACGCCCAGGCTCGGCGAAGCCACGCCAAGCGAACCCGCAGGAAACTGCGAGAAAAAGGCGTTAAACTAACGGAAATCGAACGTTGCCGCTGGGGGCCTACCTAGCGCTGTAGTACTAGTATCCCTAATTCCTGGAGTAAAGATCATGCAGACTTGTATAAGCTTGGTAGCTGGTGCATGTTTCGTTGCAATCTTAATTGCTGGATGCGCAGAATCGGACCGTGCACTTAGGATTCGGCCGAATACAGAAGATGATTTGGTCGTGGTCATAAAAGACGGCTCTTCCTATTCGTTTCCAGAACAACTTGACTACGAAGACTCTCTTTGGATTCGAGATGATAACTCTGTTCGCGGAATGGATTCCAGTGTCGCCATG
This sequence comes from Blastopirellula marina, assembly GCF_002967765.1. NCBI lineage: Bacteria > Pseudomonadati > Planctomycetota > Planctomycetia > Pirellulales > Pirellulaceae > Blastopirellula > Blastopirellula marina. Next base: position 778,962 of record NZ_PUHY01000005.1, on the reverse strand, counting down.
ATGTATTTTTGTAGGGACAGGCCAGAGCGACTCGATTACGCAATCGGCGCCCCGGGAGACCTTTTGAAACGGCGGTTTCAACTTCGCATTCAAAAGTCGACGTTTCATTGGGTTCCTTCGGGAATGACCACGAGCGTTCTCCAAGACGGATCGCATATCGAAACACCCTACGTCGCGGGATTTGCTCGGGGAGTCGTCAGATTTTACTATCCAAATGGAAACCTAAAATACGAAGGCAACGAGATTTCAGGCAGCCGAGAAGGGAAATTCAAGGGATATTACGAGACGGGCGAGATATGGTGGGCGGCGTCATTTTCCGATGACGAATATGTCGAGGGGTCAGCAGTCGTTTGGGACAAAGATGGAAATGTGTTAAGTATCGAACCGCTTGAGGTTCTTTTCTAGTGACACCAAGCCCCAGAGATGTTCCCGCGAACGGGTCGTATGCCGAGTCCTCTGTGTTGACTGGCGATAGTACCCATTTAGAACCTGTCTGAAAAGCCACTATTTCGGCTGGGTGGCACTGCTGAGGCCTCCACCTTGTTCAACCGCTTGGGGCGTGCCACTGCTGCCCTCGGCAGTGTCTTTAATTTAGGAAGAAGGTACGAGTGCAACTGGATTGGCATTGGCATATCGTTGCTTAAGCTGTTGCAAACCCGCCAACGATCGAATTCTCTGACCAATTCTTCGCGCATTCCAACGCTTCACGAGAAAGTGAAGAAAAATAGCCCTCCTCGTCCCATGAGTTCTCGATCGCACTGGTCCATCCGGCGACTTCGTCATCCGTCGGCAGTAGCTGCGTCTCCGGGCGAATTGTGTCTGGAATCGCTAACATCACACCGCCATCCCCGATCACTACCAATCACCGGAATCCCATTCATCATCGCCTCAGCAGCCACGCGACCAAAAGACTCCTGCCAGACCGACGGCATCAACATAGTATGCGTGACACGCAGGTACTCACGCGGATCGGGTGTGTTTCGCATCCGGTGAAGGTTGGCCTGAGATAGATTCGCCCCAGTCCGAGCCAGCCAGTCTACCGAGGCCCGTCCTTCGACAACCAGCAAAGGAATATCCGGCCTCCGCTTGCCCAGGACTTCGGCAATCTTGGCAAACACAAAAACGCCTTTGTGAAGGGATTTAAGGAGAAGGGATTTAAGGTGTCAAGACTCTTTGTTTATATTCCGAGTCGTTTTCTTCGGCCTACCACGTACTCTGCGTGTTGAATCCACGTTCAGGCGGCGGGCGGTTGTGAAGGAAGCCACATCCTGACACGGGATCATCTTCTCCCCTATAACACAAAGTCGCGTAAGTCGCACGTCCGCACGCTACGTAACATTCATGCCAAAGTCCTTCCTTCCCGTTCGCGGCTGCGTGGACTACTCGGACATTCGTTGTATCGTGAAATGCCACGGTCTTTAGCCGGTAAATCATCGAGGCGTCGTCGCTCACTCGGACGGTTTGGCAACGGGAGGTGATTCGTCTATGGTGTTGGTGATTTCATCAACCGTGGATCTTCCTTCGGCTTACTTTCCTCCGCGACAGGAATCCAAGAGATCACCACCGCCAACAAAATGATCACAACGAGCGCACTAACCGAGAGCACGCCAAACAAGACCCACGGATTGGCGTGCGTGTTCGCACCTGAGCGTAGAACAAAGAGTCCTGATACCGTTTAAAGGGCAAATCAAATGGCGACAGCACGACCAGAAGCCTATGGCAGTATTGTCTGCCACCTGGGCCAAGAAAAGGTGATGGAACGGATCATACGGGGGCAGGTGCGGGTTCCTGATGGGGAACGATCCTTACTGAGTCCCTTTCCGCCCGTGTTGGTTCCGATTTGGGCTACGGGTGCCCGAACCATTGTGGGCTTGTGGAAGCACTGGTTTTCCGATCGGCAGCCTACCTTCGCGGAGTTTTACGGAACAACAGTTTATGGTAGGCGAAACATGGCCTTCGAGCGTGGACGGACACTCAAGCAAGTCATCTACGGCCATCTGTTCGAGTGCATCACGAACAGGGACGGCGTTGATGACGAGATAAAAGCCTTCGCGAACGCTTGTGGGATCAGCGACGTTGATGAAATTGATCGAATATCTATCGACGGCGGGGATGTCACAACGCTGCGATCGCACGCTGAATTTGTTGGCAAGCTACCCCTTTCGTTCTTTGATTGTGACAGCCAGACTGATTACACCGGCGATTTCCCCACCAACGCTTTAGCTTCCAGCACTGCTGCATTACAACACTGCTGCGTGCATGAAATCCACTCTGGCTTCCAGAATCTGGAACCGGATTACACTTTGAGCGAGGCAGTCGCACAGAACTCGAACTCTCCCGAGTGGTTCCGTACAACATCTCAGAGCGAACTCTTTGAGCGATTGCTCGATGCTAACAACTTAGAGGGGGCGTGGATGTCCCTGAACTCACCGACGTGGACTGTAGCCGACGCTCGTCAAGCAATCACTGACCTTGCTGCAAGAGCAAATGACACTGCATTTTCGGCATTGGCAACTACTTGGGTGAATCTGCCATTTGCAGATGACGAGATGTGTTAATTCGAGGTGTCAGAATTCTTTATTTGTATTCCGAGTCGTTTTCTTCGGCATACCGCGCATCCGGCGAGGTGAATCCACATTCAGGCGGCGGGCGGTTGTGAAAGAAGTCGCGTTCTGGAAGGGATTTAAGGTGTCAGGACTCTTTGTTTGTATTCCGAGTCGCCTTCTTCGGCATACCGCGTAGCCGGCGGTTGAATCCACGTTCAGGCGGCGGGCGATTGTGAAGGAATTCGTCCTGACACCGTTTCTACGTCCCATCATTTCTGGCACCCAGGCTCTATCTTTCCCCACAGGCTAATGCTCGGATACAGCCTTTTTCGCCTTCCATTCCTTTAACCACAATTCCTCGCCGATAGCATTTGCAAAATCCCCATTCTTCTTTGCTTCTATCTTCGCCTGCTCAACTCGTGAGAAGCATCGTGATAGCGTCTCAGAATCTAGTTCAGCGAATTCAACAAGGTGGTGTGCGGCCCAAAGAGCAGCAGGTTCCCTGTCTAAGAGCGACGTAAACGCCATGATCGCAGCATGTCCTAAACTTGCAACTTCACCAGCAATTACGCGCATTCGATCAGTAGAGTTGTTGAGCTCTCTTAGAGAATCCTTGTCCGTGAAATCAACGGTTGCGGCTCTCTCTGCTCTCAACAAGTACTCGTCTATTAGGTCTTGAATCATGGCTTCGATCTTCTATTGCAAATGAGTCGGTAAAAATCGAGTTCCACGAAACTGTTTGAGCTAATTTGAGGCGTCAGAATTCTTTATTTGTATTCCGAGTCACCTTCTTCGGCATACCACGTACCCGGCGTGTTGAATCCACGGTCTTTCGCCGGTAAATCATCGAGGCGTTGTCGCTCACTCGGACGGTTTGGCAACCGGAGGCCGTTCGTCTATGGTGTTGGTGATTTCCTCAACCGTCGATCCTTTCTTCGGCTTACTTTCCTCCGCGACAGGAATCCAAGAGATCACCACCGCTAACAGAATGATCACAACGAGCGCACCAACCGAGAGCACGCCAAACAAGACCCACGGAATGGCGTGCGTGTTCGCACCTGGGGCCGAAGGGTGAAGTGTCGGAGCGGTGCCGACCATCGGCGCGGTCGAGCTTTCTTTGCGGAGTTTAGGAAGCTCGCTCTTATCGACCCGCACCGGAATCTCGATGTGGGCGTCCTTGCAGTAGGGGCAGCGTTTCCGCTTGCCAGAATGGCGGTTCTCGACCTTGAATCGCCGATAACATTTTGGACATTGAACCCGAATCGGCATACCGTATACCACGCTTAATTGACTTGCCGCGACGCTCTGTTCTGCCTCTTCCGCAATTCCTCACGGCAGGCGGCAACTCCCCAGCGAGGTCACCTTCAAGTATGCGACACCGCCGCGCCAAGGGTCAAGTTGTTTGTCGGTTGATGAGATCTAGATTGCCGCAATGACGCACATACTCAAGTCGGCAGCCTTCAGCGCGACTTCTCCACCGGATCATTCGGTCCATGCCCGACTACGGTAATAGGAATGTCCTCGATCGAAACCTGGCCGCTGTGCTTGTCGGTGACGATCAACCGTAGGGCGAACTGACCGCTACGGTTTAAGCGGAACGCTTGCTTGAGCGATAAACTTTTGACAGGTTCGGTGTATCGGGATACGGCCACTTTTCGGGATAGATTGACCTCGTAATCCGACAATCGATTCCCTCGAAGATCGACTCCAACCAGCTTCGCTTCGATGCTATGAGTCGAGTTCTTCCGTTCCGATCCGCACACGGTCGCGCTTAAGTGGTATGGTCGTCCCACCTGGAGGAGACTGCCCGCAGGCACGTTGGAATTCTCCCCTAAATAAAAACAATGTCCCGTTGTGTGCAGGTCTTGATCCGGGTTCACCACCAACTGCTGCGACACAAATCCAGTTGCTCCACTAACTCGGTCGGTGAACTGCAACGCCCAAGTTACTGGTCCAGCCATCGTTTTCGGTAAGTTGGTTGTCTGAAAGAGAGACATTTCCAGCACATCTTTACCGTGCAAATGAGAATGAGACAGCGTTGGTTGTTCCAAATCGTAAATCACTGCGCCCGCTTCATCAGTAAGTGTCGCTCGAAAATCAACTTCTCCTTCTCCCTTGGCATTGGTCGTTAGACCCGCGATACGGACTTGGGAGTGGATGGTATCGTTGGCATAGTAAATATTGTTCGGACGCGGCGTCCCAAATTCCCCACGCGTCAGACACATATCAATCGAAAGTAAACCTCGCGGGGGCGAGGGGACCGGTTTCTCGGTATCGTCGAAAACACTTATCACAGGGCAAGGAATGTCGCGGGTTGTCTTTTCGCCGCTGTTGAGATCCTCGACTGTAACTCGCAAGATTTGCTCTCCGGCACGATTAGGAGTAAACGGGATCTCGATGCGACCAATGGGATATTCCCCTTCCTTGGCCGCGAGCGCCATGTCGACCTCTTGCGTCTTCGCCTCGGCATGATAAGGATTTCCATGTTTGTCGCAAGCCAACGTCGATACTCGCAGACGAACCTTATTGTCCTTCACCATCATGTTCAGAAGTTGCAGTATCAAAAGATGGTCACGGCCTGCTTGTAGAAACATCCCTGGCGCGAAGGTGGGATCACTTGCCAAAGCGAATTGATATTGGATGATTGACAAATCCTTGACCGGCTTGGTCCACAGCTTCCGCGACGTAGTCACCCGTTTACCCGTCTCGGTATGTTCCAATTCGACTGAGAGTTCGTACGCCTCTTCCGAAAAGTTGTTACCTTCCAGCTTCAAGTTGATATAAACCGCTTCGACTCCTGGACCCAACAACTCCCAGTACAAGTTGTCGATGAAAGTCGATTCGTTGAGCAACTTGCCGCTTGGATCGTGATAACGCATGGTCACGGAGACGGTTGCGTGACCCTTATCTTCCGGTCGGGCTCGCAAACCGGTGATCCACACAAACGCGTGCGGATCTTCTTCGGTTTGAAACTCCGCACTTTCGCGGATCGGTCCGCCTGGTCCGTGCGTAAAGATAATCTGCGCCTCGAGCTTCTCTTCCCCATCCTCCGCCAACAATACCGCCGGGCAGCAAAGCAGATACGGCAAGATCATCACCACCAAACCGGTGTTTCGTAATCCCTTACCCATGAGCCAAGTTTCCCTTCAACTTGCGAATGCCGCGTTCAACGTACCACGGGTAATCGACGCAGTGCGTGACTGATTCCTGCTTCTGGTTTCTGACTGATCACCACTACCGGCAAGTCTTCCGTCGTGGTGTTGCCGCTGTGCAGATCGCGAATCGTTATGCGCAGCACATAGCGGCCAGGGCGATTGAAGATGATCGCTTGATTCCAATTGATATGGATGTCGGTATCGCTGTAGCGTGATTGGTAGACCGAGCCGGACGAAGTCAGCTCGAAGTTCGACAAGCGGTTGCCCTGCTCGTCGCAACCGAATACGGTCGACTGCAGTTCGTAGCTTGAATTCTTCCGTGTTAGCCCGACCACTTCGCCCAGCAGTTGGTAAGGACGACACGCCTGTAAAATGCAACCGGCCGGCAATTCACCTTCGCCACTCAATACGAAACGATGCCCTGTCAGATGCAGGTCGCTGTCGGGATTCATCTCCACCTCTTGCGTGATCGAACCTTCCGCTCCGGTTCGTTGATCGACGACATCCAGCGTCCAGAACATCTTGCCTGACTTCTCTCTGGGGTACTTCGTGTGTTGATGCAACGATACTTCCCACGTATCACCACCGAGAAAATGCTGAAACTGATACGGCCCAATCTCGCCTTCATACAGAACGGTGCCTTGCTCGTCGGTTGCCTTGGCGCGGATCAGCACACTTCGAACGCCGTCGTCCCCTTGCGCGAGTCCCGTGATCCGCATTTGCGCGTAGATTGTTTCGTTGAAATAGTAATGGTTATTTTGGCGGGCAGCACCGTTCTCGCCTTGGGTGAGCAGCATCTCTACTCCCAATTTGCTAGGCGGCGGAGAAGTGGCATTCGCCGCTTCCGGCGGAAACACGCTGACCACCGAAACGGGAATATAGCGAACCGCTTCTTTGCCGGAATTCAGATCTTTCACCACCGCATGCAGCAGATAGTTGCCCGCACGATTGGCTCGCACGGCGATATCAAAATCGACGGACACAATATCCCCTTCATTCACCTTGTCGAGGCGTGCACTAATCTCCTTGTTGAACGCCGTATCGCTTAACGGTCGGCCGGACAAATCGCAGCCGGTGATCGTTACCTGGAACTTACCCGCCAGATCGATCAGGTCGAACTTCTGCGCCGCGAGCCTTAGCACATAGTCTTTTCCTGCCTGCAAGACGAGGCCTGGGGCGCGAGTGCGATCCTCTTCGTAACCAATCCGATGGTTCACAATCGAGAACTCTTCGACTGGCTTCCACCAAATTTCCTTCTGCTGCAGCATCCGTTGGCCGGTCTGCTGGAAGGTCGCGTCCAGCTTCACGATGTACGGAGCGTCAAATCGCGGTTTGCCCGTGATATATAGATTGACGTTGAGCCCCGCTGCTCCTGTTCCGAGTAATTCATAATAGGGGGAGTAGTCGGTCGGCAACTGCAAGATGGTATCGCCGTTGGGATCAAGCATTTCCACGTGACTGCGAATCACCGCGATCCCGTCATCCTCAGACCGCGGCGTGAGGCCAGTCATCCACATCATGATCGAAGGGTTTTCGCCTTGCACGAAGACATTCGACTCGCGCCGAGCGCCTCCTGGCCCATCGGTAAAGAAGGCCTCCATCTGCGGTCCTTCGACCACCGGCGGCGTCTGCGCCCAACCAGACGAACCGGTCAGCATGCCCACCGCGATCGCATACGCCCAAATTGGGGCACGTTTGAATTCCATTTCACTTCCCCCGAAGCAACGAAGCCGGCCACTGCTAGCACAAACACCCGATTGGGTGCGCGAACTATACCTCTCGCGGCGTGGATCACCAAGCTCAATCCTGCCGCTTCACAGGCAGGTTCCCACAAGTCAGGCTGTATCCTGCTTGATCGACCAATCAAGATGACTCAGCATACCAGGGTCCAGATCGAATGAAGGTGATTCGATTGCCGTAACCGACCCGGAAACTCAGATCGCCCAACCCAATCTGTTGCCCGTCAAGCGAATCCTTTCCTCTTGGGATCCCAGGCGGATTTCAGAAAAGTGGCTTACCCCGGAAACCATGTGAACACGATGGACACTGGGGTGAATGATGCGGAAGGAAATCGATTCGAACGTGGTTCATCTGTGCAAGCTATTTATCTTCGAGATCTCTATGGTTTCCTGCCGCAATCGCGCGTCCCGGAAGGGGACTTGCAGTTTTTGCTCGCGAACGCGCCGCCAGGCTGCTACCATCTTTAGCAACGGGGCGTAATCTACTCAATCGATCGAGGAGCGAATGATGTCTCTACTCATGCGCAGCGCGACCTTGCTTTCTACGGGTTTGCTTACCCTCTTCCTGATCTCGACGGTTCAGGCCGAGCTTCCTAAATCGCTCCAGTATCCCAAGTCTCACAACTTCGGGAGCGAATCGGTAACCGAGAAACCCTTCTTCACCACGAAGACCACCGAGGAAATGGGCACGGTGATCCTTCTGACGCCTGACTCCTTCGATAAGGTGTTGGTGTACTACGAGAAGCAGTTCGGAGGCAAGCTCGGCAGCGATAGCGACCAGACCGCCGGGCTGACATCGGCCAAGCTCGTCAAAGGGTTCATTTCCAACGACGATTCCAAGCAAGGAACCGTCGACAACGGTAAATCGCCACCACGCGACGTTCGCCTGATTACGCTGACTAAGGTCGACGAAGAACATGTGGTCACGCTGGTTCTCAGCCGCGCCAAATCTGATCCGAAGACGCACATCATGCTGACTTGGGTCAAGCGGTAGCCGCCAATACCCAACAAGGATAACCATCCTATGTATATCCTCTTTTGGCTCGGCGGGGCGGCGCTGGTTCTGGTGGCCACGATCAACGACCTCACCCGACACAAAACCAACACAGTCAGCATCTTCCCTTGGTGGGCCTGGTTCAGCGTCACCAAAGAAGGTTCGCCAATCCTTTACTGGACCTGCATCACGGCCCAATTCCTCCTGGTCGCAGCGTGCGTCGTGTTTGCCTTCTGGACACCGAGTGGTGATTAAGCGATTGCCATTCAAGAAACACCCGACATGCCCGATCGTTCGAGCAGCCAGCCAGACAACCCATTTGAATCTCCCAGTTCCTCAGGGAAACAAGCGAGCGCTGCAGGCTCACGGCAGCCAGACAACGAATCTGGACGCACGATCATTTACAGACTTACGCCCTCATTGGTTAATAGGAACAAATCGCTCTAATGCGAATTTGCGGCTTACATTTAGGAAGCCAAGGCCGTAAACATGGCCGTCCAGTTGAAACGGAATACCGGACCAGATTGGAAGAAAGTTGTTCTCAAACGCCCATTCGGTGTCTAAGTCGGATTTGGCAGAATAGATTGGTGATTTCTCAGCAATCTCGGCCTTACCGTCACGGTAGGCCAGTTTGAACTTGCACCAGGAAATGGCAGTTCTGCACTCTCCACGCACAACAATGGAATCATCTTCCCCCAAGTCGAGAAAAGTCTCTTCGAATCGACCGAATTCGGCGAGTCCGTCAGGAAGCGGTGACTTCCACGGGATAATGCTGCCGGTCGGGTCGAGGACAGCCAGTCGGCCTTCGAGTCTACCTACTTTCAAGAACGCCAGGAAATTGCCATCGGCTAAAGGAAGCACCTTATGCACATCTGAAAAATGCTGGACATCTTGCAGCTTCCACCGCCTTCCACTTGTTCGACCACGCACGTCATCATCCAGGGGCGTGCGATGTCTTCCTTAGCGTCATCGCGTAACTGAAAAACCCTGACAATAAATGCGTCGTCGCGAACGCATGATTCCTCTGAGGCGAAAGTATAGTGTAAGCTGGCTTCGTCTGGATAACTCATTGAGTGTGATTCAACGATCTGCTCTGGTCCCAGTTTTCCCGTGATCGCCGAGAATTGGAGAATATGCAGTTCGCATAGTCGCGTCGAATCGATAAAGTGCACGACGAACACGTTCAAGGTATCGTCTTCCAGTGAACTGCCCAGCACGCTGCTGATGTTCTTCCCCTCTAATTTTCCCACGTGGACGCCAGTTCTGATCCGCCAGAGTTCTTGACACGTGTCGGCATCTACCTTCGCCAGGACGAGTTCACCATTTAGTCCGAGAAAGTGCTTGCCGGAATCATCGATCATAAAAAAATAACACTGCTTGCTTTTCTTTTCTCGCAGTACGGAGACGATATTCAGTTCTTTTTCGACTGGGAGCCAGCGTTGTTCAAGTTCAAAGGCAATTGCCTGATTTTCCAAGCAGGGAAATTTTCGGATGCCAAAACCTGAGCAAATGACAATCGCACCTTCAGAGTCTTTGAAAGTGATACGTTCGCCGGATTCGAAATCACAGGCGGAGGCTCTGTCTACATTCCAAGAGACGATTAAGAGCAGTGTCAGACTCATGACCTTAATAGATCGCGACAATGCACCTGGCGTGCACTTGAATTCAATTACCTTGAATAAGCAAGTGTTTGTAATTGATGTTCTCAGACAACATGTCATAAACGCTCTCCTTTTGACTCTGTTGGGTCATCGTTCATCTTACCATGAAGAGAGTATTCATCCTTGGTAACATTGCATTTCTTCTTCCATGATCCATAAATCCCCTGTTGGTCATTTCCGATGACTGTGCGTTGTCCTTGAGCCTGCTCCAGGGATGACGTATCTCTTTGTTTTGATGCACAGTTGCATGGGCTGGGTCAAGATTCAACGAAGCCAAACCAGCGACCGAAATCACTTCAAGATGGCTAATCGACGCACTCCCCAGACGCACTCCACCGAATGGTCTGCTGACCGCGGACTGAAATCGCCGGGCGTGTCCCAGCCAACGAATCTTTTAATTACCGTAGGCTAGGTCAAGCCTCAACGATAATCAATCGCCAACCCGTAACCAGTGCTCGCGCTGCTTTCGCGGAACGCAACAAGAACGAAAAAAGGGGCATGCCCTGAAGGACATGCCCCTTTTGATTTTACATTGGTCTCGACTTCTTAAATCCGTTGCATGCTGACGCGACCGGCTCGGACGTATTGCTTGTTGATGCCCAAGATTTTGAACTTCGGCTTGTAGCGATCCGCGGCCGAGTAACTGCCAAACTGCTTCGAGTGCGTTGGTTCGCCGATGCCGTTGTACTTCCAGATCTTCCAGTGCTGGCGGCGATAGTTATTGGCGATGCGATCGGCATCGGCTCGCGAGGTAGCAATGCTTGACCAAACAACGCCTCCGCTCAGCGGATGATACAGCGTGACGCGATAGCGGGTCGCTGGTCGCTCGCCTTGGCCTGGGTTCGGTGGGCACCAACCAGGGATGTCGATTTGAATCGGGCCCAACTTCAAGTCTTTGGCACTGACTTGGCTGGTGATGGCGGCGAAAGCAACAGCAACAAGCAGCAGGGAAGTAATGCGTTTCATGGGTCTGTCTCCAACGATTGGGTGGGAAATGTTTTGGCCGTTGGTTGGCCGGTGAGTGTCTCGCTATCAATCCCAGCGAGTGCCAGCATCCCTAGCGGCCAAACATCTTGAAACTTTTCTGAAAGACCCGTTTTGCCCGCGAATTCGGCGATTTCTCCCATCCTGATTTCGTCGAAAATAAAACTGGACAAGTGTACACATTTTCGCCCACAATGTCCCCGCCAACCAAGATTCCATCGATCACATCCGCGGGAGCTTCGCCATGAACATCACCCCCAACTTCGTCCACACACCGTGCGAATCGAACACTTCTATCGCGCGATCCAGCTTCCCGATCGATGCCTTACCACAGCCGCTGCACGACTACGTAATCGCCGCGTCGGCGGCCGCGCAGACATCGCTCGATCTGGCGGCGGTGACTTGTTTGGGGGTTTGCAGCGCGGCGCTCGCCGGGCATGTACGCATTGCCGACGGGGCAGGGGACGAGCAACCAGCCAGCCTGTTCGTCGCAACCGTAACCGCTGGATTGCGCCGCGAAGCCGACCTCTTTCAATGCGCTCGCCAGCCCCTGCAAACGCTCGAGGCCGAGCAGATCGAAGCGGCACGCATCCCCCGCATCCAGGCCCAATCGCTTTTGCGACAAGCCAAGATCCGCCTGCGCCAACGCGAGAAGCAAGCTGCCGGCGATCACCAACAGTTTCGTCAGGCCGCCCTCGACTTCGCCACGCAAGTCGTGGAGAACCTCGTCCCGGCGCTGCCTCGTCTGCTGATCGACGACACCACCACCGCGAAGTTGAATACCATTTTGGCCGAGCAAGACGGCCGCGTCGCGCGCTTCTCGACAGAAACCGCCGCCAGCGATCTCTTCTCTGGCAGTCGTTCACAACGAAGCCTCGCCCAGCAAGCGCTCTACTGGAAAGGGTATCGAGGGGAAGAGGTCACCATCGATCAACGGGGCGGGGAACGAACGACCCTCCGCCGCACCGCAATCAGCTGCGTTTGCTCGTTCGCCAAATCAACCGTGGCCGGTCTGCGGCACGGCCGCGCGCGGCGGAGCAGGGGAGTGCTCGATGCGTTCCTGTTCGCGTTGCCCGAACCGGCGTTTGGGAAAATGCCTTCGTCACCTACCGCGATCCCAGACGAAGTTCGCCAACAATATGAAACACGCATTCGTTCGCTCGCCGCTCAGCAAACCGACTTCACCCTTCGCTTGAGCGACGAAGCCAGGCAACGCTACCAGGCCTGGCAAACTGAAATCGCCATGCTCATTCGCTCAGGCAACCTCCCCGAATCGCTTACCGCCTGGGCCGATCATCTGCCTGGCAACACCCTCCGGCTCGCCGCCATCCTGCACACGATCAGCAATCGCAACGTAGCCGAAATTTCCGCCACCACGCTTCAGTCGGCGATTGCCATCGCTCAGTATTTCCTTCCGCATGCGCTCGCGATGTTCGATTTATTGCAGCAGCCCTACGAGACACCTCACCGCGATCACCCAACTTCGCCGCCTGAAACTTCCTCATCGCGTCCCTCGGCTTCCCAAATTGGCGCCGAACACCCAGGCACACGCCACATCGTGTCCCTTACCCCGATCTCGCCATCCAATGCGACGTCCAAAAAACGAGGAACGCCTTGCCATAACAAGCCCGCTCCGGCGATCGATCGCCATGAAGACTCCGACTTAAGTGACTCTCAGCCTCGCGAACCACGACCTCGCGGAAAGCACCCACCAACCACACGTGGCAGCGGCCCCCGCACTTACCGCGGCAGCCCCGCCGCCAAGCGGCGCGCAAAACGTTGACTGGAGGTCGATCAGATAAGAAATTTCAGCACCAGCAGTGTAGATCGAGACTTGAAATATCGCTGTGTCCTTCCAACGGCAGATCTCTACCGCGCCAATGGAAATCTGGAGAAAACACGACCTTTAACCTCTCCAGAGGGATACCGGGAAAACTCTCTACCTTAATAAGCGGATTACCACAGCCTTTCTCCCTTTACGAAAATAGGTCGGTTGTCTATGATTAGGGCAACCAACACCATTTCTCCGCTGTTTCCTGCCGCCCGAAGTAACTTGTTGCCTCGGGCGACAGGAAGAGCGTTTCCCCCCTGCATTGTTTCCACTTCGGAGGATCGTACGCATGAAGCGTCGTACATTCCTCGCGGGCGGACTCTCGTTGCCACTGGTGTTGAACGGGCTTCTCTCGCGATCGGTACATTCTGAGGACGCTGCTGGCCAAACCGAGACGGTTTCGGCCCTGGGATCAGCTAACGTTGACTTCGTTCGCGATATGCAACGCCGCTGCTACCGTTATTTCCAGGAAGCAGTCGATCCAGAAACTCAGTTCGTCGCCGACCGTTCCGCCGCCGATGGAAGTGGACATAGCAAACACGCCAGTAGCGCCGCATGCGGTTTCGGCCTGGCAGCCCATGCCGTCGCCGCGAGGAACCACTGGGCCCCTAAGGAAGCAATTCAAACCAACGTCCGTACGATGCTGCGTTCGCTGCTGGAAGTCGCCGGGCATGAGAAGGGATTCGTCTATCACTTCTTCGACATCAAGACGGGTGCCCGCGCACTTCAATCGGAAGCATCGACGATCGATACGGCCCTGATGCTGGCCGGAGCGATGACCGCTTCGATGGCGTTTAAAGAAGACTCCGAGATCACCGCGCTGGCGGACCAACTTTATCGCCGCGTCGATTGGCGGTGGATGTTGGGTAAGGATGGTTGCCTGCACATGGGCTACCTCCCCGAAACCGGTGTGATTCCGCATCAATGGAATCAGTTCAGCGAACACTTGATTTTGACCTTGCTGGCCATCGGTGCGCCAGACAACCCGATTCCGCCGTCGTCGTGGAAGATGTGGAAGCGACAGCCAGAGCTCAACTACCAAGGCTTCCGCTACCTCACTTATCCGCCGCTGTTCGTCCATCAATATCCGATGGCGTTCTTCAACTTCCGCAATTACCTCTCGCCACAGGGACGTAACTACTGGGAGAACTCGGTGGTCGCCCACAAGGCACAGCTCGCTTTCCAGATCGATCTGGCCCAGAAGTACCCACAGCAGTTCGGCCACTACGGGCCTGACTTGTGGGGCATCACCAGCAGCGATAGTGCCAACGGTTATCGCGACTGGGGTGGACCGTATAAGCCCAACCGTGTCGAGCCAGACCGAGGTATCGATGGAACGGTCGTGCCCAGCGCGGCCGCCGGTGGCTTGGCCGCCGTGCCGGAAGAAGCTCTCCGGACGCTTCAGTATCAGAAGGCACACTTCGGTGACGACGTTTATGGCCGATATGGATTTACTAACGCGTTTAATCCCAGCACTGGCTGGGTCGACCACGACGTAATCGGCATCGACACGGGGATCTCGCTATTGATGGCTGAGAACCTGATGTCGGGCGGCGTCTGGGATTTATTCATGCAACACCCCGCCGCTACACGGTCGCTACAACTCGCTGGCTTCAAGCCCGCGGGCCCCTCACTTCTGACGAGCAACTGATGAACCCCCATCGATTCCGTGGAGCCCGTTGCATCACGCACTGAGTGTGATGCAACGGGTCTTTTCTTCTAGCTTCGTCGATTGGTAGGTGATGGGTTATCAGTTCAACAGTTTTGAGCGTCGATGTCGGCGATAAATTGCTCGACTGCTTCCTTCCAATTCTGATGTTCGGTATCGACCAAAGTGAGCGTTTCCTTCAAATAGCGGAAGCCAGCGAATTGGGCAGCACTTTTTAACTCGTCGTCGGATAACTCCGATTCGATGACGGCAATGAAGAGATTGACGAGCAGCCCTTGAGAAGTCCGGGAGATCATTTCCATCGCCGGATGATCGTGCCATCCCTTACCAAACCAGATCTCTTCGTTACTCACCAAGAGTAACGTGTGATCACCGTTGGTACTCCACAACGGGTAGGCGGCGTCAAACTTCTCAGGCACATGACAGGTCCAAGCCATTTCCGCATCTTCGACTCGGTATCGAAAACATCTAGGCTAGTCGGTGGCCTCGATGAAATCGAGAAACTTGAGCTCCAAGCCATACCGAACGCCAATATCGCGGGAATAGGGTTGAACCTTAGGATGATTCAAATCTTCCATGAAACAAGAACTCCACGTAAGGGAAGCGCATGTGATACCTCTGCTACTCAGTCACCGCGGTAGAGAGCGGATCCAAATTCTCCATCCCTGCCGAAGGTTCGCGGAGGCTGATCGTAACCAACGTCCCATCGGCTGGCTTTGTCGAAACGCCTGCTTTCACGGGGTTGGCCTGGTTCACCGCTTGGAAGTGGAACAGCTTGACGAACGCTCCGACGACCAGCGCGACTTCCAACTGACCGAGATGCTTACCCGGACATACGCGGGCGCCATGGCCGAAGCCGAAATGGAGGAACTCTTTCGAGCGTGATTTGTCTTCGACCAGTTTCTCCCATCGCTCCGGCGCGTATTGGTCGGCCGGGAAGCCAGTGACCGCTTCGCCCCAATGATCGGCATGACGGTTGGCGTGCCACACGTCGAGCAAGATGTGCGTTCCTTGTGGGATCTCCATCACGCGGCCATCGGAAGTTTCCACCTTGGTGGCCGCGGTTGCCTTGCGCGGCAGAAAATAGAGCGACGGAGTCAACCGCAGCGTTTCCTCCAAAGCAGCGTTCAAACTACCGGCCGATGCGAGGTTCTCTGGCGAAAACTTCGACATCGGTCCCACCTCGGCAAAGATCCTCGCTTGCCAGGCTTCGTTACGAGCCAGATGCGAGATGGCCCACGTCGCGTACGAGGTCGTGGCCTCCAGTGCACCTGCCAGGAAGACCTTGATGTTGCTGCGAATCGCTTCGTCCGATGCCTCGGTGCGGAACTTGCTCCACAATCCTTTGCCGGTCGCACGTGCTGCCACGACGCGATCGGTCAGATCTTCAAACGCCTGGAAATCACGATCGGCCTGGGCGTAGCGACGACTGAAGCGGGCCAGGAATCCGCGTGACAAGTTCATTCGATTCGTCACCGTGTCTTGCACTATGTGATCAATCACCCGCTGGAGGGCAGGGGTATAGTGATCACGCAGTTCGCGGTACTCGATGTTTGCTCCAAAGAAGCAGGTGACCAGCATCTCGAGCATCAGCGTTTTGATCTCTGGCTCGATCTCAAGCTGCAGCTGCTGCTGGCCAGTTTCGGCCAGGTGTTGTCGCAAGAGGAGTAGCCGCTCGCGAACCGTCTTGCGCAGCGTGTCGGAGAAGTCTTCAAAGATCTCGACTTGGAACAAGGCGGTCTTGCCGAACGGAGCGGCCGATGCCTTTCGCTGCCGCCGCCACATCACGCCGTTGCCGAATAGCAGTGTGTCTTCACCGGTCGCCCGCGCGATGCCGGTCGACGGCAGCGTGTCACGCTCGAACTGTCCTTCGCGATCACCGGTCGTCGTCAAGATTGCACGGATGACGCCGGGATCGCGCGTGACGAGAACGGGATCTAGGCCGAGGCATTGAAAGTAGCGATTGTGCCGCCCTGGGCCAGTCTCTTGATCGGCATCCCAGAAATAGGTTTCCAGAATCTCGATCGGCCTTTGGAAATTCCAAGGATGCGGAAACGGCAGGGTTGGACGACCGTTTGCCGCGAACATCGGGACTCGGGTTGGCAGGCAGTCGCCGCCGAAAGGATTGCTGGCCATGGGATTGTTGTTGCTCACGCGGCTGCAAGGAAGGAATGTCAGGCGAACCTGGGCGGGTTTATTGTACTTCGTCCAGCACCACGAGGGGCGCTTATTATTATCGCGGAAACGGCGTAGGTTCGGGTTAGAATATCGTCAACGTTCTCCACCATGCTTCACTCCTACGCCTTGCCAACGCCGCTGCCATGTCCTTTGTCGATCACTTGATGCGTTTCGCGCTTGCCCCGGCAGGGCGTCACTTCCTGCAGGCGATTCGCCATCCCGAAGAAGCAAAAGCAGCCCAGTGGAAAGCGATCTGGAGCGAGGTCGGCGGCAGCGCTTTCTGGCGAAACGAAGGAGGCTCGTCTCGGCTAGAGGACTTCCCGATCCGCGAGTACGAGGCTTTCCGTCCCAGTATCGAACAAGGCTTCGAGGAAGGAACGAGCCAGCTCTCGACCTTGCCAGTCCTGTACTACGCCACAACCGGGGCAACCACGTCGAAGCGACCCAAGCGGTTTCCGATCACATGCTCGTACGGCACACAGATGAAGGCGGTCGGGTCAGCCTATGCTTGGAGTGTCTTGCAGCGGGCGAGCGATCTGAGCTGGGCGGGTAGTCTCACGCTGACCAGTTCGGCGCCGCAAACCTGCTCGCCGCATGGGGTGCCGATTGGTTACGCCAGTTGGTACGCATTGCACTTACAAGGTTTCGTCGGGCGATATATCTCACCGATTCCGCAGGCAGTCCTCGCCGACGATGCCATTTATCAAGAGTGGGGACCGCTGTATGCTTTGTCGCGCGATCTGGGACAAATCGCTGCCGTGAATGCCGCCAAGCTTCGGGCTTTTGCAGAACAGATCGAGTCGCATCGGGAAAAGTGGCTCGAGTATTTAGATGGCAAGCCGCTGCCCGCTGGCCTGCCACCGTTGAAGATTAAGTCAGCGCGGCGGCGACTGCTTTGCCACGTATTGGACAATGCCCATTGGCTGTTCGAAGAGGTCTGGCCAGCGCTGCGGAACATCTCGTGCTGGCGGGCTGGTGTCAGTGCGTTGCAACTTCCAACCGTGCAAAAGTGGGTGGGCAATGTCCCTCTTCGCGATGCGCCACTGGCTTGTACTGAGGCTTGGCTAACCGTGCCGATGTGGGACAATCGGATCGGTGGTCCGCTGCATACCGGTGCGAACATTGTCGAGATGTTGCCGCTCGGCAGCGAGGATGTCGCCGATATCGTTCAGCCTTGGGATCTTACCGAAGGCCAGGACTATGAATTGCTGCTGACGACCAGCATGGGGTTGGTACGTTATCGCGTGCATGATGTGGTCCGCTGTACTGGGTTCGTCGAGCGCAGCCCGGTCCTCGAGTTCCGCCACAAGACAGCATTTACCTTGCGGCTGGGGCAAGTCAGCATTGCGGAGAGTGACTTGACCGAAGTGCTGGCCGAGCTTGGCTACGAGCCCGCACGCACCTGGTGCGTGGTCAGCAGCCGGACCGGCGATGCCTTGCGGGTACTGGTCAAAGACGCAGCCGACGGGCGCTCAGCTGAAACCGCCCAGGCCGAAGCCGCGCATCTGCGTCAATTGCTGAAACCACTTGATGAGCGACTGCGCGACCTGTTACCGGTTTACGATCACGACCGGAACGTCGGCTGGATGAAGCCGCCAGAGCTGCAGCTTCTCGCCGCCAACCATGATATCTGGGACCAGCCAACCCACGCCCAGGCCAAGCCCAAACTGCTGCTGCCGAGCTTCGTCGACTGAATTCCGCTCGCATCCTTCGGATAGCGATGGACGACTGCGACCCGTCCAAGGTGTGAATCGTGAAGGTTTTCAGAAAGCCGTCAGACCGGTTTGCTTCTCCGATGGGCCCATTGCATAATCACCGATAGCTCGCCAGTTCTTTCTGGGGGCCAGGGCAAGACATACATTCTGACACCAATGATGCATTCCAATCGGGGGAAATGTTCATGTCGCGAAAGAAGCACAAACCGTGGTATCTGTTCGTTTCACTTGCCGTCCTACTGACATCGACGGAGCTGTTTGCGCAGGAAGTGACCGGAACGCTGGGTTCGGCCAGCGCCACAACGACCATCCCTGGCAAGCAACTTCCCGCACCCGCTCCGCCTTTTGGCGGCGTTATCAAAGAGAACGCGATGCAGTCCAAGCCGTGGTGGGCACCGCGTATTGTGCCGCCGAAGGAAGCACCGAACATCTTGCTGATCATGACCGATGACGCTGGCTTTGGCGTGCCCAGCACCTTTGGTGGCGTGATTCCGACGCCCACCATGGATCGGCTGGCGAAGAACGGCCTGCGGTTTAATCGCGTTTTCTCGACCGCACTTTGCTCACCAACCAGGGCGGCGCTGATCACCGGACGAAATCACCATTCGGTTGGCTTCGGAGTGATTGCCGAACAGGCAACCGGTTTTCCGGGATACGATAGCGTGATTCCCAAAAGCAAGGCGACCATTGGACGCATCTTGCGGGACAACGGCTATGCCACCAGTTGGTTCGGAAAAAACCACAACACGCCGACCTACGAAGCCAGCCAGGCAGGCCCTTTCACCCAATGGCCAACGGGACTGGGGTTCGACTATTTCTACGGCTTTGTCGGTGGCGATGCGAATCAGTGGGGGCCGAACCTATTCCGCAATACCACGCAGATCTATCCGTTCGAGCAGCACCAAGGAACGCTGAAAATGGATCGATCCGATCCCAAGGCGGAAACCTGGCCGGTCACGGGGGAAGAAAGCGATTGGAACATGATCACGGCCATGGCCGACGACGCGATCGACTGGATGACACGCATCCATCAAAGTGATCCTTCTCAGCCGATCTTCATGCATTATACGCCTGGCTGTTCGCATGCTCCGCATCATCCGACGAAAGAGTGGGTCGAGAAGATCGAAGCGATGCACCTGTTTGACGACGGCTACGAAAAGCTCCGCGAACGCATCTTCGAGAATCAAAAGCGGCTGGGCGTAATTCCACCAGGCTTGAAGCTGACGCCGTGGCCGAAAGACTTGCTCACTCCGTGGGACGAATTGCCGCCAGAGGCTCAGAAACTGTTCATTCGTCAAGCGAACGTGTTCGCGGCCTACGTGGCTTACAACGATTACGAAATGGGCCGCGTGATCCAAGCTTTCGATGACCTTGGCAAGCTCGACAACACGATCATCATCTATCAGAACGGCGATAATGGTACCAGCGCTGAAGGTGGCCCCGTGGGAACATTCAGCGAAGTCTGCTTTTTCAACGGGGTCGGTACCACCATTGAACAACAGATGAAGTATTACGACGCTTGGGGTACCGAGTTCACGTATAACCACATGTCGGCTGGTTGGTCATGGGCATTCGATACGCCGTTCGACTGGTTCAAGCAGAATGCATCGCGGTTGGGTGGCACGAGTCAAAACATGGTGATCTCGTGGCCTCAGGGAATTCAAGACAAGGGAGGTCTTCGCGAACAATTCGTGCATGTGATCGACTATGTACCGACTATCCTCGAAGTGACCGGCATTGCCGCGCCTGAATATGTCGATGGGATCAAGCAAGATCCGATCGAAGGAACCAGCTTTGCCTACGCCTTCGACAAGGCAAACGCAGATGCTCCTTCGCAACATACGACCCAGTACTTCGAGATGATGGGACAGTATGCGATGTATCACGAAGGATGGTTCTTGAGCACCAAGGTGAATCGGGCCCCGTGGCAAGCGTTTTCGGCCGCGAATCCCGATCCGCTCAACAACCAGGTATTTCAATTGTATAACCTGAACAAGGACTGGAATCAGACCGAAGACATCGCCGCCAATCACCCCGAAAAGGTCAAAGAGCTTCGGGCCAAGTTCCTGGAAGAAGCGAAGAAATACCAGGTTTTGCCGCTGAACGCCTCCGTTGGCGCTCGTGTTGCAGCTGAACGTCCCAGTCTAACGGCCGGTCGCGATACGTTGGTCTATACCAGAGCGATGACTGGACTTCCTCAAGGGGACGCCCCCTTCTTGCTCGACACTTCGTACACGATTTCCGCCGACATCACCGTACCCAAACAGGGTGCAGAAGGGATGATCGTCACCTCCGGCGGTCGCTTTGCGGGATACGGATTCTATCTGCTGAAAGGGAAGCCAGTGTTTCTTTGGAACTTACTGGACCTTCAACGCTTAAAATGGGAAGGACCAGACGCACTGGCCCCAGGTCGGCACATCCTGGAATTCGACTTTCAATACGACGGCAGTGGTGTCGGTACGATGGCCTTCAACAGTTTCGCAGGCATCGGCCAGGGTGGCGTTGGAACGCTCACAGTTGACGGAAAGGTTGTCGCCACACAGCGAATGGAGAAGACCATTCCCATTATCTTGCAATGGGAAGAGAGCTTCGATATCGGCTCCGATACCATCACCGGCGTCAACGATGACGACTATCACCCGCCGTTCCCATTGACCGCTCAGTTTAACAAGCTGACCATCAAGATCGATCGGCCGCAGCTCTCACAGGAAGAAATCGAGAAGCTTACCGAAGGCTTAAAGAAGCTAGAAGCTGGCCGCGAGTAACAGTTTGCGACTCGCCAAGTTATTAAAGCCAGCCGCTCGCTTTTGGGAGCGGCTGGTCTTGGAATGTCATCGAGCACAGCCTAGCGGCAACCACGGCGACTGCTGCTACTCCGCTTCGATCTTACGAAATGTCGACGTCTTCTTATCGTGAGCAACGGCCGCTTCCATCGAATCGAATACCTTGAGCTGGGTCACACGGTCGAGACGCCACCAGTTGTCGTACGTTTCGCCGCCAGCGGCGCTGGTCATCGGAATGACGATGAAGTCTTGATTGCCAATCGATTCAAAACGGACATTCTTTTTCACACCAAAGTAGATGCCATCCATCTCGACGATCACCGCTTTCCCATCAAGCGGACTAACCTTTCGCGGGATAGCTCCCGGGTCGGCGGACAGCGTCGTGAGCACACCCAGGATCATCAGTGTACCAAACGCGGGTATCAGATAGCGACTCATGTTCGACTCCGCATGGATGTATACGAGAAACAGCGCCGGATCGCCTCAGCTTAGCTCGGTTACGGACGGCATGATAGCCATTCTTCAGGAGCGTTTAGCTCGCAATCGGCGTAAAACGCTCGATCCCCATGATCGGTGAAGAATGTTCGAGCACGATCTTCCATTCTCCGTCCATTCGCTTGAGCACGGTGGTGGTGCGAATGTGGATTTGCCAGCGCGAGTTATCCTGCTTGATTCGCGCCTTGAACTTGTGCTCAAAGCTGACGATGGCCGTGTCACCGAGGATCCGCGTGGATGGCTCGATAGCCGCGGAATCGTAGAACTGAACGGCTGCCATATCATCGACATACGCCTTCTTCAAAGCGACAAACCCACGATGCCGCACGCCAGCCGAGACGACCACTTCCAACTCGTCCGATCGATCGTAAAAAGCAGATAGTAGCTCGGCGTCGTTCTTATTGAACGTCGCCGCCCACTGCTGAATGATTTGCTGCGGCTTAGGATCCGCCTCTTGGGCAGCGAGGGCCAAGGGAATCCCAGACAACGCCGCCACGATAGTTAGCGTGAAGAACAGATTGCGATTGGGCATCGATTCGTCTCCTAGAACGCCGCAAGTGTAATGGCTCAAGGCTTTTCCCGTGATAGTGGCATAACCATCTGACGAAAGCCCGCTTTTGCAGAGAAATCGGTCGGCCTGTCGCCCTGTAACGCTTTGAGAGCGAGTTAAAGGGTTCGCATTGCGATATCAGACTCGAGAAAGGTGTCACGTACCATCAGCTTACTGGTTAGTTCGTCTCGTCGCACCAATACAGATCAAATTTCTCACCTGCCTCCAAATCGCACTGAGGCGGCAGAGGCGGACCGAGGACGTGAAACGGGGGGCGGCCTTCTCCCACGTGATACATCATCTTCGGCAAAGCGGAATAGCGGCTGCAACATTCAAGCTTAATGTACGTTTGCTGACCATCTTCGCGAGCAACCGCCACGTTGATCCACTCCGGCACGAAGCCATTGCGCCAAAGACAGTTCGTCACCTCTTCCGGCGAGTGGGTCGTGATTGGATCTTGGTCGTAATCCCCCGGGAAGGTTTTCTCGTCCTCGACACGCGGATTGCCGTCGTACGAACAGCCATAATAGATCGTATAGACGATCGCATCCGGCAGCACGTTCGTAACCATGGTGCGGGTGAAATCGCGTGCGAGCGTGGTCGCTTCGATCAGATGCTTCTGAAACGTCGCTCGCGATAGGTCGATGTTCGCGTAGTTCGTGTCGTCGCTCAACAGAGCCTCGATCTTGGCATCGATATCATCATCTTTCTGATCGGTCATACTGAGGTTCGTCCCAGAAAACGCCTACCATCCCAACCAAGAACATTCGGTTTACTGATCCGCCGTTGGTCGAGATCAGGTGGATCGGTATCGAAGCATTGTAGTCGACACGGCATGAGCATGTCAGGCTCTGCGATTAGTGCGTCCAAGAAGTTTTGCAGCAACTCTTGTGGCTGGACAACTCGATCGCATTGCCCCCACACGCGACAGCCAGCCGAGGTGCCGTGAAGGTTGAAGAACGCCAACGGCTTCATAGCTTTCGAGAAGGCAATGAAGTTGAGATAAAACCCGCCTCCGTCGTGATACTGCTTATCCTGGGCCTCGAACCCGAGGCGTTCGTAGGTCAAATGCATGAGCCTGGCCAGCAGCCAGGAAGCTAACGGTGCGCTGCCCAGCGCAGGCACCTTGCCGGTCGCGATCAACGCCGAATCGATCGGCATCTGAGCGATGGTCACGCCGTCAGGGAAGGTCGACGCCATCCGATGTTGATCCACAACGAAGCCAATTGCATTGTGCCAAAACACACCGTCCACGAGGGAATGGCTCCTCCTTAAACGACGCTATTCCGGTTTCGGCTCGTTCGCTTGATCGGAGGCCGACTTACGTTTGCGTAACAGATCGATCAAGCCCAAGATCCCGCCTGCAAAACCGAGCATTCGCATTCCTCCTTCCAACATGCGAACTTCACGGCCCTCCAGTTCACCGAACTGCCAACTCATGAAATAGAGAACCACGGCGATCAAAAAGATCGTTCCTCGCGGGCTAATGCGGGAAACGAACCAAAGAACGACAAGGCCGATTAGGACGCAGCCGATCATGAAGGCCAGCAAGATCGTCCCATAACTATCAGAACTCGCAATCCCGGGTTGTGCCGCTGAACTCCAATTGCTCTCCCCATGCAAGCCATCCAGGATAGGGCGTAGCAATGGTTTCAACTCGTCCTTTCGTTCGGCAGGGATCAACAATTTCACCTGAATCGCCTCATCCTTCAAAGGGATCTGGACGTTGTACGTAATCCCTTCAAGGCCGTTACCCGTCTCATGAACGGCGACCCCCTGGACGTCGAACCCTTGCCAAGTGGTATCGAACATCTCGCCGACGAATCCGTCTGGCAGGTGCTCGCGTGTGACCCGCTGTCGGCCGATAAAGCCACCCATTTTCTCGATGAGAAGGAGAACAGGAATCTCGCCTTCCTTGATTTCACCATATTGAAACGCGTGGACAATGTTCGGCATCGCGCCAATTAAATCGGGACGCGGAGCAAATCCGTCTGGAAGATCAAGCGTGAAGTGGAGTTTCTCGTCCTTAACCGTTTCTGCCTTCGTTTGCGCATGGAAGAGCATGACCCCGAGGCTTCCCAGCGCAAGAGCTGTGAAAAAGATGCTTCGCCTGGCTTGTTGTGAGTCAAGGAGTGTCATGCCAATACCGACAACGGGAATGTGTCTCTGGAAAAAAGCGATTGTACCCAACGAACCAAAATCGACAATTGTCGGACCAGTTCCATTATTGCCACTTTGGTTCTTCACAGCGTAGCAAAGTCGCCAACGCGTTGATAAAGTGATAAAGCCCCTCCAGTTGATCGACGATCGTCGTCTGCCATCCTTCCTACCCTATCTAGATCGGCACCCATGCGACTATTCATCTTTCTGATCTTGATCGTTTTCTGTCCGTGGCCAGCCTACGCGGATGACTGGCAGCCTCTATTCAATGGCCAGGACTTGACCGGTTGGCGAGCCAACGTCGATCCCAAGGCATTCACCGTTCAAGATGGAATCTTGCGGGTGAACGCCTCCAGTCAAACGCGAGCTCATCTGTTTTACGTTGGCCAGGATGACGATGACCTGGAACCGTTCATGAACTTCGAGTTGGAAGCGATTGCCCGAGCCGAACCGAACTCGAACGGCGGGATCTTTGTGCATACCGACAT
Organism: Blastopirellula marina; assembly: GCF_002967765.1. Lineage (NCBI taxonomy): Bacteria > Pseudomonadati > Planctomycetota > Planctomycetia > Pirellulales > Pirellulaceae > Blastopirellula > Blastopirellula marina. The sequence continues at coordinate 754,014 of NZ_PUHY01000005.1, read as the reverse complement.
GTCAACTCGCGATGCGAAGTTGCACCTGGCCAAAGGTTACGAAGTGCAGCTGAATAGTTCCTTGAAAGAAAAGCGGAAGACGGGCAGCTTGTACGCAATTGTCGATCTCGACCAATCGCCGGTCGATGAAACGAAGTGGTTCCGGGTGCGGGTCGTCGTGCAAGACAAGCGAATCACAGTGCATCTCGATGGCAACAAAGTAATCGACTACACCGAACCAGAAAACGTCGAGAGGCCAGCATCTCGCAGCGGACGACGATTCTCGCCCGACGGCGGAGCCATCGCCCTGCAAGCCCACGACCCAGACAGCGTCTGGTATTTCAAAGAGATCCGCGTGAAGCGGTTACCGTAAATGCTTCACATTTCAATCGTGCTTCGTGATAAATGTTCTTATTGAAGTCTGCGCCAGCAATCTAATAGGGGCGACCAACGGAAGCCCCGGATTCGTGGCAAATCGGTCCATTACCATGTTGGATTACGGGCTCAGACATCAATAGTTAACCGAAACGCGCAAATGAGTTATTTCTGCCCGTTTTTTCCTTTAATACCTTCCAAGCCTTCGGCATACTGAACTCGCCCGAGCACATTTTAGGTCGGGCCTCCGCAAAAACTCGATCGGGGGAGCGAGTCGTTGTCGAAGTTGTTTACGCCATTGCGTTCCGTAGTGGGAGAAGCCTTGTCGTTCTCGCTGGAGCTGGATTCTCTTTCTGTCTCGGCGGAGCTTGCCAACTTGGAGGTACACCTCCAACCGCAGAACGACTTTCATGCGGCGAGTCAGGCAGATCAGTTGCTGACTTATCGACCACAAGTGACGTTCGAAACATCCGATGGTCGCGCGACCTGGTTGCCTGATCCGCAGCAGCTGCCTCTGATCGCGAATCATTCTTTGGCATCGCCATTCCCCAATGACGCTCCGTTTTACGGCATATTTGCCCGTTCGCAAGATCTACTAGACGATGACGCTCCCACAGATCGGATGAGCGCGACCTTCGCAATTAATCTAACCGCAGACGCGCCGCTGGTGGGAGGCATCGCGTATTGTGGCTATCCCGAACTTGAGTATTCGATCGATCAATTCGGTCAGTCCTCGGCTAACTATGGCCTGCCACGAGAGTTCCGTCTATCTGTCGCCGCTCATGCGGAAGGTGATCGCAGCGAACGAAACTTCATTGATTCCGATTTGCATTACACGCAGCAAGAGATGAACCACGCCAGCGGATTTCATTTCATGCACATCGAGCCAACCAAAGCGAAGCAGCTATCGCTCAAAGTCTCCGACATTCCGCGCTTGGTTCGCCACATCATCCATCGCACCGATGGCTCCCTCGAAGTCCGCGAATCGCGCGGAATGGTCATCCCGTATCTATATGTTTTCGCCTGGCAAGAGCAAACGCATTACCAGCATCATGTCCCAGGAGGAACGATCGCCGTGGTGACCGATACGCCACGCGAGCCAGATGGGTTGCAAGCAGAACCGGTTCGCGGTCAATGGAGGCGATTCGGTGGGGTGAACGATACTTACCAAACCTTTTCAGGGGCAGCACCGTTCCGGCCAGCAAGTCGGTATCGCGCCAAGCCGACCGATCTACCCGACGTGGGCGAGTCGTTTGTCAGTATGCCAGTTCCGACTCACCAAAGCATTTCCTTGGTTTGTCAACAGTCTGACGAGTTCCTGCGAACACTTTCCGGGATCGAGCTATGGCTGCCGATCCCTTCCAAAGACAATCCGAACCTCGAAGCCTGGGCCAAAGCCGTGCAGCTGCCGATCGGTGAGGTAACTCCCGTTCAAAAGGTAGGGCTGCGAATCTTCGAACTCGATTTTCCGAGCGGGGTCTCTTCGCTTCGTTGCCGAAACAAGGAGCTGCGCAAGTATAAATATTTGTTGGCTGATCGTGTCGTGACAAACAACCAAGACGTTTCTTGGAAAGGGTTGCAGGATCACCTCGCCGCGAATAGTCCGCCTGGTGTGAGTGCGATTTCGTTCAGCCGCCCTTCGAATCTAAAGACTTTCGAGATTGAACTAACTAACTTGGGAGAAGAAGCGGGGCAGTTTGTGGTGATGCTGGCCGAATGGATTCAATCCGCGCATGTCAGTTTGCACCCGATGTCAGGCCGACGCCTCAGAGCGAGCACGCTTCATTTTCGTTTGATCGGCGAGAATCTCGCGGAAGACTATTCGAAACTGGGGGATAGCGACTTCAACTTCTCGGTCGAGCATGCCACCGGCAATGGTCCTGTTCGCAAGCTACTCTCGGTTCGCAGCCTGGCTGATCTTATGCAATCAGGGCATGCCAGGATCTTGGGTAACTCGCGTCGAAGAGCGGTCGAATTTGAAAAGAGTAATGTTTACTCCTCCGATCCGACAAACCCCTATGCCGGTCGCTTTCCTGAAGAAACGGGCGATAACTTCGACGTTCGACAATCCGACTTGACCAGCCATGGCTGGACACAGGTTGAAAGCGGCGATGGTGTTCATAAGCCTGATGGCAAACAGATTGGCGATAGTTACACCACGCAAGAAGCACGCGCTCATACCGATCACCTTTACCCACAAACGTTCCTGAAGCCAGGCACCCAAGTAAAGACGCCTGGTATCGTTCCGACTGAGGATTTGACCACCCCGTGGGAGGCGGCAGCCAACTATTTGAATCTAGGACACGGCCTATTCACCGATACGATTGGCACGGTCGGCAATTGGTTTTTGGCCGATGCCGATTCGTCCCTACTCATTCCTGGTCCGGTCCGTGATCCTGCCACCGGATCGCCTGAGAACCCACTCTCCTATGAGTTCAATTATTGGCGTGGCGTCGCGGAAGTGCCGGTTGTCACCGGCATGAAGTCCGTCGCGATGTCCCCGTTCTCGCCTGTTCCCATCGCCCAAGACTCGGTCAAAGGGTTATTGCTAGGGATCGAAGAACTCTATTCGCAGATCCGCGGGATCGTGCAGCCCGATCCGTTGGCTGCCTGGGGAGCGATCACCAATTTGATAGCGGCTTACCAGACCCTCTCACCCATGTTCCCCGGCTTTCTTCCGGCCAGCCTTCCTGCCCTAGCCGCCTTTAATGCAGGGAACGGGTTTAATGTCGGGGGAAGCGTGCTATTCCTTTCGTCGAGTTCAAGCTTACTGACACCGGCGCTGACGTATCAGCATTCATTCGGCAGCCAAGGTGCCATCTCGAAGTCGTCCTCGAAAACCTGTTTCATGCGATCGGAAACCGTTCGGCACTCCGACGATCACACGCAAGCTCGCTCGGTCTCCGCAGCTGGCGAAAACAAGCGAGTTGTCGAGAGGCGCGAGGTTCCTGGAACCGATCAGCAGCGAATGCGGGGCGCCGAAATCATGTGGAACGGCGAAGCGGTCGACATCGTGTTGGGGCAGATCCCACTCGACGTGTCGTTCCCCGCCTTGGCCGAGCGAGGAAACGGGGCACACGACGAATCTCTGCGGGTGCGATTTGGTAATGGAATCGGGCCCGATATTCGCGTTGATTTCTGGTTCGAAGTGCAGGAGACGGAAATATCTGATGATTTCTGATCATGTAACGCTGGGGAGTTCCTCCTCGTACCTGTTGAATCAGAACGGGCAACCGAATCTAGCGGCGGACATTGGTTTAGCCAATCGGACACCTCGTCTACTACCGGATCAAATCTGGGACATCGCCGGAATCGAATTGTTGCTTGAAAGGACCGATCTTGCGCCGCTGCTGACGATGGCCGATGATCAGCCAACGCCGCTCATCGAAATCCGGGTGCAAAAAGAGATGTTTCCTTCCCTGTTTGCCAATCCGTTTGAAACTCGTACCCATTCCTTAGCCGGAAGCGAGGACTTTCGACGCGGCAAATTTCAGAACTGTTTCGATACCAACGTAAACGGGGTTCCGACCATCGTGTCACGCGGCAGCGACCGTTGTGTCTGGACGTCGGCCATTTATCAGGCGCCGCTTGATCTTTCGTTTGCAGCCGCTTCATGGGAATTGGCATCCTCCCGTCTGATCGATGCGGCACAATTCGAGTACAACATCAAGCTCAACATCTGGCACAACGCGCAAACCGATCGTCCACCAGATGCCACCTTGATGCTGGCGAACCACACCGACGCTGACGACGCCCGTAGCGTGCCGATCGCCTCGCAAGATGCCACCGGTGTGCGGGCGTTTCAGCTGGTTTTCGCGGCGGAGGTCCGCGCGGAAGCGGCATTTTCTGAGACACATCAAATCGATACGCCCGCAGCGAAAGCTTCGATCGGAACGCCGCTGCTGCGGGGCATTCGGTTGGTGCAGAACGTCGAGAACCATCTTTGCTACCACTCGCTGGCCGAGATGATTCAGGCCGCTTCGTTTTATCAGATGCTGCCCTTAGCAGGCGGCTTTCAACAACTGATGCTCATGCTTGACACATCGGCCGTTCTGGTAGGAAGACCTTCCGCGGATGACGCAAGCTCCGACGATTACGAGTTCTTCGAGGTGACGGTGCATGACCCACGTTTCCAACGCGTTCAAGCCCGGTTGGTGGTAAACGAACGGTTGATCCTTCGTGACGCCCGGGAGGCTTGATCGTGCCACCGGATGGGGATGTTTCGACCGGCGTCCTGCGGATGCATGACGATATTTCGGAATCGGTCTTCTCGACCGCCAAGTTCAATTCCGACATCGGACCGGGCGAGGCCAATCGGAAGCTCATCGTCCAAACTGTTCCCTTCGGCGATCAATTCTACACAAAGGTCGTGATGCTTAGCGTCGACGACACCGATCAGTCCTGTGTGGTGGGACGCGGCGCGTTCCTATCGGACTCTTACGAGGAAGCGGCACGCGTTCATTGGCGACTTCTTAACGGAATCAACGCTTACAATGATGCCGAGTTCGTCTATGTCCCGCAGGGAACTCGAGTCGTCAAGGTTCCCATTCCAGAACAGACAGGGACGGGAAGTCCCACCAAGTCGACCGCCCCCGAACGTGAACACCCTGCGACCGAGACGCCCGAGCCAACCCCTGATCCCACGCCACCACCTCCAATTCCCCAAGACAAAGCCACCCACAACAAGCCGCACCAAGAGAAACCTCAGCCGACGGAGGATGGCGTCGCGAGGCGGATCGAACGCGGCTTGCAAGAAGGACTGAAGTCGCGCACGGAAGGGGCAACCAGTCTCAAGCGAGACTTGGAAGATTATGTTGGTTCCGGGGGGGAACATGTTCTTCTTGCGGCGCTCGGAGCTTCGGTCCTTGATGCTTCGGTGCTAGCAATGAACGTGGCCGCGGGCATTCCGTTAGGCTTTCTCGATGTCCGCAACGTTGGCGAAGGGCTGGCCAAAGGAACCTGGGAGGGCGCTCGCGAGGATGCTGAGCGCGTGCTGACCGTCCTTCCCCAAGGCAAAGTGCTGAGCCTGATCGACGATGCGATCACCACCACGCGTGTCGTCGAAAGCTTGCGGCAGGGTGATCTGGCAACCGCCGGCATGCAAGCCGGGGCGGGTGCGTTAGGGCGCGTAAAAGGGGGAAAGTCGACCGCGGGAGATCTATCAGGCCAATCGGCCGCCGTAAGAACGGCCCCAACGACTTCCGCCCCAACTGCGCCAACGGGCATGACGCAGCGTTCATCGCCTCCTGCGTCGACAACGTCCGCTAGTCTCGCCCCTACTTCAGGCTCGGCAATGAGTGGTGGGGGATCGAACGGAAAACCACCGGCGAGTGGTGGTGGAGGAGGAGGAAGTGGCCAAGGTGGAGGTAGCAAACCTCCATCAGGCAGGCAGCCTCAAGGCGAGCCAGTGATCTTCAGCTTGAATGAGCACCGCGACGAGTTGATCGACTTCTGGCTGAAAAAAGCCGCCGAACAGCCTAATACGCCCAAGGGGCACCGCCGCGCGTTACGATTTCGCCGCTATGTCGAAAACATCCGCGAAGGGCGTCGCCCCGGCGCTGGCTTCGTCCGCGGAGAGCAGTCGGAAGTCGAAGTGAGCTATTTCTATGGTGGCGTCGGAGGCCAAGCTGAAGTTGCTTATAAGGGTGGCCATCGACGTGAAAACCGAGTAAAGGACAGCACCGTGCCCGATGTTCGAACCACAACTGCCTACATCGAAGTGAAGAACTACGATTTGCGAACGGACAAAGGATTAAATCGATTGCTATCGAAATCGAAGAAGTCCTCTCTCTATCAACAAATCAAGGCGCGAAAGATCGATACCGATGCAAACATCAAACAACAATCGATCGTTCTGGACACCCGCGGTCAAAACCTTTCCGCCGAGCGAATAACCGAGGTCGCCCACCGAGTCAGCGAAACAACCGGGGTGCCGCTTAGTCATATTCAGATCCTTACCTGGTGAAAACCCATCGTGCAACAAATGACTCGATCGAATGGCTCACAAACGTCTAGTCGAAACCTTTTCAAATATCACACTGAGTATCTTTCGCCCCGTCTTTATTTCGGCGCTGAGCGATGGCAATCTTCCTCGCTATCAGCATTGCGTCTAGAAGAAACCGGACGTTGCTATGGGGCAGTTCACAAACGTCGATCTGAAAGCGAATGACTGACTCGAATACGATCGGCAGCAACTTCAATTTGCTCATCTTCTTGCAGGATGGCGTCGATCAATTTCGGGTCCCATGGGGGTTGGATTCTGTAGAAGAGCATTGCGGTTTCGATTGCGGTCGGCTCGACCGTCTCTTCGGCGTCGGTGTTTACTACGGAATTCGTGGATAGCGTCAGATCGGTCGCCATCATGTCGCTCAGGACGTGCCAATGCGTGAAGGGGTTTGCATCGGTCGGTCCGACTGAACTGGTGGTGATTGGTTCTCCCTCGATCAGTCCGCTGCTGAAGGAACTGGCTACCGACGTCGGTTTACGTTGACCAAACTTCGATACGAAAAGCGCGAAATCTGCTAAGCCGATCTTGCCGTCACGGTTGTAATCGAAGCGATACGTATTGGGGTCAGTCGCATTGACGGTCCTACCAAAATTACTGACAAATTGGGCGAAGTCGGCCAGACCGACCTGCCCGTCGTCGTTGGCATCGTACACCATCGGCTCGAACTGGCCTGGCACATGCCGATCGTAGAGGATCGCCTCGTCAGATGAGCGATTCTCTGCTGAAATCACACTGACACCGTGGTTGGCGGTCGGTTGCGGGTAGGCGTCTTCTCCCTGCATGCTAATCCAGGAGGCTGTCTCGTCATTAAGCAGAAACCGCACGTCTGCCAGCAGTACCTGATCGCCGGGTTCGTAGTTAGACAGGTCGAGATTGGCCAACGAGAGTTTATAGAAACGAACGCCATCGACCGTTTCTAAATTGATGTGAACGCTCTCGCCTAAATGGGATTGAACCTGCAAATCAGCGAATGCGGGATTATCAACGCGCAGCCTAATCGATAGATTGAAGGGACCACTTGGCCTGTCATCGCCCAGGGTCATCCACACTTGTCCGGTCGCATCGTCCCACTCATGCAGGACAGGAATTGTGGGATGTGATTCCGCTCGCACGGTGCCTGCGGCGATCGAGGGTTCGGAAGCGAATGCGAACTGTACCCAGGTGGATGAAGAAAGATCGTTCGCGACCTGCATCTCCGTTCCGAACGGGGCCGCGGAGGAGTTGAAGTAGAGTTTGCCACCGAATGGCAACAGCTGTTGTAGATCGAGACCATTTTTCGTGGCAACAACCGGCGCTAATTCGGGTTGGCCTGTGGTGCCGGTGTTGTACTGCCAGACCTCGTATTGACCAGCCGGGCTTAATACCGAAAAGTAAATCATCCCTTCGTCGAACGCCAGCGGGTTATCGTTGGGTAGTAAATCGAGGATACCACGCCAGTATCCGTCGAGTTCTACGACCTGGGAGAGATTGCCTGACCCAGCGTTGGCATGCGGATCGTATCGCCACAATTGGAAGCTGGCGTTGGGTCCGTGGGCCGCGACTTTGTAGTACAGCACGTCGCCAACCACGGTCATTTGATCCGGTGTTGGGTCGAACGTTTCGGAAGAAGGTGTATCGGTAATCCGCCGCGCGCTCCCTTCGCCATCGTTGGCCTCGGGATCGTACCCCCAGATTTCCCAGCCATGTTCGGTGTCGTAACCGCGGAAGTAGACACGCCCGGCCAAACTCACGAGCGAAGTCGGCAAGACTTGCCCGCCAGCGTAAGCAGTAACCCGCGCGATTAATCCCAGGCCGCCGTTAGCCAAGGGATTGTACTGATACAGTCCGGCCAGTCCTGTGGAATCGATCCCATCGAAATACAGCTTGCCTCCGGCAGCGGCAAAGTAAGCCGGATGCTGCTGTACGTCGGCGGGCAAGACGCCTGCGAACTCGATGCTGCCTGACCCCGACGGCGCCATCAAGTCGACAAAGACCAACTCGACATGGTCCTGGACGATCCGCGAGAAATAGAGTTTTCCTTCGTCGATGATCCAGCGGTCGGAAATGGAATCTGAGAGATTGGCCAAAATTGTGACAACGCCAGTCGTCTTGTCGAATTGAAATAGCTGTAATCCGTCGGCAGTAGTGGCGCGGAAGATTAGCCGGTTACCGAAGACAGTCAGGTTGGTTGGGCTCGACGAACTAGCTCCTACGAAGAGATCGCTTACCAACTCCGGTCCGCGCTCTTCAAGCGTAGCGTTTGGGCGATATCGCCAAAGCTCTGCCCCATGGATTCCATCGTTGGCGACGAAGTAAATCTCGTCGCCAAGCGCGATGTAAGAACGCGGGCTGGAACTTTTCGTCGCTCCCGAGATATCAGGCACTGGGACGATACTTCCGTCCCCTCCGTTAGACTCCGGCCGATAGATCCACAAGCGATCATCTATCCGCAGCGCAATCGCGTCCCCGAGTGCGACGGCGTGTTGCGGTAGCGACGCATTCAGATCAACGTCGGACATGGCAACCTTGGGCCCTACCATTTCCAATTTCGCAGGCAGGGACGAACCCTCGGGCGTTGGCGTATACCGCCACATTGCCCAGTTCCTAAAATCAGCCCTGGCGAGAAAGTAAAGGCTGTCTCCACTGGCGTGAAATTGGACGGCCGTGTCCCACAGCAGTTCATCGCTGACCAGTTCGATGCCTCCCATTGCGTTATCTAACGATGGATCGACACTCCACAGCATTGGGCTGGTTTGACCGTTGCGCATCCTCAAATACAACTTGCCATCGAGAACGACGAAGTCCGATGGATAGGCATCTCCGGCACCAACGTAAACATCACTTACCAGCGAAGTAATTCCAGTTCCGTCGTTACCTTCGGGATCGTACGACCAGAGTTCCATGCCGTGAATGCCGTCGTCGGCCGAAAAGTAAACTTTGCCCCCAACCGCAGCCAGATTGGGCTCCGAGGTGTAATGTTTCAGATTATTGACCACCATCGAGAGCGTGCCTGCTTCGCCTGCCGCCGGGTCGAACTGCCAAAGCTGAAACTCCTCGGCTGGGGCTACCAGGTAGAAATAGACCTTATCATCGGCAACGACCAGTTTGTCAGACGGGTGGATCGAATTGGACATGGTCCAGACCACAGTCGTCTTTTGTTCGGCAACTTGGTAACGAACCAGCCCGAAGTTGCCCTCGAAATCGCTCGTGCGAAAGTAGAGCGATCCGCCAACCGCGACGGCATCGCTGGCGCGGTCGACCAGGATATCCGTCAACTTGGTCAATTCCCCGGCTCCGTCGGCAGCGGTTGGGTCGTATTGCCACAACGAACCTGAGCCTGCGGCGAAGAAGATCTTCCCATCGACGATGACGAATTTACCTGGATTCTCCAAGCCAATCTCGTCGCCGCCAAGGTAGCTCAATTGGCCATTTCCCGAATTGGCTTGCGGATCGTAGCTCCAAAAGCTATTCCGCGAAGTCGGTTCGGCTTCACGCGAGCGGCCAGCAAAGTAAAGGACTCCATCGAGGACGATCCCGTGCCCGTACGAAATTGCCGGGGCCTGCTGGTTGATGTCCGCCACCAATTGCGTGACCGAAAGCAGGCGGCGGTCTTCCAACACTTCGGCATGACAAGCAACGCTCGGCAAAGCCGAGGCCCATTTGCGGCGCGAAGTTCGCTTACTGGCAAACCATGTAGAAAGAGTTTGGAGAGGTTTCACAAGAAGTCACCAAGCTGGGGCTAGGGCAAACGGAAAGGGCGACGGAAACCATCCACTTGCCAGAATCGATGGGGAGATGTCGTCGATGAGATCGACGAGTTTCGATTCTATTTAGAAGCTACCAACCAATAAAGTTAATTGTAGTAAGTATTATTCGCCCCGTTTTTAAGTAGGCCCAATACCATGACGATCAACCTCGCTATTCCATATACAGTTCAGCAGGAACCAAGAGTCGATCAGACGTTCTCTCGGGACGATCGTCGTTGATCCGCCCCTGGTCACTCGTCCAAAAGATGATAGGAAATGACGACTCATAAACAATCAAGCCATACATGCCGTGACATTCCTTAAGGATGTCGACCAGCGCAGTGCGGAACTTCATGGATGAAAAGAAAATGAACTGCAGGCGTTTCGTCCGGGGCCAGATTTCAATCGAAAAACAGTCGGCAGCGCGGATGTATTGTGCTTGCGGAGCGTAAGTGAAATCGATGATTCCGCAAAGGGTCGAACCGTCGGCAAGTTTGCGCAAGCCGTGCAACTGTTCCGCAGAAGCATCGCTGGGAGCCAGGAGGCAGATTTCAGCATCCCAAGAACGATTATCGAATTTGGCTTCCTCAACCAGATGTCGATGATCGGGATCACACCACTGCGCAAAATGCGCCCGCACACGCTCACGCTGATCGTTCCGAAAGCACAGTTCGATGGAGTAGTCGGGAATCACGTTGAATGTTTACACCTTACACTGTCTATCTTGCACTAAGATGAGACCACTTTCCTCGGAGTCATTAGGAGCGAATTTCACAGCTGCCAACTCGGAACGCACGTATCTCACTTGCTCACGGAATTTGGGAAGAGATCGATGCGCGAATGCTTTGGCAATCAAACAACAACAAGGTATCCTTCCAGTCTTCTAATTCATCGCCGCCGTCACGCCGGAAGCTGGCGACGATCATGTCGCCAAATCGCATAAAACCGTGGATATCAGTGCAGAGTGACTTATCTCCAACCAAACTTGGATACAACTGTTCCACTGGTCTTGGTTCGTGATTGGCAATCGCAACTTCATCGATCAAGGACATCGAGGGCACATCTAGCAAGAACGACCGACCAGCATTGGTGCCGACCATGGCGTACTGATCGTCGATGTAAGCGAACGAGCAGCCGAAGCAGTCATCGTCAGCGAACGGCCACTCCAATCGACTGAGTTCTCGTGTGTTCGGATAGCTAATTCGGCAAATTGCTTGATAGTTCTCCAGAATCAGAAACTCAGCTCCATTAGGTGAAAAGTCTGGTGGTGTCGTGTCCTCTAATAGCGCGTCTCGTTTAGCGTGCAATTTCCGATCGCAGGTAAGCCAATAGATTTCTTGTCCGTCTTGCCCGCCCGCAATCCAAAGTGCCAATGTCTTGGAATTGGGGACGGTATGAAAGGAACAGGAACTCCCACGATAGGGATCCTCCAACTCTACTTTATGTTTAATCGTCCAAAGAATTGGATCACGCACCTGTATTTCCAACTTTTCCGTCGAACGTGCCGCAACACTCCAAAGGGAACCGTCTTGTGGGTGAAACTGGCAATCATCAAACCCGCCGTTCAACCATGAAGGAGAATCGTCACTTAAACCAGGTGAAGCATCTCGGAAAATGATGTTTCCGCTTAAGTCGCAGATCGACAGGCAATCGTTGTCTGTGAACGCGAGCAAATCACTTGACGGATGAATAGAGATCCCGCGCAGGTGTTGCTTCACCGCGCGGATAGATTCGAATCGGAATTGCTGATCAAACAAACTCACATGGCCATCTTGCGCTGCGACCGCAAAGCGCTTCCCGGCATGTTTCATATAGTAGGCACGATGCGCCAATTCAATCGACCTGCTCGGGATTAGATTCATTTGGCCTTAGTCTTTTACGATACTTGATGATCTATTCGGTTAGCGTAACGCAAGTCTTGCCATGCTTCGACCGAGGCGGCCCGCTTCTTCTAACAACGGCGAGTTGGCAAGGCTATTCTATGGGGATGACAGTCCGAAAGCATGCCTTTGTCTGCGTGCACAGAGGGCGATAACTTGCCGACAGGGCTTTTCTGATCACGAGTGGTGTTTACGGCAATCTCTCTCGGATCGGAAGGATGTCATTTGCAGCCGTAACCGCTATTCTACGTGATCTACCTTTCCTCTGGATCACCAATCCGTTTTAACTCGCGATCGATCCAGACCTCGGCGTATGGCATGAAACGGAAGCCGCGCCGTTCGTCGAACATTCTTGTGGCCACGCGGGCCGCGTATCGGGCTGCTGCCAGGGAGACTTCATCGTGACGGCCCAATTCGTGTACGTAGGCATGAATCAATTCGCGGTGCCCCTCGACCACCGCCTCTCTTTCTGCGTCGATCTGTCGATTTAGCGAATCAATCTGGGACTCGATGTCCAAATAGTCTTCGATCGTCAATCGCAATATTCGTTCCAGACGAATCCGCTCGGCTGCGTTGCGGGGAAACTCTTGTAATGCTCGGGCGTCGTCCAGAAGTGGCTTCTCCGACTGTCGACTCAAGCGTTCGTAGGCAAGCGGCAAAAGTTGAACGGCGTCGTAAAGCTCGACCAACTGAACATAATGTTCCCGCATCGCCTCTCTGTTTTGCGGAGCATGCTCCCACGATGCGTTCGCCTGATCGTTGACCTGTTCCATACGTTGGATCAAATCGGGAAGGCACTTCTGAAAATGCGCAACGTCCTTCACCGAGGTGCGCCGACGAATCAGCTCTTCATCGTCGATCATATATTGTGCGTATTGAATGTGATAAGCCGCGGACATTCCCATTCGATACATGGCGAGTTGGATCTCGCGTCGGAAATTACGCATCCGTTCAAAATGGTAGGTAAGCTCGTCTGGCGTCATGGCATCGGGTTGTCAAAAACAGTTTCTCTCCGCGTCACGTTCATCCCTATCGAGTAGGAGACGGCTTAAGCTATCACGATTCAAATTGGGAGGCAACGAATTGGCATCTGCCAGCTAGATTCTTCTGGTCCGATCCGTTCTTAAACTTTCTTCAAACATTTCGCTTGACCTTAACCTGTTCACTGTACTACAACTGTGTACTCCTGAGGGCGTGAAGTGAGGAATGGGTATGTACATTCGGATTGAACGAGGTGCGGCGACGCCTATTTCGCGGCAGATTGCTGAGCAGGTTCGGGCTCAGTGCTTGGCCGGACTGTTGCCGCCGGGGCAGTGTTTGCCTTCGGTGCGGCAGCTTGCGGCTGAGTTGGTCGTGAATGTGAACACGGTCGTCCGCGTTTACGAAAAGTTAGCCGCGGAAGGGTTGGTGGAGATGCGACATGGCGAAGGGACGTTTGTCTTGCCGCAGTCGACCAACCATCAGCAAGCAGCCGAACTGAAGCAGCAGCGCGAGCAGTTCTCGCGGGAGTTCCAATCGATGGTCCGTCGAGGGCTGTTGTTGGGGCTGAATGCCAGTGATCTGCGGCGTGAGCTTTCCGCAGCCGTGGCAGAAGTCAAATCGCATATTTCTCCAGTTAAGGATGAAGGGAAACGGTCATGAGTGAGCCTGCGATCATTCTCGATAAACTGGCTAAGACTTTTGGATCGAATGAGGTTCTCAGCGACGTTTCGCTAACGATCGCCCCGGGGCAAACGTTTGCCTTGCTTGGTCGTAACGGCGCCGGGAAAACAACGACCATTCGTATTCTGCTGGGCCTGATCGGAGCAACTTCCGGAACGGCCCGCATCGGCGGACTCGATCCAGCCCAGCGGCCGCTTGAGGTTCGTGGCAAGGTCGGCTACCTGGGGGAAGATCAAACGATGTACCCCTGGATGACACCGATCGAACTTTGCCGGTTTCTCGCTTCCTTCTACCCTACCTGGGACGCGGCCTGGGCGGATCAATTGCTCAACCGATTCGAGTTGCCCCGGCATGCACGTATTGGCAAGCTCTCGAAGGGACAAACGGTGAAACTGGGGCTGGTCGCGGCGCTAGCCCATCGCCCGTCGATTGTCATCCTGGACGACCCGGCAATGGGGCTCGATCCGGTCGCTCGCAAGGAATTCAATCGGCATCTGGTCGAGCATCTTCAGGCCGAGGGCTCGACGGTGCTGTACAGTTCGCACCTACTGGACGAAGTGGAAGCGGTAGCCGATGGCATTGCGATTCTCGATCGTGGCCAGATTGTCCGCTCCGCTGGAACGGATCGGCTAAGGGACGATATCAAAAGGATTGTCCTTCCCTGGGATGCCTTGGCGGAAATTTCTCGACCTGAGCAACTGCTTGATCTACGGCGACATGAAGATCGAGCGGTCTTCGTGGTTGCGGACGCGTCAACCTACCTAGGTCAGCTTGACGCTCGGCAAATCGAGTATGACGTCGTCGACTTGGGCTTGGACGAGATCTTCGAGGCCTATGTCATCGGCCGCACCGAAGGCAGGCCCGATGCTTCTACGCCTGCCGAACCTGTTTCCGTTTAACCAAATCGCGTCAGGAGGAGGATTGCCATGAGAAGTTTGATCTGGAAGCAGTGGCGGGAGAATCGGGGCTATTTGCTTTTGTTCAGCGCGTGGATGTTGCTAGGGACGGCGTACTGCGTTGGTTACGAGTGTGCTTACCAGTTTCGTGCCGCGATCGGTAGTTTTAGCGGCACGGCGATGCTGTATGCAACGTGTGCCGCCGTGTTTCTGGCGATGCGAACCGCCCAGGAAGAGCGAACCAGTGGCACGCTTCCCTTTACCTCCGCGTTGCCCGTTTCCATGCGTCGAGTGGCTGGCGTTCGTATGACGGCCGCCGCGGCAACCTTGGCTTTGCCGATCGTCTTGGGTGCCATTCTCGTCACGCTTGCTCTTGCCACCGGGCTCATTGAACAAGTGTTGCCCCGCGACGCTGCTTACACAACCCAACTGCCCGACCGTGCTACGGGCTCGCTGATCGTTTCCTTGGAACAACTGTGGAGCGTCACGACGATTGCCATCTTGGGTGGCGTTGAACTGTTGATTGTGCTGAGCCTGGTTGGTTGCTGGTTAGGTAATCAAGCGCAAGTTGGCTTCCTCGGCGCCGTGTTCGGACTGGGAACGATGATTCTCGCAGGTTTCGGATGGATGTCGCAACCTCGGAATGAAATGTTTCAACTGGTTTACGGCTCCTTCATTCCGCAATCATTGGTCGTGCAGTGGGGATATGGCACCGAGACCGGTTCGTATACCGATCACGAGTTGGCCACCTATCGTTGGGCCGCGATGGGACTGGCCAGCTTGTTGCTACTTATCCTGGGTGCGATTTTCACGACGCAGTACGGCCGATTGCCACGTCCTGCTTCCGAAAAGACTGGCGGTAGTTGGCGTTGGCGATTGCCGTCGGTTTGGTCGTATGTTCCGTTTCGACCAGCGGGTCCCGCGATGGCGCAAATCTGGCTTGAACTTCGTCAAGCGTTTCCGCTTGCCTTCTATGGTGCGCTGCTGGCAATCCTAGTGACGGTCGCGACAATCGTTATGGAAGGGGATATCGAGTCACCGGGTAGCTCGTTCGCTCAATCCTTTCAAGCCCAGCTACCCCACACCGTGTTCTTTGTGGGCATGCTGTGGTCAACGGTCGTGGCAGCAGGACTCTATTCGGCGGACTTGGGAGAAAGGTTGGGTTCGTTTTGGCGGTCTCGCCCGATTTCACCGGCGATGTGGTTTTGGACGAAGTTCTTCGTCGGTCTGCTGATGGTGGAGATTTGCTTAGATGCCGTTTCAATCGCGGTTTCATGGAACGGACCACGGGGCGGCATGACGCAAGGGATGAGTTGGTCGTTCGTCGCCTGTTTTCCCTTGCTGCACGCTTGGATGTATACGCTGGCCGTGCTTGGGACATGCGTGGTGCGAAAGCCAGTGATCGGCGGCTTTCTCGCGATCTTCACCTACATGGTGCTGATGATCGTCGTCACGTCGTTCCCTCAGACGAACTGGATGGAGCCATTGCAAGTTTACAATGATTTGTTGTTCGCAGAACGACAATCCAACGACAGCTTCTTTGTCCTGGACAACCCGCTGCTTTATAAGTACTCGGTGGTGTATGGAACGATGGTGGCTTCGATCGTGTTGTTTTCTGTGTTGGCGTATCGCGCGGCGCGGCCGTTGGAACCAGAGCAGCGGTGGACACGATTTTTGACGGCCTAGCGACGTTACGCGCATTTACTGGCGCGAGCGCGGACCGCAATCGACGGCACTACGCCTGGCTTCGTCCGAGTTCACCTGGAGACACATCTTCCAGTAGCTGTGGGCTCACGTCACTCGAATGATTTCCGTGAAGGACAGAGATGTCGCCGGTCGTTTCAAAGACAACTGCCGCAACTTGATTCAGATCCCATACGTTCGCCTCACGCAACTTGGCAATGAGGTCGGCCCGGGTGACCTGGGCTTGGTTGAGATTCTCATCCAAGACTCGTCCGTTACGCATCAATAGGAGAGGTTCGTTATCGACGATGCGGCTAAACCAGGATGATTTACGCCGTGCCCAAGCGATTGCGAATTGGCTCGCAAACAACGTCGCTAACGCCACAAGGCCGGGTCCGAATTGCTGTTCAGGCGAAACAGCGGTGGACGCAAAGAGCGACCCAACGGCCACGGTCATGGCGAAGTCGGAGGCGGACATCTTCGAGAAGCTCCGCAGCCCCGTGAGACGCGTGTAGTATAGAATCGCCCCGTAAACCACGACGGTGGCCGCGACGATTGTTAATAATTGCTCAGCCGTCCCATCCATCGCTCGGTCCTGACTGTTTCATCCTAAGAAGAGATTCCTGTGGCCCTAGAATTCACGCGAATCGGGCAAGAATAAAAAAAACGGTCCCGAGGCTGTGGAGGCCTGGGACCGTCTTCGGAAGCAGCGAACTATTTGCTGCCGTTGAAGGCAGGGTTATCTACGACCTCCCAGTCGCCCCCAGTGTTCCACGGTCCCTCGTAGTCATCGCCTAGTTCGCCTGATCCGGTTGAATCGTTGAAATACTTGTTCACCCACTTCTCATCAATGGGCATGTTCCCAATTTCGAGCGGACCTTTCTCCAAGCTTTCGAGCGCCGCACCAAATGCCTTGAGATGAGTAATCTCTCGCGTCATCAGAAACTTGAGCGCGTCTTTCGAGCCAGGATCATCCGTAAAGTTGATCAAACGTTCGTAGGTGATCTTCGCCCTGGCTTCGGCGGCCATGTTCGATCGCAAGTCGACCTCCAACTGGCCAGAGACTTTCAAGTAGTCGGCCGTCCACGGATTGCCTTGCGAGTTGTTGAGCGAGATCCCGCCACCACCTACCACGGCAATGAGCGGATCTTGTTCCGCCGCTTCACCCTTTTCCTTCAGTGGCTTCAGATGGGCACGGGCTAGGGCACCGATTACTTCTAGATGGCTCAGTTCCTCGGTACCGATGTCCATCAACATATCTTTGACGGCGGCTTCTTCGCAGTTGAGCCCTTGCACGGAGTATTGAAGAGCAGCGGCCAGTTCGCCGTTCGCTCCACCGAATTGTTCGAGCAACATGCTGCCGAATCGCGGATCAGGATCATCGACCTGAACGGTATACATCAATTTCTTTACATGGTGATACATGAGTGTGTCCTTTCACGTTGTTCGGGGTGACGTCGCCGCGCGATTCGCCCGGGGTTCGGGGGCGAATCACGCACGCGAAAACATCTTGTATGAGAAATAGGTCAGGCCAATCAGACCGAAGTCGACGCATTACCGCTGCAAGTCGATGTTGTCTGGGAGCCGAAGCACCTAGTTGCGATATCGAGTTTGCAAAAGGTGCGCCAGTTCATGAGAAGAAACGTGTTGGACTGATTTCAGTGCGGATTAATCACGACGGAAAGCGGCATAACCAGCGAGAATCGATTGTTTTCGCTAGGCATTCGCTTCGCAGTTTGCCCTTTTCAGGAATGATCGATCGAGCACCATGTTGATTGACTGCTAGCCAGCACTCGAACAGAAACGGCGATTGTTTATGCTGGACGCCTCCCGCCAAACAGGTGACAATCCGTCCATCACAACAAGTTTGCCTGGCACCGCCTCCATCCTTTCCCGACACCTATGCAATACCTTCGAATCTCGATCGTCCGAATTCTGCTGGGTGTCTGGCTGCTGATTGTGATCGGGGTGATTTACGGCAACGCGCGGTTGTATGCTCCTTCGCCACTGGCCGCCAGCCTGAGCAAGGCTCCGCCTCAGCTAACCTCCCAACTTGCGGCCAATCGAGCGGCGCTCGAATCTGGGGCTGCCACGCGAATGCAAGCTCTTTTTCCAGAGGGCTATTATTTCAGCTACCTCTTTCACGGGCTCGCCTGGGTAGAGTTGGCAATGCGCGACGCAAGTCATACCGAAGAGGCGATCGAAGAAGCGTCATGGTGTTTGCAGCACATGGAATCACCAGAGGGCCACGCACCGTTTCCACCAGACCTGCCGCCCGACCACGGAATGTTCTACGCGGCCTGGAAGTGCCACCTGCGGGGCGGCATCGTGACGTTACAACAAGCAAGCGACGAAAAGCAGTTGGCTTTGTGGCGGGACGAGTGCGACGAAATCGTGACTGCTCTGCAAACATCAGAGACGCCATTCCTTCCTTCGTACCACGGGGCCGCCTGGCCGTGCGATACGGTTCCGGCCATTCACGCGCTGTGCACGTACGATCATCTGTTGAAGGAATCGCGTTATCGTACCTTTGTGAAACAATGGTTGGTCGAAGTGGAAGAGCGACGCGATCGCCAGACCGGTCTCTTGTTTCCGCATACCGCCAGTCTGCCGGAGGGAAGGGCAGGGAGTGTTGCTCGCGCTACCTCGCAGGTGATCGTGTTGCGGCTCCTTCCCGACATTGCCCCCCGGATTGCGCAGCTTGAGTACGAGTCATTCCGCCGAGATTATGTGACGACCTTCTTGGGCGCACCGTGCGTGCTGGAGTTTCCTCGTGGAATGTCAGGAACTGGTGACGTCGACAGCGGGCCGCTCGTATTCGGACGAAGCCTTTCCGCGACCGTCTTCCTGATGGGGGTCGCGCAAGTTTACGGCGACCACGCGTTGGCCGACGCCATCGCTCAAACGGGAGAAGTGGTTGGCTTGCCCTGGACATCCGACGGAAAGAAGCAATACGCCGCAGGCCTACTTCCGATTGGTGATATCATGGTCACTTACGCCCACGTGGCCCGGCCGTGGTTTGCCCAGACCCAGCATCACCCTGATCAACCTTACGAAATGTGCGCTTGGTGGCGTTTACCAATCCATGCGGTCTCGTTGTTAGTGCTTCTGCCAGCGCTGCTGCTGGTGTGGCGAAGATGGCGACACGGTTTGAAACCTAAGCAGGAATCCCAGGAGAGTTCGTCGCGACCATGAAGTATCTGTGGCACTTCCCGATCTTGATTGTTACCTTCTTCGCATCGATTTTCGTTATTCGGGCGTGGAATCCATTTTACGGAATGGGGACAGGCGAGGCGATGCTGATGATATTCGGTGGGATGCTTCTATTTCACCTATTTGCCTTGATTGCTGGCTTCGTTCTGATAGAGAAGACCTGGTGGCGAGCTTTCGTTGTCATTGCCATCGCGATGTTTCCGGCAGCGCTGTTCTCGCTTGTTGAAGGGCAAAATGCATGGCATTTGCATTACGTGGCTGTCTATGACCGTTTTCGCGACAACCTTGCCTCGCCCATCCCGGAGTCGGTGGAAGATCTCGAGTTCATATCGCTTGAAGAGAAGCATGCGCCCAATCTCTCATTCCGCTTCAAGATCTCTCCAGACGACCTGGACAAAATCATTGCGGCCAAGAATTTTGTTGCGATCGACCGAACGCAGTTTCCCCGGCCGGATGACTCATTCATCTACCCTGAATATCTCCCTTTAAAGGAGCCGACGAAGTTCTACATCTTCGAGGACGTCGACCAAGGTTACCCCGATGAAGGCATTGGTGAATTGTACACCTTAAAGGTCAGCGCGGATCGGCGTGAGGTAATCTTTCGACGAGAGTCTGCTACCTACTATTTCTATCGCTATTGGGAAGGCGAAGACGACTACGCCCGCGAGAGAAAGTTTCTGCGATCGATCGGTGTGCCTAAGCAGAAGGTTGCCGAGCATCAGTTCGTTAAGAAGCCGTCTGGTGAGGATGACGCGCCGTAGCGTCACGGCCTCGATACTTTCATGCGAGCGAGAGTTTAACGCCTGAGCGAAGGGTAAAGGTCGCACCCCAGGACGAGGTCTGGGGCTGGCATTCTCTCGCATAGAATATGCCATGTGGCAACATGGCGCAAGGTAACAGCCCAGCGCTTTCCTATGGCTATGGTTTGTGGTAGCTATAACTTATACGCGTCTGCTAACTGTTCTATAACATCGGATCTAGGTACGTGTTTCATGACATCTCCATTGGGTGCAACGCTTGAGGATAGTGGTTGTCGCTTTCGTGTGTGGGCACCGCATGCCGAGGAGGTCAGCGTGCTGTTGCAGACCGGCTCGACATGGGATTCTACCGAAACACCGACACGGGTTGCTTTAAAGAAAGATCAAGCAGGCTACTGGAATGGGTTTGCGGACGGGGTCGGCCCCGGCCAGTTGTACCGTTACGAGATTAAGAATAACGGCACCTTTGAACGAATCGATCCGGCGGCTCGGGATACGATTCATTCTGAGCTAACACGCAGTAACCGCGGTAGCCACAACGCTTCGATCGTGGTCACGAACGAGCCATACCCCTGGTCTAAATTCGATACTCCCCGCTTCACGAACTTCTTGATCTATCAGTTTCATTGCGGCAGCTTTGCTGGGCGAAACGATCACCTCGATAAAGAGATCGCCACCTTTCAAGATATTGAAACGAAATTGTCGTACATCCGTGATCTAGGTTTCAATGCTATCGAGCCACTGCCGGTTCAGGAGTTTGCTCATACCAGGTCATGGGGATACAACCCGGCAGCATTCTTCGCACCTGAGTCGGCTTACGGACGGCCGGTCGACCTGCAACATTTCGTTGAAGAGGCACATCGCCATGGCTTGGCGGTGATTTTTGACGTCGTCTACAACCACGCCGGTCCAAGCGACAATGTTCTTTGGCAGTTTGACGGCTGGTCCGATCACTCGCAAGGGAAGGATGGGGGCATCTACTTCGAAGGAGGCAAATGGACCGATTGGGGGCGCGGACCAGCGTGGTGGAAGCAAGAGGTTCAGGACTACTTCTTCCAGAATGCATGCATGTATTTCGATCACTACAACGCCGACGGCCTACGATTCGACGTCACCACGCAGATCGACGGCAACCACCTTGCTAAGGTCTTGGGGAAGTTGAAGAAGGCCTATCCCGACAAGTACTTCATTGCGGAACATTTACCGGCCAGCCCCTGGATTACCACGTTCGGTAACTTTGATGCCAGCTGGTTAGCCAAGTCCCATCATGAAATGCAGCGGGCATTGAACGGTCAGAGTCCGATCGAAAAGGTAAAGATGTTTCTCGGCTGGGACGGCTTCGCGCATCCGTGGAATCTAGTGAAGTACACGATGGGTTCGCACGACGATGTTGGTGACGACAAGAACGGCAATGCCAAAGATGGCCTTACGAACTGGGATGCCCGACATCGCTACTTCATCGATCAATTCGGCGGGCGTGACAATTGGCATGCCCGCGCCAAGTGCCGCTTGGCCTGGGCCTTGAATGTCGCGATGCCTGGTACCCCGATGATGTTCATGGGAGGCGAGTGCCATATGGGCTCGCCCACGGTGGCATGGGGATATTGGCACGACGGGCATGACAACCACGGCGATCATCGCTTCGATTGGGATATCGCTGGCGACCCGATCGGTATCGAAATGCGCCGCTTGGTCGCGGCTGTGAATCACGTGCGGTGGGCCAATCCAGCCCTACGAAGCGACACGCTAATCATCACGCATGAAGACGATACGAATCAGGTCATAGCGTTCAAGCGTTGGCAAGATGGCAATCTGATTCTGACCATTGTCAACATGAGTGATACGAACTTTAAGGATCACTCCTATGGCGTCGCCACCGACCAGCAGTACGGTCGGTGGTCGCAGGTGTTGTGCACGCAGGACAAAACGTTCGGCGGTTGGGATGGTGCCGGGAATGCCTTCCACGAACCATATACCCAGTCAGATGGGCGCGTTTATATTAATCTTCCGAAATGGAGCGTGGTGATGCTTCGTCTTCAGGCTGAGTCACCGTAGCGACCAGGTTCCATCGATAGATCGATTGAACTTGCATGGGGTGGGGCCAATCAGAAGTGCGTTCGTTCTAGTTCATTCACGAAAACGCATGCCTACTCGGCATTCGTACTTTCTGCACGTTGGTACGCACTGAATGGTTGGTTATTGAAATCACCGCCGGTGAACAGGAGATCGTTTTGCTTCTTCTCGGCGACCGTTAACATGAGGTTCATGGATTCGAGATTGCCGAAGGGGTCGCCATTACGCGGAAACCACATCAAAAGATGCGGGTTGCCATGGATGCTAGTGACAGCAAACGGACATTCTTTGTCCGCGAATTTCATCGTCCCCGCCATGTAGATTTTCAGGCTACGCTCGGTGAAGGCTTCGGCATGTTTCTCAGGTACGTTAGCCAAGACGGAAGGATCTGATTGGAAGGATAGCTTCGACGCAAATCCTCTTTCGCGTCCGGTGAGACGCTTTGTGAGGTTCGCTTCCGCTATCCAGTTCCCTTCCAAACGGCTGGCGACAACGTTCTCGGGATCTTTCTCAATGGTCAGTTCGGCAGCGAACCCTTGCATGCTGCTTAGAAGGAGGAATGTTGTCGTTAGCAAGAGGATACGAATTATGGACATGACACTTCCTGGTCTGGGGATAACGTATGGTGGACAGAAACTTGGTCGCTAGTTAGCGTCGTTCTGCGGTTTGGAATTTCGTTCGATGCGTTCCAAGACGTTCCGCAAGGTCGGTACGATTTGTTGATCTCCTTCGCTGGCTTTGATCTCGCGGCGAAGTTCGGGCAAGGCTGCTGGGCCGAGGGCTTCCAATTGTTGGGCCGCCTGGCGACGTTCCTCCGCATGGGGCGAACCAAGTCGCATGGCCAGTTCATGGACGATTGCAAAGTAGTCCGGGGAATACTTCACCTTCACGTGCACGGGTGTTGGATCGTACCAGAAGCGATCTTCCACGCCCCGCAGTTCCATGTCGTAATCGCCGGGCGATAAGTACGAGAAATCAATCGGCTGCGTCGGTTGAATCTTCTGCCACGGCTCGCCAGCGACGCGCCATTCAAGCGCTGTTTGCCTGCTCGCTTGCGTGGGGATCACTTGAACTGGCGGGCCCCACTTGGTGGTTTGAATCGTGTAAGGCTGCTCGGTGCTGGTCCAATTCGTCTCAGGCATCTCGAAAGCGGCTTCCACTTCAAACTCAAGGAGTTTCGGCTGGATTGCCCCTAGCCAGATCGCGCCGACCGAACATTGATACGTGCCCGCATGAGGAAAGCGAAACAAGATCTTGTCGTCGTCGGTCGGAGTTACCTCTTGTCGAACTCCGTTGACCGTGGTGAACAACTCGATCTTATCTTTCAGCCGTGTCGGTTTTACTTCAATGGCAAGCTGCATTTCACGGCCGACCCGCTGATCGATTGGTGGTGCTTCGATCTTAAGTTGCGAAGCGGACAAACGAAGGGCTCGGGGATGGTCGCCATAGTACGTGGTGAACCAGACGTCGCCATTGGCGGCCTCCAGGATCTCACGCACGTTTTGGGCGGCTAACGGTGTCCCATTCAGGTCGAGTTGGACCATTCGATCACGAAAGATACGATACGGCTGACTTCCGCCGTGCGACATGAGCAGCCACGCTCCCTCGTGACGCGACTCAATTACGCGACCGTAATAGTTGGGTAAAGGGAATGAGTTCATCGCCAACTTCGCAATAACGGCCGACTGGAACGACCGATGGTACGCCGCTAAGTCATAAAACACGCGCATCTCGCCTTCGACTTGGCGGACCGGATAGTAGCGGCCTGGGTGAGCTTCGATCAGTTGCTCGTCGAGGGGCTGGAACTCTTTCGGTCCTAGCATCAACGGCGGCCCCGATCGGAGCGCCTCTGGATCCTTGACCATTCGCCCGTCAACAGGTCGGTAAAGACTTCCTCCTTGGGTTCTAATTAGCACACCTTCGTCGGTTTCAAACAGATGGTAAACGTCATCTTGAAAGCGAGCCTCCTTCCACTTGTCACCCTCCCGCCAGAATACGCGACGATCGTTATGCTTGCCGTACCACAGTTCCCCGTTTTCGGTCAGAACTACCCCAGAGAATTCAGGCGAGGGATCGAACTGTTTCGCGCCTGCGGCGACGGCGGCAACCAAGGCATCTTGAATCGATTCATATTCTTCGACCCCATCGGGCCCCACGTCGAAAGCAGCTGACCGGAAGCTTTCGAGAATCAGATGGCCTCGGTCATCGACAATCGAGCCTTGGGTCTCTTCCGGTTTGAAGGGGACTGGCTGATAGGTGACTTGATCCCCGGTGCGGCGGGTCATTTGGTTGTTGTGTTCGACTTCGAACATCGCGAGCGTATCGTCGGTAAGCTGCCACAAACGGCTCCGACTTACCAGTTTGAACTCCTTCCAATCCTCGGCAATTTCTTGAATGGGTTCTAACGGCTGGCCAAGCTTCATCCGCGCGACTTGATGACCGCGTCGATCATGTGGGAACCATACCTCGCCTGTGGGTCCTTCCACGACGACATTCACTGGGGTGAACAGCCCATAATTGGCATCGTATGTGGTTAGCTTGCCGTCATGATAAAGGGCGATTCCAAATTCAGGTAAGCCGACAACGATAGAGCCGTCACTCGCTTCCAGGATCGACTTCGGAAACATCC
Organism: Blastopirellula marina; assembly: GCF_002967765.1. Taxonomy (NCBI): domain Bacteria; kingdom Pseudomonadati; phylum Planctomycetota; class Planctomycetia; order Pirellulales; family Pirellulaceae; genus Blastopirellula; species Blastopirellula marina. Next base: position 729,134 of record NZ_PUHY01000005.1, on the reverse strand, counting down.
GTAGTCGTGCATTGCTCCAGGGAATAATCCGCGAGCCGGGCAACTCGCGTACTTTGCCATCGACGTCAAGTCGACACAAGGCGAACTGATGAATCCCTGAGATTCGCGCCAACATGAGGACCGAGCCATCACGACATTCCATAAAGTCGGCGTAACTCCGCGGCTGGCCCTCTTCCGGGACAAGACTCAACTCGATGATTTCATTCGTGCGAACGTTGAACGCGAATGGTCGCGGTGACCGGTCAAGTGTGATGATCACCCGATCGCCATTCCAACTGCACGTCATGGGCGGAACGGGATATTGCGATCGCTGGTTGTGGGCGGCGATTGCCTTACCAACTTCCTCTGGCCCATCCTTCGCTGAAAGGATACTGTCGGCATCGCAGTGGTAAACACGATTATCCATGGCCGAGTAGAGATAAACTTCGTCTCCCAAATCGCAGATCTCAGGACGATAGTAGCCTGCTTTCCGATGGAACTCGCCTTCGATCCGCTTCCAATGCTGGCCATCAAACACCGCCAGGAAGGTCGTTCCCCAGTTGAAGATCCGTCCATTCTTCGAAACGTAAACGCCTGGCTTCTCGTGCCCGACCTCGTAAAAGAACGTGGTTATCTCTTCACAGTTACCGTCCCGCAGGCGATAAACGATTCCCTCTTGAGGATTCTTGCTCGTTTGGGTGAGAAAAACGCCACGATCCGGACCGCCATAGAGACCTGAGGTGTAGCTGCCGGAGCGAACGACTTCCGAATCGAGCGCGATGAACTGCTTGCCGTCGAAGTATTGCACCAGTCCACCCGCCAGAACCCACGGAGTCCCCGTTTCGTCGATCAGCATCTCTTGAAAGCTGGGAGAGCGCGTCGCTTGGAGCTCGAAGGTTTCTAAATGCTCGGCCGAAGCGAGCTGCGCCGGAGCCAAAAGAAATAACAACGCGACCATCAACGTCGATCGACGTAGCTGGAATGACACAAGCAAACTCCTTGGGGCTGGGTGCCGTGCGACAAGATGACAGGATGGTACGAGGATACCCCGATCGAGCGTCCATTGCCACCAATTTGCTCAGACTTTCGCCGGCTCAATCAGACGACGAAGGGGCCGCGACCGGTGGGTTGGTCTCAGCGGGTTGAAACTCGGGCGGAGGGAACAGCTTCCACTGGCCGAAACCTTCGTACACTTGGCCTGGGTCGTAGATATACTCTCGATCACCCCGTTTGATGGCGGCGTGAAGCTGATCGAGATTGCCAGCCCACAAGCGACTCTTCTTTTCCGCCGCCAAGACTTTGGCAATGGCAGATTTTGCTTCCTCGATCTGGCCGAGCTGTAGCAGTGCCGCAGCACGAAACGCAGGCAGGTCTTTGCTGGGATAGTCGTACACACCCTCAGGTCGGCTCCAGGAATCGCAGACAGCCAAGGCGACGTTTGGCGCGTTTTGCTGACACGCGTAGGTGGCAGCGTCGAACGCGAATGCATGCGGAACCCAGGTCGCATCGTCATCGAGACTAGTGAGTGGGTGCTCAGATCCTTTCTTAATCGCGGCAAGAGCTTCTGCATGTCGACCTTCTTCTCGCAGGTAGTTCGCCAGATACCACGAGTGAACGAATCCCGGCGAACGCTCGACCCAAGCCGTCAACGCTCTTTCGTGCTCGGCGCGGTAAATATCGGCTGAGAACTTCACCGCGCCGTATTGGGCCCGCCACCAATCGGGATAGACTTTCCTTGCCGCCAGGCACTCGGCGTGCAGATCATCGCTTCGGCCAAGAGAAAACAACATGGCCATCTTGGCCGTTCGAATGCGGCGATTGTTTTCCTCTTCCTGATAATCTGCGATACGCCGATCGTATTCGGCTAGCGCGGCTTCCACACGCTGCTGTCCGGTGACTACGCTTACCGTGGGTGTGACTCTGGGAAGCGATACGTTCGCAAAGCCGCCATGCCAACCTTCGTAGTTCCCTTCATCGAATTCGTAGCTGATGCGAATGCCGGAGAAGATATACAGCGAACCAGTCGAACCGCTATTCGACCAACCAACCCCTTCTGGGATATCCACGGGGAATCGCCGTTGTAAATCGTCCAGCGTATAAGGCAATAAGCCCGTTTCTGCTCGGTAGTTCACAATCGCTTGCACGATCGGCACGTGTTCCTTCGCAGCCTGACCGCCTCGCCAGCTGAAATACCAATTCGGTATCGCAATCATCAGAACCATGATCACCAACACGACGCCCAGCTCGATCAAACGTTGAGGAACCCGGAAAGGTTTACGATTCAGCCGAGTTTGCATCTCACTGGGAAGGTTCATTGTGGTTGAGTCGCCGTGGTATCGCGTGAAAAGACGGCATGTTTGCATCTTGCCAACCGCGATTGTACAGCTACGCTCGTTTGTGTCACGTGTTTGAACGACTTCGAAACGAGGACCTACTTGCCCAAGCATTATCGACTGGATGGCTTTGAGGATGCGAACACCTCCTGTATCTCGCTGCGAGTGACGCTGCCATCGCCGTTCCGATCAAACGTCGCGATCAGTCGTCGTCCCGGCTGGTTGTCAGCTTCCTGCCGATCGACCGTGCCGTCTTTATTCAGGTCGAGGCGTAAAAAGACACGATTCACTTGTTCGGCAGGTGGCAAGCGGAGGCTATTATTGACCCGACCAGGAGCGGCGGACAAAGGGGGCGAATTCGATGGTTTCAGCGGCATCTCAAAGTGTTTCGAGATAAAGGCCACGGCACGGCGAGCCGCTTCATCCGTCTCGGCATTTCGTGGACTACCGAAATAAAACCCATGCGGTCCGTTCTCGGGCATATAGACCTCGACCTCCCGTTTCGCTTTCTCCAGCACCTTGACATACGCCTCGATGACATTGGGCGGAGAACTCCAGTCATTTTTTCCGCTAACCAGCAGCAGTGGACATCGTAGTTTGCTGGCCTCTTCAAATATTGTGGGACCAGGCGTTGGATTGCCACCTGCCAAAACCCTTTCGAGAGCGGGACTCAGTTGATAACCGGCAGCTTTGGCCTTGGCAACTTCTTCCAAATTGATCGCTGGGGGCGCACACGCGATGGCGCAGCTTAGGCCGTGGCGCGCCGCAATCCGCAGCGTATTGTGACCTCCATGGCTACCGCCAATCATCGCAATCCGCGTTGGATCGATGAACGAAAACTGCTTCGCGTTTTCAACCGCGGCAATCGCATCGTCCCATTCAATCGGTTGAAATTCGGATCGACGGCGAAAATCAATTGAATAGACCGCCCAGCCTTGCTCGATGAAATTGGCCGTAGGTGACTGCTGCGATCGTCCCAGGCTCATCGTACCGGTGGTGGAACTGCCACCCCCATGCAACATGACGACCAGCGGAAACGGCCCATCGCCGGCAGGTTTACGCAGGTAAGCGGCGATTGGTGTCCCATTTTTTCCTGCGTACTCAGTTTCATATCCGAATGAACAATCGGGTAGCTTTCTCCAAGCTATTTCGCTTCTGGCGGTCTGTTTGCCTGCGGGTGGCGTCAATTGAAACGCGGATTTGAAAAATGCGAATCCCTGCTCTCCTAATGCCTCGTACAAGACGTTTGGGTTATGGATCGCAACGTCACGGCGCGGATCGTAAGTATGGGCGATTTTGTGTTGGTCGAGCATCGCATGCAACTCGTCACACTTCGCTAGAAATCCTTGCGTGTTTCCTTTCGCCCGAGGCACCAAACGAATGGTCGTTCGTCCACGTAACTTGTCGGCATTCTTGCCCAACAACACGAATGGGTTGTTGGCCTGATATCGTTTTGCATCGCCGCCAAGAGCAAAATCGATTTGCCCCTGCCAAGTTGGATGGGGCGCCGCGTTAGGATCGAGTCCAGTAAGAAATGCGGGATCGAGGATCGATATCACGCCGAACGTTTCAGGATATTGGAAACCGAGGTGCGCCGCGCCGAAACCTCCCATCGAGAACCCCTCGATCGCCCGTGCCTCGCGGCGAGCGTGCGTGCGGTAGGAGGTGTCGATATGCGGTATCAGGTCGTTTACGATCACCGATTCAAGAGGCCACTTTCCGTCTGCCGAATCGCAATAGAGGGTCGTGCCTCGCAATCCGTTAACGAGAACCATGATCATCGGCGGCATTTTTCCAGCCCGGATCTGCTCGTCTAAGAGGTTCGCCAGGTCAGCCCCTCGGCTTTGCTTGCCGCCGGTACCGTGTAACCAATAGATGACTGGGTAACGCTGAGACGATTGCTGCTGGTAATCGGGCGGAAGGTAGATCAAATAGCTGACGTCCTGCCGAATCGTTTGACTACGGAACGTTTTGTAGATAGTCGGTGCTGGAGCGGTTGTATCGGGATCGAGCCACGCGCGATCGAGTTTGTCGATGTTCTTGTTTGGCACGCGTCCGTTACTTGCGCTGGCCGGTGAGCGGCTTGGATTCATCGGGCGCTGCCGTTGACGCATGTCTGTGTTATCACGACGACGAGTCGGCCGCTCGGAACTCATCATCCCCACGATGCGATCGACAAACTGGTTCCAGCCAGAAGGATCGACGAATGGGTTGGCCAATTTGCCGGCATCAAGGCGATTCGCCTTCTCAAAGGTCTTGTTTTGATTGGGATGAACGGCCAGCCAGACTTCGATATCGCGCATTTCCTTCAAACGCTGGACGGTCAGTTGAGCGTCGCCTACTCGATTAGCGATGCCACCGATCAGGCCCGCTTTCACTGTTTTGCCGTCGGAGGAATGTAATGGCCATTCGATCGCCATCGTTCCTTCGGTCGCTAGTGGCGTGCGACGAAATGTGAACTGACGTCCTCCCCAATCAATTGTTTCTTTCTCTTTAATCAGCCGATCTGCTTGGAAGGGTGGATACGCCTCGGAAGCACGAACCTCACTTAAGTCAACCTTTTTTCCACCGACACACAAGGCATTCGCGGCCGCTGTCGCGTCGGCTTCTTGTATCCACACCTTTGAGCCAAATACTTTCTGAAAATACCACGCTCCTCCCGAGTGATCGATCGCCGCATGTGTCGCGATTACCAACTTCACGTCGCTTGGCGCAAATCCAAGCTGGCGAATGCTATCTATTAGCATCGAAACCGTGTGGGGAAAGGTCGAGTCAATCAAGATCAAACCGTCTTCACTTGTCAGAAGATGGCACGAAACGGCCGAGTTGCCGACATAATAGACACCGTCCATGATCTCGAATGGCTTGACCGGCGTCACGCGGCGGGCGACCTGATTGGGCATTTTTTCCAAGTCGTAACAAACCGGTGGTTCGTTTTGAGCGACAGCGGTTGAAGCCAGGAGGGCCGCTACCAGAATCGCACCACCCATGGCAGCCGCGAATGGAGGAAGAGAACGAGGCATCGCGTGTCTCCGAACAAACTTTTTTAGGGGGAAGAGATTTGCAGAATTCGACGATACGTTTCCGAGACTGGCTCGACGAAGCGTCGTAGTGGTGGTGTCAATTCACCGAAAGTTAGCGCACGGGCAACGCGCATCATCACGCCGTGACACTCAATAGCCAAAAGCAAGGGATCGTCGTTGCGCATGACACCCAATTGCTGACCACGCTCGATCACTTGCTGCATCGCGTTTGTTGCGGTGGGAAAACGTTCGGCCAGGCGAACGTGCACCCGGTCGCCTAATTGCAACGCGACGTAATAGAGATCCCAATCGTCGTCGAACAAGCCGAACGACAAATCGACAATCTGTCGAAGCTGATCAAACGGATCTTCTTCGCTCTGCGCGATTTCCGCCGCCCGGCGTCCTAACGGTTCGACCGCCGAGAGAATCAACTTCTCAATTAATTCGTCCTTGCTTGGGAAGTAATAGTGAAGTGTTCCATTGGAAACCTTAGCCTCGGTCGCAATTTCGCGAAGACTCGTTTCGGCGATTCCCTTCTGCGCGCATAGTGTTGCCGCAGCGGCGATGATTGTGTCGAAACGAGAGACCTTGGGAGCTCTAGAAGAAGACATAACCCATTATCCATTTGTCACTTAGCACGATTAGTCGGGCGCCCGACCGATACGCAACACTGATACAAACCCCTGGCTGAGCGCGTTGGTTTCGCAGAAAAAAGCAATTTCATGAGAATTGCGGACGAAGAATGCACCGGACGCGTGCTGGGTGCCACCAAATCGAGAGGTCAGTCCGTTTGCTCAGTCAGGTACTTCCCGTAGTAGTAACGGAACTGGTGATAACTGAGGCCTAGTTCTCGGGCGGCGGCGGCTTGGTTGTTTTGGGTTTGGGACATGGCTTCGCTGAGCATTAAGCGGCAGAAGTTGTCGAGCCGTTCTTTGAAACTGCCGCCCGGGATTTCCGGCGGGGTAGCGGCCAGCATACCGATGTCGTCGGGAGTGATCTCGTCCGTCGTGTCGCGATACGCGGCGCGTTCGATGATGTTCTTCAATTCCCGAACATTGCCAGGGAAGCGGTACTTTCGGAGCACTTCGATCGCCGAGCGGGCCAGCTTCTTACCGGCGAACAGGGGAATCTCTTTGGCGAATTGATCTAGGAAATGCTGGGCGAGGACTTCGATATCCCCTTCGCGTTCACGCAGGGGTGGCACTTCGATGACCTCGAACGCTAGACGGTCGTAAAGGTCGCTGAGGAATTCACCTTCGCTAATCTGCTTACGCAGGTCGACGTTTGTTGCGGCGATGATGCGGGCCGTGGTATGCAGCTCGTTACGACCGCCGACGCGGTTATACGTACCGTACTCGACCACGCGTAAAATCTTTCGCTGAAACGGCAGCGACATGTGGCCGATCTCGTCAAGGAACAACGTTCCTCCACTGGCCTGACCAAACTTACCATCGCGTGTTTCATCGGCCCCAGTGAAGGCACCTTTTTCGTGGCCGAACAGTTCGCTTTCGAGCAAGTCGGTCGAGAACGCCGCGCAATTAACTGTCACCATCGGTCGGGCATGATCGCCATGAGCAAAGTGAATTGCGCGGGCGACCATTTCTTTACCAGTGCCTCGTTCGCCTTCGATTAACACGGGCCGAGGAACGGGCGCTATCAGGCGAATCCGCTGGACAATCGACTGGATCTGGGGCGACTGGCCGATGATCTGCCCGCGGAAGTGAAGCTCTTCCTGCAATCGCTCGTTCTCGGCATCAAGCGACCTGGCCTCGCGCAGCACCTGCAGGAGGTAACCCATCTTGCCGAGCAACGTCGCTACGCGGGCGTTGAGTTGCGGGCCACGAACCAGGAAGTCGTTGGCCCCCATAGTGATCGCCGAAGCCGCCGTCTCGACGCTTCCTTGATCGGCGGCAATGACGATGAGCGCCGTCGACGAAAGCCCCCGCATCGCGGTGACGATCCCGGAACTAGTACGACTGCCATGAATCACGAACAAGCTGTCGTCAGCCTGGTCGCGAAGTTCACGCAAGATGTCAGGGTCTTCGCGTAAGACTTGGACGTTACTTTCGGGCGCAGCATCACGAAACGCGGAGCTTAGGTCGTCCAGCGGATCGTTGGGGGGCGTGAGGATCGTAATTCGAGCGATATGCATGGCCCCAATCGTAACTTGATGTGAGACTTTTCACTACATCTAGCGAAAAGTCTCACATCGCAAACCAGGGTCACTTTTCGTAAGTGTCTACTGCCTAGCAGTTTATGGATTTCGAAATAATTTGGCATGACCGATGCGTTAAGGAGCGGAAATCTAACCCGCACCCTTTGTGGAGACCATCGATGAACTGTGAATTGAGTTGGACTCAGTTACTAACACGCCGGGCAATGATGTTGGCAGGTATCGCCGCATGTGCCGCAGGGACCGAAATGAGCGTCGAGTATTACCTCTGGCCGAGCGTCGCCAACACGCTGGCGATGCATCAGTTCGATTCGGCCGGTTGGTCGCAGACTATGCAGTCGGCGGTGGCCTGGCATTCGATCATGCCGGTCGCATTGTGGTCGGCTGTGATGGTAGCCGCGGCGGTGCTGTTTGTTCCCCTGATGATCAGTCCGCGCTGCGTAGCTTGCAAAGTGGCTCGCGCGGCACGTTCGAGCGGATCGTCCCACTCGTCGCTCGGATTGTTAGCCGTCGGCGTCGTGGTTCTGGCCACGGTTGGTTGCCGCCCGTTCGATCGACCGGAGTTCGAGGAGATCGATACTTCGGAAACGGGTTTCCTGATTCCGCTGGAAGGCGAAACCGATCAACAAGTCACCTTCGAGTCGGAAAGCTATTTGGCCAAGCGTAAGGTCGCTGCCAAGCGAGTTCAGGTACCGCATCGCTGGGTACCAACCGGCCGCATGTACTATGACGGTGAATGGCTCGATACGGTGCGTCTGATCAAGGTCGATCGATCACCTGTCACCCGGGAATGGACTGCGGACGTTAACAGTGGGACCAAGAACGCCAACGAAGCGATTTGGATCGAGAGCAAGGACTCGGTCGGTTTTTCGGTCGGCTTCAACTGCACCGCGTTCATTGAAGAGGAAGACACGGCTCGTTTTTTATACATGTATCGGAGCCGCTCGCTGGCCGACATGATGGACTCGGAAGTGCGGGCCCGAATTCAATCGGTCGCGGCTGAAGCTGCCGCTCGCTATGACTTGGATGAACTTCGCTCGCGCAAACAAGAAATGGTCGACGACGTGCGCGAAGACGTGATTCCGTTCTTCAAAGAACGAGGGATTACCATCACCACGGTCGGCATGTTCGGTGGCTTCACCTACCAGAATCCCAAAATCCAGGAAGCGATCGACGAAACGTTTGTGGCTCAGCAAAAGAAGGTGGTGAATATGGCACTGTTCGATGCTCAGCAGAAAGAGAACGAACGGATTGAACTGGAAGCGGAAGGTCAAGCCAACATGGCCCGCACTGTGGCCGAAGGGGAAGCGGACGCAATTCGTAAACTGGCCGAAGCAACTCGGGAAGCTAAGTCCGACCCACTGTTCGTCCAGCTGAAACAATTGGAAGTCGAGCACGATCGAATTGAGAAGTGGAACGGCGAATATCCTAGCTACCTTTTCCAAATGGGCGGAGGCAGCGATTCACCGAACTTGCTTCTTGAACTGCCCGCCCAATCCGCCCATACCGAGTTGGGTAAATCGATCAGCAGCACGCAGCATTGATCGAGCATGCTGCGTGAACATGGCACCCAGTCGTAGGTCAGGCTGTGCCTGACGGAAGCTGGTACAAGCATGGTGGAACGATTCCCAAGGCGTGTCAGGCACAGCCTGACCTACGGAGCTGCGTTACCTGGAAGATTGCGTGCAACGCAACGAAAACGAACCACTCGTCGCGAAACATATTATTTGACTTGCCCGCTGCCGAAAGCAGTGGGCAATTTGGACGCAATCTCAAAATTAGCGAAACTTCTGCCCATCTTGCACTTGCAGAAGATCGTCGACGACGATCTGTTCCCCTTCGGAAACGCCGGACGCAATGACGAACTGGTCTTCGGTTTGGCCCTTGACTTCAATCTCACGCCGGTGGGCTACGTTTTGATCGTCGACCACGAAGAGGTACCGTTTGCCATCTTGCTCGAAGGTGGCACGTTGGGGAACGACCGTGGCGTCCTTGAACGTTTTGCTGATATGGATCTTTCCAGGCCGCGCGTGAAACGAACTTCCCCGGCGATTCTCGAAGCTGGCATGCATAATGACTTGTGCTGTTTCGCTAAGCGTTTCGAAGTTTGGCTCAAGCTGACCAAGTTCCCCGTAGGTCTTGCCATCCTCAAACTGAAGTTCGATCTTCAGATCACGTTGTCCTCGGTACGCCTCGTGTATTGAATCCGTTACATGGAAGTCGGCGATTAGCGGACCATGCTCGGTGACGCTCATCAGAATGTTTCCCTTGTTGAAGTCTTGCCTCGCAGGCGTTGTATGATCGATCACGATCCCGTTGCACGGAGCTCGGCACTCAATGATCGAATCTTTGGAATCACTCGCATTCTCGCCATCCTCCGTCGTCGGAGAAAACGTGAAAAGGAGTTCTCCTTTTTTGACGCTCTGAAAAGTACGAGAATACTTTTTATCGAAGCGGCCCTTGGCGGGTGATGGGATACTGTGAATCTTTGGCCCACTCACCAATGCCACGTGCTGATGTTCGATGGTGACCGTTTTCGATTCGACGCGGGCAACCTTCGCCGGGTCGCTGAAGGGTAACTGGGAAATGGATGCCGCAACTTTCTCCCCGTCGCGCACCTCGCGAACGCGATCCAAGACGATCTGCTCGCCTTGGCGGATACCAGAGGCGATGACGAAATTGTCTTCCGTTTCACTTTCGACGAAGATCTCGCGTTGATGAGCAATTCCCTGATCGTCGACGACAAATACGTAGTGATTGCCACTTTTCTCGAATGTGGCTCGCTGTGGAACGACCAGGGCATCATTCATGGTGTGTGCCAAAAGCACCGTTGCAGATTGCCCAATGCTCATCTTCCCATCAGGGTTCGGGAACTCGGCTTGCAGGTGAACATTTCCAGATGCAAGTTCGACTTCGCCGTCGATCGTAGTCAGCTTTCCAGGCAGGTCGTACCTCTTTCCATTCGAGAACATCAGGGACAGCTTTAACTCGTTGTTCGAATCCCACCGGATGATCTCCTCCAGTCGACTCGCCGGAACGTTGAAGTCGACAACCCCAGGTCCAGCTTCGGACAGGATGATCAGTTTATCTCCTTTTTTGGTCCGATCTCCCTTCTTGAATTTCACGCCCCAGACGAATCCATCAAACGGCGCTTGGATCGCACTGTTGGGGTCTTGAGCAGGGGTGTCACGATCACTTGAGCTTTCGGCCGATGTGGTCTCGAAAATCAAATCTCCCTTGCGGATCTTCTGCCCTGTCGTGACGTAAACTTGATCGACCGTCCCGTCCACTTTCGCCTCAACGTATCCGACCGTTCGCTTCTGAATTTCTCCGACGTAACGATTGGTGATCGTCACCGATTGAGCTTCCACGGTTCCGACTTGGATGGTCTTGGCAACTGGCCGATCGGCTGTTGTGGTAGGTGCCACCACCTTTTCTCCATCTTGGACCTGGTCGATGCCATCAACGATGACTTGCTCACCGACTCTTACTCCTGACTTAATGACGTAGCAATCCTCCCATGGATTCATTACGGTAACATCACGCAGGTGAGCGATTTGATGATCGTCCACAACCAACACGCAGGTTCGATTGTCCCTCCGGAACACGGCCTCTTTCGGGACTAGGGTGACATTTTCGAGCGTTGGGTTGATCTCGATCCACGCCCTTGTTCCCGTCCCAACCTTTCCTTCCGGATTGGGGAATTCGGCTTGCAGTTCGATGTTTCCATGCGAGTCAACCTTCCCGTCAACCTTCGTCAACTTTCCCGCGTGGTCGTACTTCTTCTCGTTTTTTTCAAACACGAGCTCCATTTTCGTATCGCCGTTGAGTACGCTTTGCACAAACAGCAGACGTTCGTCTGGAGAAATATCGAAATTGACGATCGCCGGACCGTTGGCGGATAACAGCATCAGCATATCTCCCTTTTTCACCTGGTCTCCCTCGGCAACCTTCAACCCAATCACGAAGGCATCGAAGGGAGCCTGGATAGCTTCTTTCTCGTTGTCGGCCGAAACAACTTCCGCAATCAGGTCTCCCTTCTTCACCTCTTGCCCAAGGTGAACATTCAAATCCTTGACTACGCCATCTCGGTTCGGGGTCAAGAATCCCAAAGCACGCTCTTGGAGACGGCCCAGATAGAGGTAACGAACCCTGACCGTCTTTGCTTCGACCGCGGCAACTTTCACACGTTTGGCAGTGACTTTCACCGCTTCCGCAGCGGGCTTTTCAGCAGGTTGGGGCTCGTTTACTGCGACCACTTCTCCAGGCTTTTCCTGAACCGTCGCAATGAGTTTTTCCCCCATCCTAATGCTGAACTTCTTCCGCGAGATGGTGATATTATCACTAGGTTGATCGAGGACAATTTCGTAATTGCCGCCGTATAGCTTAGTGACTTGAACGCCGGGATGGATTTCCAAGTCACGATAGGCCTGTCCATCCCGGCGAAGGTGGATGTGCAGGTTGGCGTCTTTGGAATCGATGATCAATTGGCCTTTGGAGGTGTCGAGGGTAAACCGGGCACCGAGAATTAGCAGTGCCAAACATGCGGCCAGGGTGGTCCATTTCCAAATGTTGTGCGGCGGCTGCGATTTGATAGGTCGAGGTATCGCGCTGGGTGATTCGGAATGTCCGTCGGCATCCGGAGATTGATCGCGTGCTGTCTTAATTACGCGATTTAGTTCTGACGTATCGCAGTACGGAGCCAAACGCTCGGCGACTTCCTCCGCCGACTGCGGCCTTTGTTCAGGATCGCGAGCGAGCATCTGCATCACGAGCTGCGTCAAAGCAGGAGGAAGATCGCCGCGAATGGATTCGATCGGCGGCGGATCGTGGCTGGCGATGAGACGTAACTTCTCGATCGGACTTCCTGCCCGGGAAGCCCACAGGGGAGGGCGGCCAGTCAGCAGACGATAGAGCGTTGCACCCAGGGCATAGATATCGGCCCGTTGATCTGGCAGTTCGCTTCCTTCAGCCTGTTCAGGGGCCATGTAATCGAGCGTTCCCATCAACTGACCGACGGTCGTGAGCTGCGTTGCTTCGTCACTCCACAGTGACATCTGCGCCAGGCCAAAGTCTAAGATCTTCACCTGGCCGTTCTCGTCGAGCATGAGGTTCGATGGCTTGATGTCGCGATGAACAATCCCTTTTCCATGGGCATACGCTAAGCCGACGGCGGCCTGACGGGCGATTTCGCAAGCATCGGCAAACGATAGTGGTCCAAGATTTCGGCATACCTGGCCGATATCAAGCCCGTCGATAGCGTCCATCACCAGGAAATGGATTCCATCAACTTCGCCAGCATCGGTCGCCCGGACGATCGCAGGGTGATCGAGCTGACCCGAAGCGCGAATCTCACGTTGAAAACGGGCGACAATATCTTGTTGTTGGGCGGAAAGGGCTGGCAGAAGCTTGATGGCAACCTGCTTGTCGAGGTTTCGGTGCCGCGCCAGGTACACGGCTCCCATCCCACCACGTCCGAGGAGACGAATGAGTTGATAAGCTCCGATGGTCGGCGATGTAGCCATTGTCAGATGACTGGCCACTTTCAGGCGATCGGCCAGGTTCGCCGAGAACGCTTGGGCCGCGGCGATTTCTGGACTAGCATCTACGGAGCTTACTCGATCCGAGGACTTCCACTTCCGCAACACTTCGACCATCGAATCGGACTCGGCTTCGAGCTGATCGATTGTTTGTTCGCACGATTCGCACTGATCTAAGTGGCTTTCCAGGTCAGCGGCGGCGATGCTATCCAATCTACCAGAAAGATACTTCTGCAGATCGTCAAGATCTGGACAGTGGGCTGCGATCATGTTGGAACATCCTAGGAAATAAAAAGATACGTGTTACTATTATCAAGATCGCTGCAGGTGTGACACGTCTTTTCTTGGAGTTTCCCCGATGGCTCGCTCGTCGGAATCGACCAGTCCCAGCTTGATCCTTCGCGTGCGGAACGACGATTCGGCTGCCTGGCGGGAATTGGTCGAGCTCTATTCGCCGTTGATCGCCTATTGGTGTCGGCGAAAGGGTTTGCAGCCGGCCGCGATTCATGATTGCTTGCAGGAGGTTTTCTTTGCCGTGCTGAAGTCGCTCGGCTCATTTACCCCGACCGGTACCACTGGCTGCTTTCGTGCGTGGTTGTGGACAATTACACGCAATAAGATCATCGATTCGCTCCGCCGCGAAGGCCAGCATGCCGACGCGACCGGTGGGACCGAAGGGCTTGCCGCGATGCAAGCACTGCCCGACTTGGCGGAGGCGGATGAACCAACCGATGATCTCCACTTCAATCAACTCTTGCACCGAGCATTATCGCAAGTGCAGAACGAGTTTGAAACGAAAACCTGGCAAGCGTTCTGGCGAACCACGATCGACTCGATCTCTGCTCGACAAGTGGCCGAGGAACTCGAGATCAGCCCAGCATCCGTTCGCAAATATCGCTCTCGTGTGTTGCGACGTCTGCGTGAACAGTTGGGGGATGCGGGCTAACTAGCATTCGGATTTGCGACCCGAGTTTTGACGCTCAGTCTCGACGTGATCTTACCTCATCCAGCCGTCGCGCAGTCGTGCCGAGCACCCCTAATTGTGGCTTCTGGTAATGGCATGAATCGAGCGTTGTCGGAGAGATCGACCAAGCTGCGGCGATTTGCATGACGTGATCCTCGTCGGGATAGCTAAGATCTTCGCGATCCCAGTAGGAATCGTCTTCCGCCTCTGGTAAACGTTCGTCGAAGAAGCGGAAGCCTAGATTGTGTTCTTCCGGAGTCATCTCGCCTTCGTCCCAGAAGGTTTCGCCTGACTCGCCGAGGTAGCCAAAGCCGCGAATGAGTTGTCCCGATACCGCTTTAGCCCAGACATTGTAGCCGACCACTCGGTGGGTAGAAAAAGCCTGAGCTTCGCCGAAGACCTGACTCAGCTGAAGGAGCGGATCAATCACCTCTTGGCGTGCATTCGTGCTACTCGGGGGCAGATCAAAGCCTGCCACGAACGTCCATTTACCGATCGGCGGTGCCACGAACACCGACTGCTGGTAAGCATGCAGGATGCCGGTTTGCCAGTTCGCAGGCTGCGGATTTTGAAGTTCAATGGCAGCGACCACTGCGCTGGTGTCTTGCGTTGGGAATGCCCACCAGGTGTTCTTGTAGCCGAATCCAGAGGGAAGATCCGGTATCTGTGGTTGCAGACAATAGACCGGCGGCGATTCCGATTTCGGTGGGGTCGGCTTCTTGCGTCGAAAGGGCCACATGATTTACCTGGACATCAGACTCGGTTAGGACGGTGCGACAAATTAGTATAAATGGTTTTGAGGTTCAGCTACCGTTCATCTTGCGACTTGAAATCGCCAAGTTTCTTCGTCCGTTTCTCCGCGTCAACTTCTGGAACGTAAGCATGATAACGATTGGTGTTGGGCTTCTCTTGAAACCATAGTCGCCCACATTCGTCGCACTCTACGGCCGCGAGTGTAAGATCCAAAAACTGAGTCACGAGTAGGTCGTGAATCATGTCCCCTGGCGAGACGGTGGTTGGGTAGCCGTCGCCCAAATGTTCTCGTCGCCAACTCTCGACGTCGTCATTAGCAAAATGCTGAACGTAGCTATCGACGATTCTTGAAATCGAGATAAAGAATTCATCCATGCAAATATCCGATAAAAGACAACCTGAGACATCACTCGGACTTAGCGTATCCGAGATAATATTCCCGCAGGTACATCGCAGTTTGCTCATGCCATTTCTCCATTTCGTTTTCGCTGAAGTGAAACAGTCTTGCATTGAGACATGCCTATTTGCGTTGTTATGCAAAGCTGATGCAACCTCCTAACCTATTCCGGTGAACCAAAGCTTACGAAACCTTGTCGGAGAAACTGTATGCGCCTTAATTCCAACCAATCGTCTCACTTTCTTAGCTTTGTGTAACAAACATGTCACGCCGTATTTGCTTCATTGGCCTCGATCAACCTCAGAATGACTGGTTCCGCGCTCGGATAGAATCGCCGATCGTTTGTTACGAAACGTTGCCCAAGATCGTTGTGCGGGACGGCCAGCTGCTGGTCGAAGCGCTGAGCGGGTTTGGTTATCGGCCTGTTTCCGATGTGGTGTTTCATGGCATCTTCGCGGACGATCACGACTTGATCGCGGGACTTGCGTTGTGGGGAGGCCGTTGTTTGCCAGATGCGCGGGCGATGATGGATTGTCGCTTGAAATTACCATGTTTAGTTCGTGCCCTACAGGTCTCGCAGTTTGCTGCGCCGAACCGGGGGTTTGTTTCGGCGGGCGCGACCTTTACCACCGACCAGCCGCGGGTAGCGAAATGGGGAAACTTCCATTGCGGCGAGAACAAGCAAGTCTTCGATGGCCAGTGGCAAGCTGAAGAAGTGGCGATTGTTGAACCTTTCCTTGCGGGGGACGCCGTGCGTGTCGTCGTCATTGGCGAACGAGCATGGCAAATCAAGCTGGAAGGGGACGGCTGGTTGAAGTCGATCCACCATCCCACGGCCCAGCTAATTGAAGCCGACCCAAGCTTGGTAAGCGATACCCGGCAAGTCGCAAAGGCGTTGGGCTTGGAGATCGCGGCGAACGATTACATTGTCACGCCGGACGGACAACCGCATCTCTTAGAAGTGAACCACATCCCGAACGTCACCCGTTTTCCGGAAATCTGGGAAGCGTATTCGCAGTACGTGGACGAGTGGGTGCGTCGCGGCCAGTGAATTGACAATCGATAGACGGTTATCCAAATTAGGCAGTGAAAGTTCGTCCGCGATTCCCTTCGAATTCCTCTCACGAATGTCCCACATCATGGCCAAGTCGAAGCGAAACTCGAAAAAGACTATGAAGAAGCATTCGATGCCGCGGCTTAAGTTCGAACACGCGGGCAAGCCTCTCACGACGGCCGAGCTCAACTATTGGGCTTCCGAGCTACGCCTGACCGAAGAGCACCAAAAGCTGTTGAAGAAGTCGAATGGCGGTCGGCCTGATCAGGAGTATTTTCGTTGGGAGCGGCCCCATGACGAACTCGAAGTCATGTGCCTCGACCGCTTTTTCGGACTTGACCCAAGTCCCTTTGGGCCTGACCGAAGTATCGACTGCTTGAGCATCATGGTGCGATTCCGCGATTACTTGCCACGTTACGCGATACCGGTGGCGGCGTTGTCTTCGGATGATTTACTGCTCACGTTTCACTCTGGTCCTCGTGTTGGGCAGATCTGGCTCTTCTATTCACCCCATCATGTTGACGTGGACGATCCGGAAGATGGCATCGCGTTTGTGGCGAGCTCGCTGAACGAGTTTCTGAACATGCTGACCGCGCCGGAAGATCCGTACGATCCGATAACCATCGCGCTCGATTCGCCCAAGGTGCGGGGAAAACAACTCGCGATCTTATTGAAGTCAGTGGGATGCAAAGTGTTCAAGTATAAGGGGGTTATGTACTCACAGGTCGCCTTGCCACCCGCATGGGAATGGCCAAACTATCGCCGCGCTGCCGGTGGCCTAGAGGAAACAGATTTACCAGCCTTTTTGGCGGTCGAAAAGAATCTGACTTACGGATACGCACCGAAGTGTGACTTGCGTAAGAAGGGGCATCCGATGCTACGAATCAACGTTACGAAGTCGCAGCGAAAGAAGTGCGTGAAGGAACTACTTGGCCTGCTTGGCGAGCACGCTGAGGTCGTGGACGCTTAGGTCGTGGTGAACTTGGATTGAAACCACTCGGCCTATTTCGCTTCGTGATCCAGCAGTTCGCTGAATACTCGCTCCAGGTCGCGGATATCGACGGGCTTGACGATATATCCGTTGAAGCCAGCGGCGTTGGCGACCTCGCGGTCGGTCGCTTGGCCGTAGCCGCTCATGGCGACGATGACCGTTTGCTGATCGGTTTCGCGAATCTTACGAACCATCTCGATACCATTCATCATCGGCATCGAGATATCGGTCAGGATCACCTCGGGGCGAAACGCTTCGACTTTGTCCAAGCCATCCAGCCCATTCACCGCTTGCTCGACGGTGTGACCAAGCTTTTCAAGCAGACGCACAAGA
This sequence comes from Blastopirellula marina, assembly GCF_002967765.1. Classification (NCBI taxonomy): domain Bacteria; kingdom Pseudomonadati; phylum Planctomycetota; class Planctomycetia; order Pirellulales; family Pirellulaceae; genus Blastopirellula; species Blastopirellula marina. The sequence goes on along the minus strand of NZ_PUHY01000005.1, from coordinate 711,594 downwards.
ATCGCACGATTGGCCCGCGCGTCTTCGACGACAAGCACGCGGACGGCACGGCCATTTCCGGCTTCTTCGTATCCGGATGCTGGTAGTTTGGCGGTCTCCATTCCTTCCACTAGAACTGGGAGGCGGACGATGAAAGTCGAGCCATGCCCGACCCCTTCGCTGCGGATTTCAACCGATCCCTTATGCAGCGCCACCAGCGACTTCACGAGCGACAGACCAATTCCCAATCCGCTTTGGCCATGCTGCTGCTTCTCTTTGACCTGATGGAACATCTCGAACACGCGAGCCAGTTCATGCTCTTCGATGCCAATTCCATTATCGCGGACCGAGACGACAACCTCGTCTCCCTCTTGCTTTGCCGTCAGCCAAATGTCGCCTGGTTGTTCGGTGTACTTCGCCGCATTGTTCAGCAGGTTAATCAGGATTTGCGCGAGACGGGTCGAATCGCCTTGCACCAGCAGCGGTGATTCGCCAATGTCCACATGTAGCCGGTGTCCCAAGTTTTCGATCAGCGGCGTCGCCGATTCCAAGGCGCTGCGAATGGCACTTCGGACATCGCATGCCTCAGTCTTCAACTCGATTTTGCCGAGGCTGATGCGGGAGATATCGAGTAGGTCGTCGATCAGTCGCACCATTTGCACGACCTGACGATCGATCAATTCGCTGAGCTCGCGAAACTGGTCCGGGTCGTTATCGATCAACCGCATCAATTGCGTCGCGGACTTGATTGGCGATAGCGGATTTCGTAGCTCGTGCGCCAAGGTCGCGAGGAACTCATCTTTGCGACGATCCGATTCGGAAAGCTCGGCAGCAACGCGTCGCAATTCCTCTTGTAGCTCGTGCTGTTCGCTGATGTCGGTATTCGTACCAAACCAACGCGTGACGTTGCCCGCTTGATCGAGCAAAGGCATAATCTTCGTGAGAAACGGGCGGAAAACACCGTCGGCCCCGCGAAGTGGAAACGACATGCTGAACGGCTTGCCTGATTTGATGGACGCCTGCCAGCGTTCCAGCACTTTCGGCAACACGTTCTCGTCATGAACCGATTGCCATCCCCAGCCGAGCATGTCTTCTTTGGTCGTGCCGGTGTATTGATACCAACGATCGTTGTACCAATAGATGTGCCCATCAGGATCGGCCATCCATGCCAGCTGCGAAATGGCATCGGCCAACTGGCGGAATTGTGTCTCGCTTTCCCGCAACTTCTCTTGGATCTGCACGCGATCGGTGATATCGATCACAGTTCCATCAAAGCTGATCAGCGACCTCTCACTGCCATAATGCTCGAACGTTGCCCGCCCTTTGGCATAAACCCAGTGGATCGATCCATCGGGATGAACTACTCGATACTCGGCTGCGTAGGTTTCGGGATTTTCTCGGTCTACGGCGCGCGCCACTAGACTGCGTACGCGGTCGCGATCGTCTGGGTGAATCGCCTCGTACGCCTGCTCGAGATTGATTTGTTTCGGCGATCCGGTGTAGATCATGTTAAACCGAGAGTCGCTAGTAAGCGTGTTGGTGCGTTTGTCGACGTTCCAGGCACCCATCCCGGCCGCTTCTAGGGCCAGTCGCCATTTGGACTCACTGACGCGCAGCTGCTGTTCTGCACGACGTTCGCCAGTGATGTCGACCACCACGCCTGGAAGTCGAACTGCTTTTCCATTTTCATCTCGTTCGACCTGACCACGAGCAATCAACCAGCGTGTTTCGCCTTCGGCGTTGATCACGCGGCAGGACATTTCCAGCGAGTTGTCATTCTCTAAGGCTTTGGCAATTTTCGCGGCGACTTCTTCCCGGTCGTCCGGATGGATAGCCGCGGCGAACTCTGAGAAGGGCCCTCCGTCGGCCGACTCGTCGCTGACGCCAAAGATGCGGGCCATGTTCTGGTCGGCATCGACCCGATCGGAGGAGATATCGAATTCCCAAGTTCCAATCTCGCCAGCGGCCAAGGTCGTATTCAATCGCGAGCGGGCCGAGCGGATCGCTTCTTCCGCCTGGCGACGTTCGGTAACATCGCGAAAGACCAACACGGCTCCGCGAACCTTTCCCTGGTGGTCGCGAATGGGTGCAGCGCTATCGTCAATTGGAAACGTTCGCCCATCCTTGGCAATCAAAATTGTATGATTTGCCAAGCCGACGACGTGTCCCTCTCGTAAGCAGCGGCTGACCGGATTCTCCGCAGGAAGACCGGTTACCTCGCTCTGGATAACAAACACCGTTTCCAGCGGTTTGCCCCGGGCATCGTCGTTGGACCAGCCAGTTAACTGTTGGGCAACGGGGTTCAGAAACTCGACCTCGCCCTGTTCATTCGTCGTAATGACCGCATCGCCGATGCATTCCAGGGTGACTTGAAGAAGTTCGTTCTCGGCCAACTGGTGCGAAACGTCACTTTTACGAGCAACGAGATCATTCTGCAGCGACGTAAGTTGAGCTTGAGTTTCGGCGAGCTGACGCTTTAACGCGTCGAATTGTTCCTGCAGACTATCATCCGCCATATCAGAGATCTCAGGCTCCCGTTATGCCACTGGCCGTACAAATCCCGGCGGCCTGGGCCGAAAGATGTCTGGGGGGGACGTTTGAATTGTGGTAGTTGACCACTTTGGGTGATCTTAGCCAGTGGTTGCCGGATTGGTAAATCCTACACGGGGGTTTCGGACGCAAGAAGGGTGAAAGTTGCGGTTAAACACGGTTATTCCGAACTTTACCGCGATTGATCGAAGATGTTCCTAATTCCGCCGCGACTTCCTCGGTTAAAGCAAGTGCGATCCCTCCCGAGCACCCAAGTTCCGCCACTTAACCGGCAAGGTCGCCTTCCTTTCCAATCCCGCGAGAAGAAGATTTGTATCGCCAGACGAATCTTCGTAAACTGCCGTCATCGTAGCATGTTACGTGTGCGCCAGAACTGTGCGCGATTCCGGAAAGGGAGCGTGCAGTTGGTCGATTTCTCGAATCTTTCTGTGTAGTAGGCCAAAGTCTAACCGTGCAATCGTCGTCTCATTCGTTCAAACGGGCCGAAGCGGATCTCTCGCTTATCGAGCTACTGGCTTTACAGTTTCCTAACATCGACGCGGCAATCGCCGAATCAGCACGATTGGCCGCGGTTCAAACGCTCCCCAAGGGGGTCGTCCATGTGATAAGCGATATTCATGGCGAAGATAAAAAACTACAGCACGTGATTAACAACGCCTCGGGAACGCTCCGCCCTCTAGTCGAGGAGATGTTTGCCGAGACACTGACCGAAGCCGAACAGGAAGAGTTTTTGACCCTGATCTTCTACCCGGCCGAAGTCACCCAGCGCGTAGGCGAAACGGTCACCGAGCCGGATGAAATCCGGGCCTATGCCCAGCGGATGTTGATGCCGCAATTGGAGCTGCTGCGGTTCCTCGTCTCGAACTTCAGCCTGCGTCTGGCAACCAATGTGTTTCCCGCCGAGTACCGCGAACTGCTGCTGGAAATGATGCACGCTCCGTCGACCGAGCGGGGGCCAGCGTTCGTGGGTGCCATTTTGGATGAACTGGTTCGACGGGATCGCGCGCTGCATTTGATTCACTTGCTGGGACGGTTAATTCGTAACCTGGCAGTGGACGAATTGATCATCGCAGGCGACCTGTGGGATCGTGGGCCGCGAGGTGACCGGGTGATGGACTATCTTCGCTTGCAGCCAAATGTGGAGTTCATCTGGGGCAATCATGATGTGCTGTGGTTGGCGGCCTCGCTGGGACATGAAGCGGCGCTTTGCACCGTGCTTCGTATCTCACTACGGTATCGCCGGATTGGTCAGCTGGACGAAGGCTACAGCGTACCGCTCACGCCGCTGGAACACTTAGCCCGAACCGTTTACGCCGACGACCCGGCAGAGCGCTTCATGCCTAAAGGGGAGGGGATGCGTCCGCGGGAAGTGGTGGCCCGCATGCAAAAGGCGATCGCGATCATCCAGTTCAAGATGGAAGGAAAGATGATCGAGCGGAACCCGCAGTGGGATCTCGATCATCGCCGCTTAATGCATCGGATCGACCATGCCCAGGGCACAATCCAAATCGATGGCAAGACGTACGAACTACGCGACACCAACTTTCCCACCGTCAATCCCGACAACCCGTACGAATTGACGCCAGAGGAAGCGACCTGCTTATCGGCACTGAAGAACTCGTTCCTCAACAGCCAGAAGCTACGCGAGCAGATGCGTTTTCTGGTGGGCTACGGATCGATGTATCTGAAGCGTGACGAGTGCTTGATCTTCCATGGCTGCGTGCCGACCGACGAAGAAGGGAACTTCCTTCCGCTGGAAATCGATGGACGTTCTCTCTCCGGGCGCGCGATGTTCGAAGAGATCGAGAAAGTCGTTCGCCGCGCGGTAGTCGACTCGGACGAACCCGACCTCGACTTCCTCTGGTACCTGTGGAGCGGGCCGCGTTCGCCCCTGTTCGGGAAAGACCGCATCGCCACACTCGAGCGTGACTTCATTGCCGATAAATCGTCGCACCACGAATCGAAAGACGCCTACTTCTCGCTCATTCATGAGGTCGATTTTTGCGATAAGGTCCTCGCCGAGTTCGGCATGGATCCCGAAGGTGGGCTCATCGTTAACGGCCACGTGCCCGTAAAGGTCGAAGCTGGCGAATCGCCGCTGAAGCGGAGCGGCAAAGCGATCACAATCGATGGGGCATTTTCCGAAGCCTACGGAGACTTCGGCTATACATTGGTACTGGAACCAGGCCGAATCGTGCTGGCCCAACACAGTCACTTCGAATCGGTCGATGCAGCCATCCGAGATGGCGTCGACATCATCCCGCAAGTCCAAAGCATTCGGGAGTTCGCTTCCCCCAGACATACCCGCGATACCGAACGAGGCCAACGTATCCGCTACCGCATCGAAATGCTGGAACGCCTCATCGAAGCGTACCAAACCAATCGCCTTCACGAACGCCCGATGAAGGTCTCTGGGTAGGCGTTATGCTGCGTGAAGTTCGTGAGGAAGAGGCTAATTGCGGATGACACCAATAGGCGCGGATTTGAGCTCAAGGATGTCTGGCCATTCGGCTTCACCCCGATACGGATACGCTTCTCACTCTTGGCAGTCTAAAGAGGCTACCGTAAATAGCACTCTCGGCGAAAGTTGAAGTGCGACAAGACGGTACCGTACGCGTCCCTGTTGTCTGCGGTTGCTCCTTACAAATCTTTTTCATTCTCACAAACTACGACAAATGTCGTTGACATCTACGACTCGCGTCGTATATCATGCCAGGCATGAAGAAGAAACTCCCCAAACCGACCGAGGCTGAGCTCGTTTTGTTGAGTGTGTTGTGGCAACGCGGGCCGAGTACGGTTCGTGAAGTTCACGACGCGTTGCCAGATTCGGCGACCGGCTACACGACGACCCTTAAGATCTTGCAGAAGATGTTTGATAAGGGTCTCGTCACGCGTGATGAAACGCAGCGATCGCATATCTACTCTGCCGCGATCGCCGCCGAGCAAACCCAGCGGCAACTGCTCCGAGACTTCGTACGCCGCGTGTTTGCGGGCTCACCAGCACAGATGGTCATGCAGGCACTTTCCGACGAACATGCCTCGAAAGAAGACCTGGCAGCCATCCGCGAACTGCTGGACGACCTGGAATCCAAAGGACAAAAGGGAACTAAGAAATGAGTATCGATCACCTTCTCGATGCCTGTGGCTGGACGTTGATTCACTTCCTGTGGCAAGGCACCGTGATTGGGGTGGTCTTGCTTCTGGCGCTGGCCTGTGTGCCGTATGCCCGTGCACAGCTGCGTTATCTGATTGCCTGCACGGCGTTGACCAGCATGGCGGCGATTGCGACGCTGACCTTCGCCTGGGAAGTCGCGCAACCAGCAGTGGTTGCTGTGGTGCAAGAATCCAAACTTCTCGAAGCTTCAGAACCCTCTGCGGAACCCGTTCCCATCGAGGATCGTTCGATTGAGCCCGCCTCGCTGACGGAGGTTCCACCTGCGATCGAAATGGAGCGGATCGGTGTAGGAACATTTACCGCTCCCACAGACAACGAATTATCTTGGGCACAATGGCTATCCGTCGGCCTGGCCCCGTGGCTTGATCGATTCGTACTCGTGTGGTCGGTGGGCGTCGCGTTACTCGCCTTGCGACTGGCTGTGAATTGGTTCGCCGTACAACAGCTTCGCAGCACTGGCCATACAATCGAAGAGGTTCGCTGGCAGGAACCGCTCATGCGGCTGCGTCAACGTTTGCGGATTCGTGGTTCGGTGTCGCTGCGACAGTCGGCGGCGATTACCGTGCCAATGGTCTTGGGCTGGCTGCGACCGGTAATTCTAGTTCCGACGGAAATGGTCAGTGGGCTGACGCCGGGACAACTCGAAGCGATCTTGGCCCATGAACTAGCCCACATTCGCCGTTACGACTACGCGGTTAACCTGCTACAAAACCTGGCCGAAACAGTCCTGTTCTTTCATCCGGCCGTATGGTGGGCCTCGGCCCAGATTCGGAAAGAGCGGGAATGCTGCTGCGACGCGATCGCGGCCGAGCTTTGTCATGGTCCGCTACCATATTCCGAGGCCCTTCTGGCGGTTGAAACCTTCCGCAGCAGCACACCGTTGGCGATTGCTGCCAGTGGAGGCTCGCTGCTGCAGCGCATCCGTCGCCTGACCGGCCAACCTTCGCGTTCGCCACAAGCCGCCGGAGCAATGCTGGTACTCTTGGTTGTGGTAGGACTGGCAACGATCTTCGCGTTGCAAACGTCCGAAGCTTCCGCCGAGGACGATGCGTCCACGATTTCGGACGAACAGGCAACAAAGCTGGCCATAGCGGCTCATGCGAAAGCCAGAGCGATCGACCGCTTGCCCCGGTTTTACAGTCAGATCGATTACCGCAACGGTGATGTGGCAACCATGACGGCTGAAGAGGTCGTGTCCCTTGAAAACCTCCGCCGCGCACTGACAGAGCCGGTCGCCGAAGAGAAGTGGGTCAACATTGACAACCTACTGGCCTGGGATGCCACTCGTGTCTTGAGTGAATCCCTCTCCCACAGAAACTCGCGAGATAACGATGGAGGATCGGATTGGTACGCCGTACGGTATTACGATTCGAAAGAGGCATGGTGTCAGGAACGGTCGGGCACGCGTCCAGCTCGCTTCTTTCGACTACCCAGTTTCGAAAAGTCGTGGCAACATTCTTCTCCCCTTGCTTATCAATTCATTCAAGCGACACCGCGTACGTTTTGGTGGGGTGACAACGATTATCACAACACGTGCCACAATCGCGTCGATCCTGCCATCGTTACCTATCGTCATCTGGGTCAAGAGGAGATGGGAGGTGAAACATGCGACATTGTGGAATCGAAGGGGCGCGCGGAACGGCTTTGGATTGGTCGCAAAACGGGACTGATTCATGCCGCGCTCTATTACGTGTACTACGGTGGCAAAAGTGACTTGGTGCATGAGCATCCAGCGGTGAAGAAGATCGCAGGCCAAATGTTTCCCTCGGCGAAAGATTACTATGCGTGGTATCGACAACAAAAATCACAGCTGACATCTGCGGAAATCGACGAATTGGGCGAAGCATTTTTTGAGGCCAATTTCGACCACATGGCCAACGCTTCCTGTTTTGTCCAGTTCGGTGACTATCAAGAGATCTCTCCCGGAGCTTGGTATCCCTTCACCCAGGATCGAATCGTTTGCCACACCAGCAAAGAAGGCGAGGGAAAGTATGCTTACATCCGCTGCGAGAGTCGTGTGAAGAAGTGTACGACCGATGTCGATCTCACCGAGCGGATAGAAAAACTGAAACCGCAGACGGGTGACTTTGTACAAGACCAACGGGTTGCCGATGCAGTTATCGAGTACGACTGGCGAGACGACATTTCTCAAGCGGAAATCGATCACCTAGTGCAACAAAAGCAGCTGGAACTACAGAAAAGCCAGGAGTTGATCGATAAGCTGAAAGTCCCCATGCAAAAGCTAGTCGGTCAGGCCGCGCCTCCCTTAACGGATGGCAAGTGGCTGGGCGAGCAGCCGCAGCTAAGTGGCAAGCCGACGCTGGTTCACTTCTGGGCGGCGTGGTGTGGTCCTTGCAAAAACGATTACGCAATCCTAAATCAAATCGCGAAAAAAGGGCAAGTGATCGGCATTCATCCGCCAGGGACGCCAGCGGATGACATCGCTGCCGCCATCCAAGATGGCGCGCATGTCTATCCAACGTTTGCCGCGGCCAAGTCAGACGAAGACCTGGTCGGTGGTTACCCAGTGAAGATGTATCCCTACTGCGTCGTACTCGACGCCGAAGGCCGAGTCGCCGCACATGGTTCGCTGCACGATGTGGCCAGCAAATTTCATGAGTTGAACGATGCTGTCGCGTTGGCGGCAGAGAACAAGGAAGCGGAAGATCCGCAAGAGTCGCCTGAGGAGGAGAAACCCAAAGACGCGAAACTCTCGTTCGCCGAGCGGCAAAAGAAACTCAAACAGGAAGCCGCACCTTATTTACAAGCGATGATCGAAGCAGGCTATCGACTTGATGATGACCAGAATATCAAACGGATTGCCCCACCGTTTCCTGATTCGCGGGCAAAGTGGTACAAAGCCGCCCATCCGTCCCAGTATCAGTCGATTCCCGCTGGCCCCGATTTGCTGACGTTCCACTACAGCGAAGGCAACCTGGAAAGCTGGCGGATGGTTTTCGGTGGCCAGCACATCGGTTCGATCGTGGAGACGATGTTCGATATCTATCCACAAAACATCGCAGGACCAAGCGACTTCCTATCAACCCAAATAACTGGCGACTGGGTCGTGCGCCCGGAGGCCAAAGGTGAGAAGCTTTTGCCAGAACTGAGCACCATTTTCAACGATCAGTTGAAGCTGAACGTGAAGATGCGTTTCGAGGATCAGGAACGGGAGGTCTACGTCATGAAAGGAAAGTACAAGTTCAAGCCGCTGCCGGAGTTCGTACCGAAAGAGGATGCCCCGCGCCACGCCTACTCTCAGTACGATACGATTGAAATCTTCGGCGCGAAAGCCTTTCCTGATGGCGGGGCCGGGGGAGGAACGGGCACTTTCCAGCTCTTCAATCAATGGCTGGGACGCTGGATTGACGTCCCGATCGTCATCGAAGCGACCAACTTGCCGGAACAGAATGTCTCGTTCCGCCTTCATGCTCCGAGTCCGGCCACCCCGGTCGAACTACAGATGGCGCATGATCCGGACCTGGTGTTAGCAACTATCTCGTCCCAGACAGGGCTGGAATTTGTGAAGGAGAAACGCAAAGTGCGGATGCTGGTGATTGAGCCGGGTGAATAACAGGCTGCTACTGGTTGGCTCAAACGCTAGGGGGCGGACAATACATCGAGACGCGCCCTCCCAGTTTCTTCTGTCAATGGCGAGCGAGGCTGTCTTCTACTCCTCGGTCGCCAGCTGGTAACAGGCCGCTTCTTCGGCGTTGCGAACGAGCAGCAAGTCGCCGTAGAGGCAGAGTGGGTTCCAGGTGGCGGCGACTTCGCTGGAGAGCGCTTTGAGGCGGCCATATTCATGATACTTGTCCGAGCTAGTGTCGACGGCAGCCAAGTTACCTTCTTCGCCCATCACGAGTAACACATCACCGACCAGCAGAACCTGTCCATGTCCGAAGCCACGCTCGCGCCACTCAGGGCGCTTCTCGCCGATCGTGACCTTTTCAAGGATGCCGTCGTCAATTCCGAAGATGTCGTCCTTCAAAATCGAAACGTTGGTGAACTTGGTATTGAGCACGCGGCTGTTATCCCACAACGCTTCGACGGTGAAGCCATCTTCGCCGGACGGCTTGACCTCGAAAGTGCGCGCCCCTTGGCCGTACCCCTTGGAGACAAAGAACTGGTTGTTACCCAGCGAGTGAACTTGCGAGCAGGTCGCATTGGCGTGCGAGCTGCCTGGCCACTCCATCGACCACAACTCTTTGCCGGTTGCCGGATCGTGACCGGTGATCGTGGCTTCGTTGATACTACAAATCTGATCGGCACCGTCGACTTGAATGATGCAGGGTGAAGCATAGCTGATTTGCTGGTGGCCACCTTCCCACACCGTTTCTCCCGTAGCGGCATCGAAGGCAACCAGCGAAACCATCTCTTCCTCGTTCTTGGAATCAGCACCGCCGGCAGGAATGATCACGATCTTGCGATCATCAAGTTCATAGGCCAGCGGGCTGTTAGCTCGGCCCCAAGCGATATTGGCGGTCTCGACGTCGGGAGTGACCCCGTACATTTCCTTCAGATCGTGCTGCCAGACGACTTTCCCACTGGCTTGATCGAGGCAGCGGAGAACGCCTGTGGCTCCCGAAGCATAGACGCGACCATCGAAGAGCAGGGGAGTGCAACGCGGGCCAGCGTAGCCCATTACGGTGTAATGCCGAGCTTCGATACCAGTCGCCCAAATCAACGTCGGCTTTCCTGCATCGTCGAGCTTTTCGATGTCGTAGCAGGTGACCAACTCGTTCTCACCACGCTGCTCCATAGTGTAGATGCGACCATGCTGCACGGCGAAGCCCGACCAGCCAGCGCCGATCGGCATTCGCCATAGCTCCTGGGGTGGCTTCGCGCCCCAATCAGTGGCCAACTTCGGACCAGGCAAGCGGTTGTTACGCTCGGGACCGAGGAACTGCGGCCAGGCGTTGGGATCAGGCGACAGCTCGGTTTGCGCATCTTGTTCCGCAACGGCTTCAGGCGCCGTGCCAGCGATATCTTCAAGTCGTTGGTCCGGTTCTTTCCCCCAGCGATAGCCGAAGCGGGGAACGGTGTAACCGGAGACCGCTTTGATCTCAAAAACGGCGAAGAAGCCACCGACCATCAGCACCACGACTGCCAAAGGAAGCAGGCGAATTCCGGTCGGCCAACTGCTACGGAACGTGATCCACATCAGCGGGATAAAGAAGGCGAAGAAGCCGCCAATCAGGAGAAACAAATTGCAGATCGCTCCATCACGCAGAAACCAAACGGAATCGTACCACGCTGCGAGTGGGCCTTTGCCGAGTTCGCTGCCAAAAAAGCCGATCATGCCAATCACCAGCAACACGACCGATGTGATCCAAACCCACATGGGTGGCACGTAGCGCGGCGTTTTCTGGTTCGCGGCGGATGGATTGACGTCTTGGTTGGGTTGGTCGCTGCTCATGGCCTGGTCAGTGCTGGGGGAAACTTCGGACTATCGGCATCAGTATACCTGTTTTACCCCTCGCGGTCCGAGTCGGGTTTCAGGAACTTTACGGAAGAACGATTGGTTGGCGTTAAGCATGCGCAAAGAAAAAGGGAAGCGACAACAGCTTCCCTAATTTGTTTTGTTCGATGGTTCACACTGGCAATTTAGTTGCTGAACGAAACACCCCAGCTTACCCCAGGGTGGTGATGATGCACATGACGTCGCGGCGGCGGTCCCCAACAATGTGGACCGTAATGGTATTCTTCCACGATCACCGCGCGCGGTGGAGGCGGGGCAACCGTTCGGACGACTTCCGTTGGAGGTGGTGCCTGTAGGGTTCCAATCACGGCGTCGCTGACACCGTTGCTCTTCAGATAAATCAAATCTTGGGCCTGAGGAACTTGGGCGACCCCGTGACGACGAATGTGTGTGGTGATGACCTGATCGCTGAGACCAGCGTTGCTCATCGCGATCACGTCGGCGTAAGTCGTCGCCCCTTCCACGCTGCGGCCAAGACGCTCTTGAATAAGGGCCTGATTGCGAGCTTCGACTTCGTCCATGTGCGAGCCAACCGCTCCGCCTGCTGTGGCACCGACGATACCGCCGATAATCGCACCACCGGCCGAATGCCCCGAGGCATTCCCGATTGCGGCACCGGCAAGTGCTCCAGTGCCAGCACCAATCAGGGCCAACTTATCTTGGTAATAAGGCGAGCGGCAACCGACACTACCGGCCAATAGGGTCGATGCTAAAAGCAGCAGAGGCGCTACGTGGCGCATGGGGTTCCTCCTTGAACGATTCACTAGCATGTTTAGTATCGTCCAGAGTTGCCATGGAGCGCTACTGAAAACAGGCGGCCGAATCATGCCAACTTCACCCAATCGCGTCAATGCGAACAGCCAGCACGCTAGCAGTAGACTATTCGACCGGCGATTACTTAGTCTCGGCAGTCGATTCGTCCGGTTTTGGCTCGGTCTCTTCTTTGCGGCTTTGTTCCCATTTTTCGAAGGCCGCGGTTCGTTCTTCTTGCGATAGAAAGCCGATCGAACGGACGTTGTAGAGGAAACTCGGATCGGTCGCCAAGCGTGAGAAACCGTAATCTTTGGGCTCTTCGCCCATCAGTTTTATTGAGGCAAGCAAGGCCACATCACGAAGCTGCGTGGTGAAACGATCGGTAATTCCCAAGTGGGCGTCGATTGCGGTTTCGTCGTCGAGGAATGGCTTGAGGATCTTGAGATCTTCGCGCGAACCCAGTTTGGCCAAGGCCAGCATCGCGTACATCATTTGCTGATCGGAATCGATCCCAACATTAAACTGGGTAAACTCTTCGACTCGCAACGGATTAGATCGATCGTCGAGCATCTTGCGAGCGAGGATAACACCACTGGGCAAATGCTCGCGCATGCAAGTCGCCAATACGACAAAACGCATTTCGGACGTGAAGCGTCCCATCTCGATGTTGGCTCTCAGCCAATGATCGAACACGCTGAGCAGAGGTTTGTTGTTTTCAGGATCTTGCAAACTTCCTGAAAGCTGCGGCGTGGCCATCAGAAAACGCATTTGCTCCATGGCGGGCTGCGTGATCCGCACATCTTTCTGCGATGCCGCATGGAACATGGCCGCCGCACTTCCTTCACTAACTCCCTGACCTTGATTGGGGAATTGGAAGTTGCCACGCATCTTGTTGGCACGCTGATAAAACAGATAGTCGATCAAGTGAGGCTGATCTTCTAATGCGACCAGCAACTCCCACTCCTGCCGCAGCATCTCGACGTACAGCTTTCGATTCGCCGGGGAATCGCCGTGTTGCTCTTTGAATCGCTTCCAGCCAGGGAGATCCGTTTTCTTATCCATCGATAAGAAACGTTCAAACCGCTCGTCGCGTAGACGGATCGATAATTGACGGTAGATATCGTTCGCCCGAATGCGAACTTCCGGATCGGGCGATTTACAGGCCGCTTCGACCAGGGAAACGATTTCTTCGCCTCGGGTGAGAATCTCTGCCTCGGCTGCTTCACGAACATCGAAATCATTTGCGCCAAGCTTTTGGACGAGTTCCTCGCCAGTCGCCTCTTTCAGATGGGCGCCGAGCTGCTCGATGTCCTCCTGAGCGTAAGTCGGAACAATTAGCCCAAGCAGCAACAAGAGGCTGGTCGCCCAACCGAAGATTCGCGAAGACAAGTTGTGGTTCGTTTTCCAAGCCAACATGCAGGTCCTGGGCGAGAAATCGGCGATTTATTAAGGAGGGAAGATAGCTCGTTAATTGTACACCCAAATTATTGCTGACGTCCACGACGATGGCAGACCAAGCACAATTTCAGAAGCATGATCCAAGCCGAAAAGAAAAACCCCAACGACAACGATGCGAAATGCAATTGATTTCTGTTGCGACACCCTCCTAAATACCCCTTCTTTCGTACAAGACGCAGGCTTACCGACCGTAAAATCTGCGAAGAAACTTCGTCGTTTCCCCATGCATCCCCTTGCAAAACATGGCACCGTCATTTGCCAGTATTTGCATCTTTTTACTACGACAGTCAAGCTAGTTGATGAGATATCACTTATCCATGAACGCTTTGCAACGCCGACTTGAGCACCACTGTGCTATCTCAACGACGCAACATTCCTCAATATGGCTCTAGCCGGGGCGATGTAAAGTTTCTACAATCGCACGCCAACGACCTCCTGCCAGCGATTACCCCTCCCTTCGAACCCGCCTGATACAACCCACCTTAACGATGCTGATCTCGTCACGTCGTATACGATCTTTTTCTCGGATTCTTACAAACAAAGGTGCCTTTCCATGCCTGCACGTACCCATCGTGGCTTTACCCTTGTCGAATTGTTGGTGGTCATCGCCATCATTGGCGTCTTGATCGCTTTGCTCCTGCCGGCTGTCCAACAAGCTCGCGAGGCAGCTCGCCGCATGCAATGCACCAATAATTTGAAACAATGGGCATTGGCCTCCCACAACTTTGCCGACATCAACAAAGGTTTTATGCCGCTGGGCGCGATGAATAGTGGCGGCAAGGTCGAGAACGGTCAAACGTATCAACGTGTTACCTGGCCCGTCTTCTTGTGGCCATTCATCGAACAAACCGCTTTAGCGGACCAATACGATTTCAACATTCCGTTCCACGACGCACCGAATCTTGCCACGCAGCGCGTGTTCGTGCCGGGCTATTACTGTCCTTCCGACAAGGTCAACGTCACTCAAGATCAAAACGATCAGTACTGGCGCGTCATGGGTAGCTATGTGACCAACATGGGCAACACGCATCTTCACCAAAATGCCGCCGATCAAGCGATCTTTACCGGATCGCCGTTTGGTGTCCGGCACATGTATCGATTTGCTGATCTGGTCGACGGAACCTCGAATACCGCTGGCTTTTCCGAGATTCTTATCGCTTCACCAGGCAAGTTGGACGACAACCGCGGTGACATGTTGAACGATGAAGGCAGCCCTGGCTTCATGTCGATCAACACCCCGAATTCGAACGTGCCAGATCAGTGCCGGGCTTGTACTCCGCGGACGACATTAGCTACCAACCCAGAATACCGCCGCATGCCTTGCCAGCCGGTTGGTAGCAATCAGGAATACCAGATCGCGGCACGCAGTAACCATCCAGGTGGTGTCAACGTGAGCATGATGGATGGTTCGGTCCGCTTTGTTACCGAAACCGTTTCGCAAAATATTTGGCGGGCTGCCCTTTCAGGCCGTGGTGGCGAAGCCACACAGCTTCCGTAGTTCGTAGCTTCTCTTGTTCAAACTCGTTTCGTCATCGAAGGTAGAACTCGTTCGATGACGAGACCGCTCTTATCGCGAAGTGCCGTTCGCGCTTTGTTTATTTCAGTCCCGCCTAAAGCCTGATTCGAGACATTGAAGATGATTCGTTTTCCTTTTGCTGTATCAATGGTCGTCCTGAGCGCCGTCACTATGCTGACCGGCTGTGGCGCCGAGTCAAATAACACGGTCACCGTTCAAGGGAAGGTGACCGTCGACGGTAAGCCAGTTGAACAAGGATCGATTACTTTCCTTGCTACCGATGGCGAAACGCCTTCGTCGGGCGGCGTGATTGCTGGTGGGGAATACTCCGCAGAGATCGTGCCGGGAGAAAAGACCATTATGATTCTCGGAAACGAAGTTGTCGGTCAAGAGTTGGTTTTGGAGGGCGTGCCCGCTAGTGGCATGCGTGACAAATTGAAGACGACCACGCATCCGAACTACAACGCAGCCCACCTGACTCCGCTCAAAGCTTCGATTACCGAAGCGACGGAAAGCCTCGACTTTGCTTTGACGAAGGATGGCAAGGGAAGCTAAAGCCTGACCATCCCTGTTCAATCTCTTGGAAGCCATCGCTTCGGTGCGTTATCTTCGAGGAAACAAGTCGACTTTGATGACCGTTTCCTGGAGCTCTATCGATGACCGATGACACGTTGATTCCGGTGTTTATCCCGAAGCTCGGTGCTGTGTTGCTCAGTGCCGAGGATTCAAAGGGATCGCCTCTCTCCCTGGAAGAAGTCATTGCCATACGTGACGGTGCCACGTGCATCATGATGACTCCGCAGGCTGTGGCCAAGTTTCGAGAGAAGCGAGGCAACGATATCTCGCCAGAAAGCTGCTGGTACGACTTTCAAATGCTGCGACGCGACCTAGGCCGCCAGCCAGACCTTGATCCAGGTGCTCAGGTTAACCTGGTCGACAGCCAAGATGCCTTGTTTCAGCAAACGATCCACGACGCCCGAAAAACCCTTGATACCTTTCGGCAATCGCTTCCTGCCGATGGTAGCGGGCTGAAGTCGGCGATGATTAAGACTCGGATCGAGACGGACGAGCAAACATGTTATGTCTGGTTGCACGTTGTTCGCTGCGATGGCGCCAACTTTGTCGCTTCCTTCTTTGAAGTGCCCGCAGGGCTGACGGGCATTGCCGTAGGTGACGAGCGTACGATTGCGGAGAACGACGTCGTCGACTGGGCCATTAATGACAACGGTGACCTCTCCGGCGGTTACTCGCTACGTTATCAACGACAACAGTTACCCGAAGACCAGCGTGCCGAGTACGACGAATACATCGGCGTGACTCATTATCGGTAATGCAATGCAAAATACGGCCTCTGTTTTCATCAACGATGATGAATCGGACCTCCAGAAGGTCTACATTAAATGGTTGAAAAGTCTGGCTCTTTCGATGCGTCTACTCAGCGATGCGCCCTCAATCGAACAGGCGAAGACAATGCCCATGCTCACATGAAGCGTCAGGTCATGAGCCGGGTAAGTTGTCGTCGTTATTACGAATGGCAAACTGGATTTCGCCGCTTAGGATCATCTTCTGCAGCGAGTTCGACGGTCGCGCGCCCAAAAGGGTGCTAGTGAAGGTCATAGGCGAATAGCGGTCCCGATATATGACACCACTTTCAACGTGTGGAGTGCAAAGATCAAATGAGAAGCGAAGTCTGTTTTGTAATGCACCCGGAAGATGAAGAAGACTTCGCGCGGTTCGTCACTTCAGAACAGGGAGTTGTGTATGTGGATGGCCCGAAGTGGGATCAGCCAAGTCCGCCAATTTGCTCCGAAATTGACAAGGCCGGAAGCTATCTGATGATCTGGAATCCGTCAGAGACAGCTGGTCTGACAGCAGATCACCATCGGAAGAAGGACAAGGAATGGTGGTATTGCAACAATGAGTATCTGACAATTCAATTCCTTCGATCTGGCTTTCAATTTGGTGAGCCATACTTGTTTGAAGGAAGAATCGCAGTCAGCACGACAAGTACAGAAAAAACAGTTCACGATTCTTCGTCTACGGATCAAATCGAAAGACGCTTCAAGAACCTGCGAAAATACATAAAGAAGACATACAGCAACTCGAAGCTCATCTGGCAGAACACCGAATTGCCTCGGTCTAGGACGAATCCCTCGAAGCCGGCACCGAATGTTTGGATTGGGCCTCATGCCATCCAGTGGTTAGAGGAACAGCCTAAAGAACGATGGGTACAGCAGTTTCGAGGGGCGGGAGCGAGAGGCTATATTCTTGATCTTGTGCAGGAAGGAGAATCATAAAGTGATCTCTGTAGGTTCATTGGAATGACCGTCGCAATTTCACGATCTGCTGGGGATGCTGCCAGAATTTGCCGTTGCGAGTCCTGAACCCAAGATCGGTCAGGGCGTTACAGACCTCCATTTAGGTCTTACCCTGTTCACGGAGTTCTACAGGGGCTTCGCAACGACTTCGGCGTAAACATCCCGAAGTTCTACCGGTATGATGTTCTTCGGTCGTCGTGGTGTTGGCATCGGTAGGGCCGATTTTCGACGAGAAATCAAGAGTATCCAAACCGGATTTGAGGGACGCTAGGTTCAAAGCGATTAGAACCCATCGACCATGTCTTGCGAGACATCGATTTCTCCTTCCATGATCTGTGGGGCCAAGCTCTCGGTGATCGGGGTGATCACACTGAAGTGATCGTGACCCGGCACCTTCCAAAACTGGATCAGCGGGTTCGGATTTTCTTTTGCCATCACCTCAATCGAACCATCCCAATTCCCTTGATTCGCCCCTTCAAAGACAAACATGGGGCTCTTCACACAGTGCAGCCAGAACAGGGGAGAGCGTAGTTCCAGTTCCTTTTGATCATTTAGGTCGCAGTACATGTATTCGCCACCATACTGCACTACGCCAGCCACAGGACCGAACGCGAAGATAGCTTTGTACCGATCCGAACATTCGCCAACGAGCATCGCCAGCGTTCCGCCGGTACTGTGTCCGCCCAGATAGATTTGGTCTGGATCGACGTACGGCAAGTTGGCCAGGTAATCGGTAGCGGCCAGGATATCATCAACCTCGCCGTAAAAACCTTCACGCTGACCAGGATTGTCGTTCCCACCGCGCTGCGAGGGAAACATCATGATCATGCCCGCCTTGCGAAAGGCACTCGCCGATTGATCATTGTCGCGATCTTGCGGTGTCCACACGTCACCAATCGTGTTGTTATCGCCCCCAGTAATCCACACGATCGCCGGATGCTTCTGACCATCGCCCGGATCAGGTGTGATGTAGGCGGCAAGATCACCAACAGGCGACTTGTATTTGATCAGTTCAAACAGCTTTCCGTCGGGTTGATCTGGCGGGCCATAGTCTTCGCCCGTCTCGACAATCTTGGTAACGAAGCCATCCCGCGCTTCGACCAAGGTCTGCTGATTGTTTGACGAACTGTTGGGTGCACGTAGTGGATTCACGGGATTGCATCCAACTGCAACCAGCAAGACGAGCAAAAGAGCCGTACGCATTGCAACTCCAAAGCAGAAGCGATATGTCATGATGTCGGGGATCTCTTCGTCCACCGGGACTCTATTAAATGTGCCCCGGCGATACCGAAATCAGGGATGACCTAGCGATCGATGAGGGGTAATTCGTAAGTGATGAACCCCAGATACCGGCATCTGGTGTCACACAAAATCATTTATTCCACCAGACAAAACCGACTACCGCGGTCCTTAACACGTTTACAGATAACATGTTACGGCATCCCAGGCAACCGTTTACAGGGAATTCGCTTGATACAGGTCGACGGTTTATGTAGTTTAACGCAGCCGATCTTCGTATACTAAGCGGAGTTATGCCCCGCCGATTTCCCCCTCAATACCGCTTTCCCTCACGCTGTGATCTCGCCCTCATTCGAGGGTGCCCCAGAGACCTATCAGCTATACCAGCATTAAGCCATCCTCCAGAGTCCTCACTCTGGCCGGATTCGCTGTTACGTCGTGGAAGGATCGATGATGCTTAACCGCCGCAAAATGTTGCAAGCCGTAGCAACCGGTACGAGCGCTGCCTTAGGCCTTTCTCTCGTTCCGCAACCGTTGTTCGCTTCGTCCGACCAAGGGCGAACGCCCAAGCGGGTCATCTTCTTCCTCCAGAATCAAGGTTTCGACCCGGCGACCTGCGTTCCCAAGGGAATGCAGCATAGTGGGTCGTTGGGTAATGCCAAGCTGCCGGAACCAATTCAAGATTTGGAACCATTCAAGGATCGTTTGCACATCATCAATGGTCTGCATGGCCAACACACGAGTCCCTCGCACAGTGCTTTCTTTGGAGCGTTGGGTGGTTATCGCGGCGGCGATGGCGTTCCGCCCAGTGCCGCGACGATCGACTATGAAATTAGCAAGGCGTTGCCGCAAACGCTTCTGCCGCATCTTTGCATCGGGATGGATTCGATCGAGAACATGACCTCGAAGCCAACCTTGGCAACGCTTTCCGCCAGCGGAGCCGGTTCGCCGATCTTCATGTACTCGAATCCCAACCAGCTTTATCAAACGCTCTATGGAGGAATCTCGACTGGGGACATTCGTCGTCAGCATGAAGCCCGCTCGAATGTCTTCGACCAAATCGAAAAGCTGGCCACGGCCAAAGGCCAAACGTTGCCGACGGCCGAACAACAGCGTTATTCGCAGTACGTCAACGGTTTCCAAGACATCAACGGGCTTCGCGATCGACTGGCAACCGTGTCCGATCACTTGCGACAGTTCGCTCCGGAAGTGGATGAGCGGTATACCAAGCCCGAGTTTGAAACCGACTGGCACGACGCGCTTCTGGATCTTGGTATTTCGGCGCTGACCTCCGGCATTACGAACACGCTGACCATCGGTTCAGGCCGCGGCGAGATCTTTGGGGCATGGAAAGGACTGGGCATCGATCAGCAAGGACATAATCTGGGGCACATGAAGCAGCCCGACAACCCGATTTGGATCAAGATCCGACAATACAATTGCCGCATGCTGGTGAAAATCATGCAGTCGCTGGAAAACATTCCCGAAGGAAGCGGCACGATGATGGACAATACCCTGATCGTCTATACCAGCAACAACGCCGACAGTCAGCACACCAACGGTGCGAACTGGCCCGTCATGCTGCTGGGTAACTTTGATGGTGCCTTCA
The DNA here is from genome assembly GCF_002967765.1 of Blastopirellula marina. Taxonomy (NCBI): domain Bacteria; kingdom Pseudomonadati; phylum Planctomycetota; class Planctomycetia; order Pirellulales; family Pirellulaceae; genus Blastopirellula; species Blastopirellula marina. Next base: position 691,518 of record NZ_PUHY01000005.1, on the reverse strand, counting down.
AAACCGGTTGCTTCACGCAGCTCGACGGAAAGCGACCGATCAATGCCTTGTACACATCGCTGCTCCGAGCGGCGGGCGTAACCTGCGACCGTTTCAACATGACCGACAAGCTGGCGACCAAGTTCGATTCGAGCACTGGTCCGCTGAAGGAAGTCTTGGCATGATGATGCGTTTGGCAACCCCAGCAATCTTTTGCTTGGTGATGGTCGCAACGGTAAGTGCCCAAAACTACATGCCTGGGCAAAAAGTCACCGGCGACTTCCGCAGTTTAGCCCAGCCCTTTCTCACCAATCATTGCATTGATTGCCACGGCGAGACCGACCCGGAAGGTGGCTTGTCGCTGACCAATTTGGGTCCGGTCGACGAGGTTAATGCCGACACTTGGCGAACCGTCTGGGCTCAGGTCACCCTCAAAGAAATGCCCCCGAAGGACATGGATCAGCCTGAGGTGATCGAGCGGCTGATGTTTTCGGATTGGGTTGTCAGCGAGTTGAAGGAAACGCTCCGCGATCAAGGTGGCTTCCATGCCGATCGTGATCCTGGCAAAGGAAACTTCGTCGATCACGCGCTGCTGTTCGGAGACCTGCCAGAAGGCATACAACTTCGCCCGTCGTCTTCCCCTGCGCGGATCTGGCGGGTAACTCCCCAGGAACATATCACTCGCCTCAACGAACTGATCAACCGCGAACCGAAGTTCAACCCAGCCAAGCCAGGTCTGCGAACGCACGGCGACGTGGTGCCGACCAATCATGGCGGGGAGTTGAAGCTATACTTTGGAATCGACCGTATCATCAAGTGGCAAGGTGGTACCGTCGCTTATGCCACGGCCGTGAAAAGCGTGCCGGCGGTTCTCTCGACGGCCCGCGATCATGGCTTGGAGAACTACCCCGATTTCTATTCCGTGAATAGTGCCGAGGCTACGCAGATTGCTGGCGTTGCCGAAGACATCATCCGCTACATGGCATACGGTCCGCTCAGCATTGCCGAGCCATATCAAATCACGGACGATCCGAACTCAATTAAAGACAAGATGCAGGGAGACCTCCGCGGCCTGCCAACTTCCATCGTCTATAGCACGAAAGTCATGCGTCCGCTGACACCGGTAAGTGATTTGATGAACAACGAAGGGGTTACCACCGAGCGGTTACGCGCCGCGGTCGATTACCTGTTTGAAGCGTTAACGTTCCGTCCGCCGACTCCCAAAGAGTCCGACACTTACCTGACGATCGCCCAACAATCGATTGAAACATTGGGGAAAGAAGAAGGGGTTGTCCTGGGACTTTCGGCGATCTTCCTCGATCGCGATGCGTTGTTTCGCCCGGAACTCGCTGCGCACGATTCGCCGGACGAATACGGACGAGTGATGCTGAGAGACTGGGAGCTCGGCTTGGCGTTGAACCATGCTCTTCGTTACATCAAACCAGATGAACAGCTTCGCACGGCAATTCTCGATGGAAAGATGCGGACCAAGGAAGATGTGAAACGGGAAGTCGAGCGGATGCTGGCCGACGAGAGTATTCGCAAGCCGCGCGTCTTGCAATTCTTCCGCGACTACTTCGACTACGACTTGGCAGGCTACATTTGTAAGGACACGAAAGCCCTGGCCGATACCGGCGCGAGTGCCGCTGGCCAAGCCCATTACCGCGCGATGTTCGATGCAACGGCGAGTACGGATCGCTTGATTGAACTCGTCCTGCACGACGACCAAGATGTCCTTAAACGACTTCTCACCACCGAACAGGTTGTCGCCACCAAGGGTGACAACATCTATTACGGACAACGAAGAACCCGCCAGGAAACAGCCGCTTCCATCGCTGCCGCAAAAAAGGCGACCGAAGAGGAGTTGAAAGCCTGGCGCGAAGCGAACCCTGGCAAAAAGCCGCCCGCTTCCCTCACCAAGAAACGGAACGGTATCAACCATAAAGTAACACCAGCCGATCTCTCAGGCGAGAAGATCTATGCTCGCGTCAGCCGACGAAGTTTTGGCAATGGATCGATGCAGCCAGATCGAATGTTAGCGACGGTGCCCGCAGGGGAACGACTCGGCATCCTGACCCATCCAAGCTGGCTCGTTTCACACTCTGATGCCATGGACAACCATGCGATTCGCCGCGGCCACTGGATTCGCGAACGTTTGCTCGGAGGTGGCATTCCTGACGTACCGATCACGGTCGACGCGATGCTACCTGACGAGCCCGAGAACACACTCCGCGAGCGGATGCGCGTCACCCGAGAGGCTTACTGCTGGACTTGCCATAAGAAGATGGATCCGCTGGGCTTGCCGTTCGAGATGTACAACCATGCCGGTTTGTATCGCGAAACGGAACAGGACAAGCCGGTCGACAGTACCGGCGAAATCATCGATTCAGGCGATCCCGAGCTCGACGGCGAGGTGGCTAATGCGATCGAACTGATCGAGCGAATCGCTGATAGCGAGCGGGCTGAGCAAGTGTTTGTCCGTCATGCGTTCCGTTATTGGATGGGCCGCAACGAAACGCTCAATGACGCCCCGATCTTGCAGGCTGCCCATGCAGCCTATCGGGACAACGGAGGAAGCATGAAGGCGCTGCTTATGTCTCTGCTAACCTCTGACGCGTTTCTCTACCGAACCGTCGATCGCACCGAGTGATTCCCTTCGTTCCGGTCGGCCACGTGATCGACGAAGATCTCCCCCCAACTTGGTCAAGATTTGACTAGCATTCCCCTCGGGAAGCGGGTACGATCACGCGTACTCTCATCATTTTCGAAGACACCTTCTCTTTTCCTTTTCGAGGCAACAGCATGACTTGGGCAAGAAGCTTGCAGTCTCTCGGTTTGGTTCTTGTACTACTGGCTTTTGGCGGCTCGCTACGATCGGTCAAAGCAGACGAGTATCGAACGTGGGTCGACAAGACCGGTAAGTTCAAGGTGGAAGCGTCACTGCACTCGTTCGCCGATGGCAAGGTCACTTTGCATACCAAAGATGGTCGAGAGGTCGTGGTGCCCGTTGCCGCACTCAGCGAGGGAGATCAAAAGTTCGTCAATAAGCTAGATGTTAACCCGTTTAGTGGCGGCACGTCGCTTGATCCGGCTCCGGCAATGCGGCCGCAACCATCTTCGGCTGCCTCCAACGCGGTGAGTTCTCCGACCAAGAGTGGCGGTCTATTGGCCAAGGGTGCGGCGGCCACCGAGTTACCGGTCGATGGGGTCGATATCTTCATCAATATTGATCAGGGGCTGGACAAGATCGCGGCCGATCCTGTGCCCGCGCCCGTCAAGTTTCGCCAGATGGTCGTACCGCTCGAAAAGCTCGACGCTTATGCCAAAGTTTCGCAGCCGATCGTGATCGATCCGGAAAAACCGACCTTTGCCGTCTCGACCAATCGCGTCGGCAACGCTGTTTCGCCTGACAACTTCGGACGGATTTACCTGGCCTCCTTCGGTAAGTCGCGGCCGGTTACCGCCATGGATCTGGACGACACTCTAAAACTGATCGATCACCATGTTGGAACCGACCGTAGCGTGGCAGTGATTGGCGTTGATGGCTCAACCGAACGAGGGGGCGACCTGATCTTGCTAAGCGGTTTATCCACCGGCAGTCCCAAGGCACTCGCACGTTGGCATCTGCCAGAATGGGAGAAACCTGGGTTCAAGCCGAAAGTGGAATTCGGCAAGATGCTTGATGGCGAACGTGCTGCCGTGCAAGTGAACGACACCCTTTACATTTGGAACCTGCAAACCGGCAAGTCGTTGTTCGTGCTCGACAAGATACGTGCTGGGGGCAAACTGGCCATGAGCGGATCAGGCAAGTACCTCGCCGTTCCCGTCAGCGGTGGTGTCCGTGTGGTGGAAACGGAGACGGGCGAGCTACTCGGCGGTGTTTCAATTGCCACCACGCTCACCCCGGAAGCCCACTTCTCGCCAGACGGAAAGCTGCTTGGCCTGATCGCCGGAAGTCAGTACGTCGTGTGGGATTTGACGAGCGGCCGTGAACTGGCAGATGGAACCGTCGAAGGAGTGCCGGGCAAGTTCTTCGGCTGGATCGATAACGATTACATGATGACGCAACTGGCCGGCATCATCGACCCGGAACTGGGGATGACGCTGTGGAAGTACAGTGTCCCATCGGGAACCGATACCGTGACGCTCTCAGGCGGAATTGCTGTGCTTGATAGTTATGGCAGCCAGCCAACAACTTTGGTGACGCTGCCGGTCCCTCACGATCCAGTCACCAAAGTGAAACGCAAGCTCACCGGCAACTCAAGTGATCTCTTGCTGATCCAACCAGGGACCGAGGTCGCACTCAAGATCGATGCGATCCCCGGGGTCGATCAAGAGATGATCAAGACCGGACTATCCGAAGCGGTAGAGCGTGCTGGGTGGGTGGTGAATCCAGATTCGCCCATCGTGCTGGTCGCCAAAATCGGTCGAGGCGAACCGATGGAACTCAACTTCCGCATGTTGGGCGCTGGTTTCCGTTCGCCGGGAGAAACAGCCAAGATCACTCCCTACACGGCCAGCTTGGAAGTCAAACATGGTCCGAAGGTATTGTGGACCCGCAAAAGCGAGAACATGGTGCCGCGGCTTCTTCATCTGAAGAAAGACCAATCGGTTCAAGAGGCGGTTTCGGAATACGAGAAACCCGACCCCAAGTTCTTCACCTATCTGCGTCTGCCGCCCAAGGTGTTGAAGCCGGAAGTTGCCCAGTTCGTCGGTCGCAGCCGTATTAAGGAAGGTCGCTGGGCCGATTCCAACTAAAAGAACCGGCGTTGACCTTAACGTCCGATACCGATCGGTCTCCTTTTGAGTTCGACCAAAATCAGGTCGAACTCATCAGGTGGCATTTGCAAGGTTGGGCATAAATTGTGAAGCTGTCGCTGGTGGCCCGGCTTCGGTGGTCCACCGGCCGACATCACGCGGTACGCCAGTTCGACCGCCGTTTGCTTTTGTCGCGGCGTCATCAATTCGGCATACTGTTCCAGGTAGGTATTAAGGGAAGTCGACTCCCGCTTGGCGGCCGAGATTTCGAGTTCGAGTTGATCTTCTAACAGCGCCATCTCGAACTGCTCGTCATACAGCTTCCCGATCGCTCTGCGTTCCGCATCGTCCACCAAACCATCGGCCAGCGCCGCATAGACCATCGTGCGCAGCATTTGTTGATCGAATGGCGGCGCGCTCTTACCAGGATTCAGATTCAAAATATCCATCCCGTATTTCTCGCCGCAACGGCCACATACGAGAAAGCGTTCGAGAATCCACATCGGTAACACGCGCGCCCCAAACGCTGTCATCCACAAGCGAACTCGCCACACGGTTGCATTGCGGCCCGTTCGACAAGTGCGGCAGTAGATGAGCCGCGTACCTTCCGGCCTTTCTACTTTCGCGTGCCCCAGAACAAACATCGAATCACCTACTCGGTTACGTCGACCCAGATACGGCCAGCCTCGACTTTCACTTCAAAGCAGTCGAGGTGAATCGAGCTCAGCTCGTGCTTTCCCGTCGTGACGTCGTACTGCCAACCATGCCAAGGACAAGTGACGATCTTGCCACAGAGCTGCCCCTGTCCCAGCGGCCCACCTTGATGGGCGCACATCCCGTCGGTGGCGAACATGCCATCGGACGTGTGATAAAGCGCCACCATCCGTCCAGCGGCGACCACTTCCAACGCCGATCCTTCCGGACAAGCGGCTTCCGATGCCACATCAACCCAATTGGGCATGATTCAATTCCTTCGCTTTCACGAGTGCTTTCAACCTGCGCAGCGATGCGTTGGCTGCGACGTTGCCGCCCCATTTTCGTCCGCCAAGGGGGCTTGATGCAAGTAGATGAAGTTTCGACGACGATGGGGTGCCACGCGCGACCGAAGCTGCGATAATGCAGGTCGCCACCACACGCTCCTCAATCAAGTCGCAGGTTCCCACCATGAACGTTTCTCGTCGTCAATTCGTTTCCGCTTTGGGTGCGGCCAGCATCAGTATGGTTGGCTTGGGCCTCGCATCTCACCGTAGCCAAGCCGAAGATGCAGACGCGAAATCGAGCTTGCGAGTGATTGCTTACAACATTTACGCGGGCAAGGGATGGCCTTCCGATCGGCCTCTGGCCAAGAAGGCGGTCAAAGCAGGGCAAATGCCAGAACGGTTGGCACTGGAGCTCGCCCTGTACGATCCGCACATCGTCAACTTCTCCGAGTCCCCGAGCGAAGCATTCACGCAGGAAGTTGCCGAGCGATTAGGAATGCACCATGTGCGTTTCCCCAGCGGAGGCAACTGGCCGGGCACGCTGCTCAGCAAATACGAGATCCTCGAATCAGAAAACACGCCACTCGGTTACGATCGCCCGAAAGATCTGTACACACGACACTGGGGGAAAGCGATTATCAAACTTCCCAATGGCGATCCGTTGGTGGTCCACTCGGCCCATCTCTACCCTGTCGAAGATCCGACGATTCGCCTTAAAGAAATCCCCGCGATGCTCAAATCAATGCAGCCCGACCTGGACGCTGGTCGTTCCGTTTTGCTGATCGGCGATTTGAATCACCAGCCAGACGCCAAGGAATACGAACTGTGGCAAGCAGCCGGCCTGGTCGATACATTCGCCAAGCGAGGACAGGGGGACGGCCTAACCTTCCTGTCCGACAAACCCTACAAACGGATCGACTATATCATGGCGGCCGGACCGATCGCCCAAAAAATCACTGAAGCCAAGCCACTATTCGAAGGCGCGTTTCGTTTAAACCCTGAAGACGAGAACGCATTCGCCCTAAGCGACCACCTGCCGCAGTATGCGGTGTTTGAGATGTAAAAGCTGTTCTAAGCAAGCAGCGTTTTTCTCCGAGTAACCACGGATAACACCAGATATCACGGATGAGTTGGCAACTAGTCGAAGTCAATTCACCGAGCTTCCTAATCTGTCGCCGTCCCTGTAATCCGTGGTTCATTTAATCACTGACCAGAGATTACTTTTTTACCTCAAGCGGGCCAATGTGCTGCAGTTTGCGGTCCTTCAAGCCTTCGCGGAATTCGTCCCAGGCGAAAGCGTCTCCTGGGTCGTGCTTGCGGCCTTGGGGAATCGCGATGTCGCTGTGGCCGGTGATGTGAGTGATTTCGTATTCGCTGGTGAGGTACTCGCACAGCTTTAACAGGGAAGCATACTGAGCGTCGGTGTATGGTTCCCAGTAGCGACCATCGGCCGATTGAATCGGCGTCGGACCATCGTACTTTCGTCCTGAGTAGGTGACAAACTTTCCGTCGACTTGACGCAATGGACCCCAGTTGCAGATTTCGATTCCCACGCTGTAACTGTTGACACCCGTCTTCTCACCGATCTTGCTCTTACCGGCATGCCAGGCAGCTTTATCGAGCGGGACCATCTGCACCACCATTCCATCGCGACCAACTACGTAATGGGCCGAAACTTTCGCGTTGGGATTACGGAACCAACCGACAGTGCCTGATTGCGTGCCGCCGGCGGTGAAGTGCATGATGATTGCCGAGATCGCTTCCCCCCGGCGACCGCTCTGATGCGGGCTTGGGTTGAACGTTGCCCAATCTGGCCGGGCGTTGGCCTGAACCGAGGCCTTCTCATCGGCAGCAACCGGGGAGGCGAAGGAAGGTAGCAAGAGACAACAAATCAGACCGAACGTGATGCGTTTCATATGCTTGGTGAAGCCTGGTAGGTAATAGTCGGAATGGAACCACGCGAGTTCGATTCTAAACAACCACCCCAAAGCGACGGAATGAATGAAGACGCTCTTGGCGCGGATTTCTACGACAAATCGACACCGTTTTGGCTGACAGCGGCCGGCGTTCTCGCTTTTGCGCAGGGGACTTTTCGTTATGCGTTTTTCAGTGTCGATAGCTCTGCTTCCAGCTTCTTTATCTTGGTCTCCAATTCCTCGATGACTGGCGCAACCAGTTTCTGCGGGAAGCGTTTGTGGATGTGCTGCGGACAGTTGATATCCCAAGCTTCCACCACGAATAAGATCGCTCGTTCGACTTTGCCTCGATAGTTAGGATCGTGCAAACGCTGCTCAAGTTCGGCATCGCCTTCGACCACTTTTGCCTTGCCCCACAATTTGATGCGGCGGCTATTGATGTAGTCGATCAGAAAAATGAATGCTTGCGGATTCTCCGCCAGGTTACCCACGGTGATGTACTGGCGGTTTCCGCTGAAATCGGCGAAGCCAAGCGTCGTCTCGTCGATCACCTTCAGGAAGCCAGGACTGCCACCGCGATACTGAATGTAGGGTTGGCCAGTCGCATTGGCGGTGCCGAAGTAGAACATGTCTAAGTCGGACAAAAACTCGACCAAGTCAGGCGTGATCTTCGCTCGCCAACTACCACGCTGTTCCATCTTCTCGTACGACGCGCGTGAACCTTTGTCGGTTTGAATCGCCTTCACCGTCGGGGTGAAGGCGATATCGCTGGTATACGTTGTCATGATTTGCACTCCATGTTTGTGGGATGGGTCGGCATGTTCACTTCACGGCCGGGATACCTTCGTCTTCGCTTGGTCGCGGTCCAGGTGCCGCCCAGTGAAAACGTCGCTCTGCTTCCGCGATCTGCACATCGTTGATACTTGCTTCGCGGCGTCGCATCAGGCCTTCGTCATCGAACTCCCAAAGCTCGTTGCCGTACGCGCGAAACCACTGACCAGCGGCATCGTGATATTCGTACTGAAAGCGAACCGCGATGTGATTCTCTGTGAAACTCCAAAGCGATTTGGTCAAGCGATAGTCTTGTTCCCGTTGCCATTTGTCGTTCAGAAACTCGCGAATTGCATCACGGCCGGTAACGAATTGACTGCGATTTCGCCACTGGGAATCGACCGTATAGGCCAAGGACACGCGATGAGGATCGCGACTATTCCAGGCATCTTCGGCGGCGCGAACCTTGGCGGTTGCCGTTTCCAAAGTAAAGGGTGGGCGAAGGGTAGACATTGTAAACCTCCTGCAGGTTAGGTTTTGAAGAAAGGAGTCAGCTGGAACACGCGTTTGCCCGTTCCAGCTGACAGATGAATTTGTGGGCACTTCGATCAGCGTGCCGAGCAGGTCCCTGAGTGGCAGCTTTCCGCCGTTACGACTGGTTCTGCCTGCGGGATATCCAGCTCGGTATCGGCCACGTTGTTCAGAAAGTTCGTGAAGCAACCATGTACGACGCTGGCAACGATCTCGACGATTTCGGCATCGTCGAAACCAGCATCGCGGACGGCGGCCAGTTGGGCATCGCTGACCTTGCCACGGCTTTCCAGCACATCATTGGCAAACGTCAACGCCGACTTGATGCGCGCATCTTCCGATTGACCGGTCCGACCTGTTAGGACATCGGTGGCCGACATACCGGCTGCTGGTGCGGTAGCGCTAAGAATCGACGTGCAGTAATCGCAGTCGTTGTTTTCGCTGGTGATCAGTTTCACTTGGTTCTGTAGCTTCGTGTCGATCTTCGAATCGGCGAGGGCGGTGGTGAACCCAATGAAGCTGCTGAGTACCGCTGGTGAATTGGCCATCACTTTTGCCGCATTGGGAACCACGCCAAAGGCTTGATGCACCGTATCTAACAGTTCCTTGGTGCGACCTTGGGCCGTTTCTGGATTGACGGATTGGAGGCGTTGCATGGGAAATCTCCTGGTAATTAAGTGGGTAAACCCAAAAAAGAAACAATACTACAGACAGGTCTGTCTGGTTCGTCGAAAAAAAATGGGGATCGGAATGTTGCCTGATTCGTTGCATATTTCAAATCAGACGTTGAATTGATCGTCCCAAACATGTTCGGTCGTATCCCATTGATTTAGGTCTGAAATATAGCTCTCAATCATTAACCGGCCGTAAACACTACAGACCGGTCTGTTTCTATGATGACAAAAAAAGGGGAAGGTTACACTCAATGGGAAGGAATCATTCCTGGGAACGAGTCAATCAATTGCATCGCGGTTGCTTTCGCGGTATCGGCTGGTTTGGCGGACGCTTCTAATACAGCGCTGATGATTGCCCCTTCCACCAGAAGTGAAATTGCCGCCGACGTGGCCTTGGCGACAGCTGGGCTATAATCCTCCGCGATCAGTTCTTCGATTCTGCTGTGGAAGCGTTGTTTATGGGCGGAAGCAAATTGCGACGCATCATGCTGACTATCGGCCAATTCGACTGCCGCGTTGATGAACGAGCAACCACGAAAGCCAGGTTGTTGAAACCAACGTTTCAGCCCGCTGAAGAATCCTTCCAGCTTCGCTCCACCCTTTTGGACGGATCTCTCAATGGCTTTCTCAAACATGTTGTCGACATCGACTTCTCGCTTTTGTAAGACGGCCAGAATCAATGCATCCTTTGACGGGAAGTGGCTGTAGAGCGTTGTCTTAGCAACTTCCGCTTCGGCGATGATTCGGTCAATGCCGACTGCCCGAATCCCCTCGGCATAGAACAATCGTTCGGCCGTTTGGAGCAGGCGTTGTCGGGCACTCGGTTGTTTTTCCGTCTTACTCATGCTTGAATCATACAGACCTGTCTGTTTTCGTCAAGCGTGAAAGCAGGAAGATTTTTGGGACACTTAAGAGCAGCGTTTGTGTGGCTGCGATTTGTGTCGGAGGCAGTGGTTTCGCCAGTCGTTGGGTGAAAGGATATTTTTTGTCCACGTTCGTTTTTTTGACTTAGTAATCCTCCCCGCAATTCGCCGCCTAGGGGGCTGTTTTTCACTCCGGTAATGTTTCGCAGATTGGGCGTTGTCGCCTACGCGAGTTCACTTAGAATGCAGCACTGCTCATACAAACACTCGATTTTCGTTCTCGCAACGAATGCTTGATTCAACTGCTAGATAGGACTCCTACCGCATGGCTTCACCTACCCGCCGACAGTTCTTACAAACCACCGCCGCGACTGCCACGGCCTTGGCAACGCCGCTCTTACTTCGGGCGGAGAACAAGTCCGATTCGAATCCATTGCGCGTTGGCTCGGGTGAATATGTCTACGAGTGCCACCATTACTGGGGCGAACTGCCGGACAACATTCAGTGGGGCGCGACGCACGACGTCGCGATCGATTCGGACGGCTTGATCTACATCACCCACCAGAGCCCAGCCAAGGATCCGATCGACGCGATTGTCGTATTCGACGCCGACGGCAAGTATGTCCGGTCGTTCGGTAAAGAGTTCCATGGAGGCGGCCATGGCCTCGATCTGCGAAGTGAAGAAGGGCAAGAGTTCCTCTACTTAAGCGACGTGAAGAATCACCAAATCGCCAAGCTCGACCTCAATGGCGAAGTGGTCTGGAAAAAAGGCTTCCCGCAAGAGTCGAATCGCTACAAAGACGCCGGTCGCTATACCCCGACCAATATTGCCCTGGCGCCAGGTGGCGGCTTCTACGTGGGTGATGGTTACGGTTCGCACTTCGTCCATCAGTACGATGCTGATGCGAACTGGGTCCGCAGTTGGGGTGGCCGTGGCAGCAAGCCAGGTGAGCTGAATTGCCCGCACGGGTTGTATGTCGATACCCGCCCAGGTCGCGAGCCGTCGCTGTGCGTCACCGACCGCGCCAACAATCGCCTGCAGTACTTTACTCTCGACGGCGAGCATCTGAGCTACGTCGACAATCTGGTCTATCCTTCATCGCTCGATATCCGTGGCGAAGTGATGTTGGTCGGTGAATTGGATTCGCGATTGACGCTACTCGACAAAGAGAACAACGTGCTGACCTACCTCGACGACGATCCGGCATGGCGTAAGGAAGTTAACGCCAACGGCCGCAAGGTGCGTCAACAACGCGATAAGTGGGTCGACGGCAAATTCGTTCACCCGCACGGCGCCACCTTTGATGCCGATGGCAACATCTACCTGGCCGAATGGGTCGTCGGCGGCCGCGTCTCGCTGTTGAAGAAGGTTGGCTAAGCCAGATCCATATGACACAACCTATAAGCGGTGTTATCCAGAAGGACGACGCCGCTTTTTTTGTGGACGTTCACATGCCAGCACGTTTTAATATCTGTGCGTCGTCTCAGAGGTTCGTACGTCCATCTTCCGCCCATAAAATCAGCTATGTCCGAACGCTCCACTCGCTGCTTCTTGCTAACATTCTGTTTGCTGATTTCATTTCAGAATTTGAGTGAAGCTCAAGACCCACCATCCAATCCGAATCTGGTCGAATCTACCAACCGAACGCCACTCTATCACGCTGGTACGATTCTTCGTGATCGCGTATTAAATACTCAACCTGAGCGGACCAACTATCGTTATGAACTCGCGCTAGAGGCCGTACTGAGCTTTGCCGAGGCAACCAACGATGAAAACGCGGTCGCCAAAGTGTTCGCCATCGCACAGCAGTTGCAGATCACGCCTGAAACGAACGTTTCTTGGAAGGCTCAACCTTTTGGTTGCTCAACCTGGGCACTTTACGAAGCCTCCGAGGATGACGCTTGGCTGCCCGTATTCCGCAAACAAACGGATGACTTGCTGCAGAACGTCTGGCGAGGCCCCAACGGAGAACTACTTCATCCACGCGGTAAAACACGTGGCGGCGGTTACGCGATGTTGATCGATGCAATGCAGCAATACGTGGCACGAATGGCTCGCATGGCGACGATTGTGGAATCAGAGCAAAGCAAGTACCTGGAAGAAATTGTCCTTCAGGGTAAGATCCATCGGGACGTTCTTCGAGATCCAACTACCGGCTTGTGGTGCCAAGGGCGCGGGTGGCTAAAGGAAACACCGGAACAATTGTCACCAGGAGCCTGGTCGCGTGGACACGGTTGGTTACTTCAAGGCTTTTCCCAGGCCTTAGAAGTTCTTCCAGAAGATTCCAAGGCACGGCAGGTGGTGCTTGCGAATTTCCGTGAGCTTTGCGCGAGCTTGTTGCCGTTACAGCAGCCTGATGGAAGCTGGCATACGCTGTTGCAGCGGGATCCAACAGAATCTCCTTTAGATACGAGCGGAACTGCGATGATTGCCACCGCGATGTCAAAAGGGGTTCGGCTTGGCTGGCTGCATGATCCATCCTATGAATCGGCCGCCCAGAAAGCATTTGCCCTGCTACCCAACTACGTGACAAAAGATGGTCAAGTCTTGAGTACCAGCCCAGGTCCAGGGCCGCTGCAATCGGAAGAAGACTACTTGGTAGAGGCTTTCCCCCCTGACAATGATCATGGCATCTTCGCCGTTCTTTTTGCAGCGGCAGAACAACAACGCTTGCTTCAGTACATCACCACTCGAAAGACCGCACCTTAATTATGTTTCGTCACACTTGCTTTTACATAATCTTCGTGATGTTAGTAATCGTCTTTGCTGTCCGTCATGGCAGTGCCGCTGAGCAGAGTTTGGACAGGAGCACACCCACGGTTCAGCAGCCCATTCCACAGGACATCGTTGACAAGTTTTCGCTGGACGACTTCTATCAGAAGTGCATTTTGGTCGATGACTTTCCGATTGTGGCGTCAGCCAAGGTGCATGATTCCGCGCTGCAAGAGACCGCCTATGTCGTGCAGGCGATGCTAGAAGGGCGGGGGGATGTGTTGCGGCAGTTGGCAGCCAATCGGGTTCGCTTGACCGTGATGGCCGTTTCGGAACGAACCTGCGATGTGCCAGAGCATTCCGACTTGACGCCGAAGGAGTATTGGAACCGACGTGCGCGCGGGCTGGGGGCGACGAAGCACCGTCCGTCAATATCGTGCGCTGAGGAGAACGTACTCAACTTACCGGGCGATCCTTACCGCAAGGAATGTATCTTGATCCACGAGTTTTCGCATGCCATCCATCAAATGGCACTCGTCGATCTCGATCCGATGTTTCAAGCCAATCTGCAAGCGTGCTTTGAGGCCGCTCAAGAAAATGAAGCGTGGAAGGGAACCTACGCCGGATCCAACGTCAACGAGTACTGGGCCGAAGGGGTGCAAAGTTGGTTCGACTGCAATACCGAAAACGACTCGCAGCATAACCACGTCAACACCCGCGAAGAACTGAAAGAGCACGATCCGAAGCTGTACGCGTTGATCGAATCGGTCTTTCCGAACGCCTCGTACCGCTATGTTCGCTCCGATTCGCCTGAACGATCTGAAGCGCACCTGCAGGGATTAGATCGGACGAAGCTGGGCACGTTTAAGTGGGATAGGGGCGAGAAGTAGTTGCTATCTACTTCCAGAATTGCCACCACTTCTTTTCCTTTGCGGCAGTCTCTTGCAGCATCTTATCGTGGCAAGTCTGGCAGATAGCCAGAGGGATACCTTTGACCTGGATGACCACACCTTCTTCGACGTGCGTTTCGCAGACGATGCACTTGGTCATATCGATTTCACTCTGCGAAGCAACCGACTCCATCCGCGCTGCTTCGCCGCCGCTACGCAAGTGTTGGATGTACTGAAGTTCTCCCATCGCGATTTCGTTGTTGGGTTCAAACTCCAACGACTTTTTGAACGCAGATTCCGCCGCATCAAGCTCTTGCATCTCGATCAGCACGAACCCTTCACCGCGCCGGGCAACTGCCAGATCGCGCTGGCTGACAAACGGTCCCAAATCGGATACCTTTCGGTAGCGGGCCAGTGCCTCGTCCAGCTTCTTCTGATGTACCAAGATTTGTGCGCCCTCGAACTGAATCGCTGGCTTGGTCGGCTCTAGCTTTTCGGCGATTGTGATATGGTCCCAGGCCGAGTCATACTGCTTTAGCTTCACATACAGAAACGCCAGGTAATAATGTGCTCGTGGGTAGGCACTCGGTAGCCAATTGATGCTTGTCTCGGGGATGTGACCTGCCTGCATCCAGGCGATATAGTGCATGAAGCTGGCTTGATCCCAAAACTTGATGTCGAATCCCTCGGCGTCTTCTTCCACCACCTGATAGTCATCAGGCGTATTTTCCGTCACTTCGAGCAGCAATCGCTCTGCTTTCTTATGGTTGCCGGCCATCAGAAGTTCTAATGCCTGATCGACTTTCCTGGCGTCTGCCGCTTCTTGGTCGCCTTTTGACGGAACGCTCATGTGGTTCAACCTTACCTGTGGCCATTCATGATGTGGATGCTGGTGCCAAGGTAGATGAATTGTTCGTGCTTGTCGAACGCTTTGCCGCTGTTTAACTGAGTGAAATACGATGCGTAAACAAATTCCGCTTGTCACCTTAAATCGAGGCGATACATTGGCAGCAACTAAACTCTCGGCATCCCTAATGGATTTAAAGTGAAATACAAACAGTCGTACATATTACCGATCATGGCTGCTCTTTTAGCGTTTCTTCTTAGTGGCTGCGATCCAGCCATGGACGCCATCACCTCGTCTCGATCCATTGAAGACAATCTGGTAACGGATCGAATTAATCGTCCTGAGAATGCAATGCTAAAATCGCTCCCGGATGTCGCTCAATTGACCGAGTCATATCTCCATTCCTTTGAGAAAGAGCGATCGCTTAAACTACCGAGTGAATATCGCGAGTTTGTCCTTGATCACAATGGAGGATTTCCCTCACCGAATTGCGTGATCTTTGAGGAAGATGGTAGACAGACAGCAAGCGATGTTTTATGTTTCTTCGCGCTTAATGACGAACGCTCGTGGGCGAGCGTCGAATAGCATCTCGAAATACTCGCCGATCGCCTACCGGAAAGTACCCTTCCGATTGCTCGTGACGCACACGGCAACTTATGGCTGTTAAGTCTCCGCAAGGAGGATACAGGGGCAGTCTACTTCTGGGAATTAGGATCGTATTCCAATGTTCAAGAGACGAAGCTCGCCATGTGGCCGAAAGTGGCGAATAACTTCCAAGCGTTTCGTCAGCAGTTGACGACTTACGACCAATTCGCCGAACCAGGGGATATTCCCAGTCGTTACGCGCTGATAAAGCAAGCTACCGCCGCAATGACTCAGCGCGACGAAGGCTTTTCCTTGCAGGCCACCCCTGAATTCGTCTGGCATTGCGATTGTAATGCCGAAGGTAAGGTCCGGATGGAGTTCGTGCAGTACCAGATGCACGCTGGCGTGACGCACACGTGCGGCTATGCCCGACTGCGGGCAATTCAAAATCTCATTGAGGAAGGGGAGGCCCGCCTTCCTCAATGAAACTTAAACTTGATTTAACCTTTGCCTGGGGCATGCTGAACGATGCGTTCGGCCATGCGGCTGAAGGGGAGGCTTTGCAGGTAGACGGTTCCTTCGCCACGTAGCGTTGCCAGGAACAAACCTTCGCCACCGAAGACCATACTCTTCAAGTTGCCGGCCCGTTCGATGTTGTAGTCGATACCGTCGGTGAAGCCGACTAGGCAACCAGCGTCGACGCGAAGCGTTTCACCGTTAAGTTCCTTCTTGATGATGGTGCCGCACGCATGTAGAAACGCCAAACCGTCTCCTTCCAGTCGCTGCATAATGAATCCTTCGCCCCCGAAGAAGCCAGCCCCGAGGCGTTTGTTGAACGCAACCGATAGCTTGGTGCCAAGGGCCGCACACAGGAACGAATCCTTCTGACAGATCATGCGACCGTTTACCGTCGACAAATCGAGCGGCAGAATCTTTCCAGGGAAAGGCGCCGCAAAGGCAACGCGTTTTTTACCGCCACCATGGTTGGTGAAGTGGGTGAGGAAGATCGACTCGCCGGTGAGCATTCGTCCACCAGCTTGCATCAAGCTGCCGAAGAACCCTTGATTGGCATTGGAACCGTCGCCCATCTTCGCGTCGAATTGAATGCCTTCCTCCATGTAGCACATCGCTCCTGCTTCGGCGATCACGGTCTCGC
This sequence comes from Blastopirellula marina, assembly GCF_002967765.1. Taxonomy (NCBI): domain Bacteria; kingdom Pseudomonadati; phylum Planctomycetota; class Planctomycetia; order Pirellulales; family Pirellulaceae; genus Blastopirellula; species Blastopirellula marina. The sequence goes on along the minus strand of NZ_PUHY01000005.1, from coordinate 674,855 downwards.
CTGGGTCGAGTTCGATTTCGACCAACTGCATCGATTCACCTAGGATTTCGTAATCGACTTCATGCGCGAGTTGTTGCGTTGACATCAGAGTTGGGCCCTTGGATAGATTGCTGACTGCGAACTTTTCGTCGTATCGCGAACCGCATCAACCGAGCGGACGTCGACGTATGAAAACATAGCTCGCGCCGGGAGCTCGTTGAGAAGCAATCTGCCAGGTCCCGGGTCAACGCCAGGACAGCATCACTTAATTGCCGATTTCGATTGTGGTAAGCACTGCGGTTTTAAGCTTTTAACGAGATTTATTTCGTTAAAAACATCAAATGCCATGGCAATTACCTTAGTTTATTGCAGCTTACACATTCGAGAAGGGCGTTCGCTTTTCCCATAGCTGGCTCAATCAAGTTCTTTTGGTAACTTTCTCGGCCACACGCACCGAAATTTGTCGAGACAAAAAGGCGATTTTCTACGAATTCCAATTCGTTGACTAAATTACTTAGCGTTCTTAGGATCGGAAAGAAATACATCATTCTGTCCATATTTCCACAGGTTTCGTGATGAAAACAAGGTCAGGTTTCACACTCGTCGAGTTGCTTGTCGTCATTGCCATCATTGGTGTGTTGATCGCTCTGCTGCTGCCAGCCGTTCAACAAGCCCGCGAAGCAGCTCGTCGGATGCAGTGCACCAACAATCTGAAGCAGCTTGGTTTAGCAGTTCAGCTTTACCACGATGCCTTCAACGCATTTCCGGCGCTGCGGGCTGGGAACCCTCGCGGGGCGGCTTCCTATGCGGGAAACAATCGTTTGAATGCTCGTTTCGCCGTGTTGCCGTTCATGGAACAAGGTGCGATGTACGATAACGCCATGACCTCGGCCGTGGGTCCCTATGATGCGAGCGATCCGATTTGGAAGACGACGGTAGATTCCTTCCTGTGCCCGAGCAATGCAGGTCCGCTTCTGTCCCCCGAAGCTCCTGATCAAACGGCCGGTGCCGCTGACTACTACTTCTTTGTTGGCGATCGCCCTTATCGTTCCTACCCCGGGGGAACCTATACTTCTGGCAATATGAACGCCGGCGTGTTCCTCAACGACGCCTGGTCGCGGATGTCCTCGATCACCGACGGAACCAGCAACACCATGGGGCTCTCCGAGGGAGTACGCCCATCTAGTAATCGTAGCTACGGTTCGGTGGTCACCAAACCGGGCTCTACCAGTTGGTACCCGGTGGCGTTGACTCCGCTATTGAACAAGCAAACCAAGCAATACATCTCGACCGTCGGGGTATTCAGCAATCAGCCGCTACGAGGATTCCGCGCCTGGGATGGAGCCATCTTGTTCGTGGGTGTCACCGCTGCGACCCCGCCAAACTCGGTGCTGATCGCCGATGGGACGAGCCACGGAGGAAGCCAATATCTGCTCTCGCCGACCAGCTATCATCCTGGTGGCGTGAACGTTGGCATGATGGATGGTTCGGTTCGCTTTGTGACCGAAACAATCAACACCGGTAATCAAGGCGCGAACTACCGCGGTTATCCCGACACCGGTTCCCCCAGCCCTTACGGTGTGTGGGGAGCAATGGTCACCAAGTCTGGTAGCGAAGCAATTAGCGCTCCGTAAGTTAAGACTTCTCGGATTGACCGGCCTGACGTATCGCGCGCCGGTCGATGTTCTCGATCGTTATTATAAGTGCTGGAAGTTTCCTTCCGACGAGATATTCAATGCGTATCAATCAACGTCTTCTCCTGGGTATTGCTCTGCTATTTACAGTGCTACTTGTGGGTTGTGGTCCTTCGCTGGAACCTGGCAAGATTCCATTTGCCGTCACGGTGATGTACCAAGGGCAACCGATCGAAGAGGCAGTCGTCATCTTCGTGAGTGACGAAGGCAACTACGCCAACGGTTTGACCGATTCCAACGGCGTTGCTCAGATGGGTACGACAAATCCCGGTGATGGAATTTTCGCAGGCAAGTACCAAGTGGCCGTCGATAAGAGTCAGCTAATTTCAGAGAACGATCCCAACGATCCAACCGGCAACAAGCTTCTTAAGAACGAAGCAATCTATCATGTGCCGGCGAAGTATTCCGACTTCATCAAGTCAGGCCTGACTGCCGATGTGACTAAAGAAGGGTCGCACGAGTTGACGCTGGAATTGAAGGATTAACGCGTCGCAGTAGAAAATTGGGACAGGACTTTTTCCCAGGCTAACTCCACGGAAAAAGACCTGTCCCGAATTGTTCGGTATCTATCGTCGAATGATTACGACTCGAGATTGAAATCGAAGGTATTATCACCTGGCTTGACGTCAGCTTCGAGTTCGGTCTTGAGGTTGTACTTGGCTGGAACCTTTGGCTTACCCGATTTGACCGGTTTGGCTGGTTCGACAGAGTCTGGGTCTTCCGCCTCTTCTCCCTCATCTTCCCCTTCCTCGCTGGGGGCGATTTCGACTCGGTTGTGCCCGACTTTCGTTCCACGTTCGTTACGAATGTAGATCAGGTCGTACTTGCCTTCGGCATCGGTCATCCCGCGGGCCGGACGACCATTGTCTGGCTGAAAGACCACGGCAACTCCGCTAAGCGGCTGCCCATCCAACGTGACGGTTCCAGTTACTTGCCCCAAGTCGGGCTTATCCCCAGTCCCGCCGCAACCGGTCAGCCCCAGGAACATTACCAATAAGGCCACTGCGAGGTGACCAGTATGTATCAATTTCACAGCACACACTCGTAATTCTGACATAGATGATTGGGAGATTTCAGCAAGTAAGCCGTGCCGCCAAGATCGGCGGCGCGGCTAGATTTCGACGAGTTTGGCAGCTTAGTATTCGCCGAGCGTTTCGCGACCGTTACGGGTGCTCAGCCCCTGATAGGTCGGCATGTCCATGTTCTCCGATAGGAATCGGACACTCCCATCGCACATGACGAAATTCGCTCCGCCTGGGTGCCAACTACCAGCGGCTTCTTCAGCACCGCCGTTAATCGGGTCGTTTCCTTCCGCAGCAATCAGGTATTCCGACATCTCGCTCGGTGGATTGCCGTCAGCCCCGCCAGAAAAGATGGCTTTGCGATCGCTGCCGCCGCTGAAATGTCCGATCGCGTCACCACCAGAGTCGCCCACTTCGCTCACGCAGATCGTGTTCGAGAGGCCGTCTTTCACGTCGGCAAAGCGAGTCTTGCTGTCGACGTAGAAGATGCCGTTTCCATTCATGCAGCCCCACGCCTTCGTTCGCATTTCTGCGAGCGTCGACACACCCGTGCAAACGCAGTTGTCGTTGCCATTGCCGATCCGGGTGCCCATGTTGCCGTTGTAATTTGATGGCTGGTATCCGCCATTCTTCTGAGCGCCGTTGCTGACATCCGGCTGCGAGGGGCACCAGAATGCGTTCACGATGGTGGCACGAACGACCAATCCCTTTAAGCTGGTTGTTCCGCCGTTTTCGTTACCAAATCCACCAGCAGGATCCGTGATGGCGTCCTGCAACGCCCCTTGTTCGATGAACGGCAGGATGCTTGCGTGCCAAGTCCAACCGTGTCCGTAGTATTTAGTGCCCGCCGCATTCACCAGCCCATAGTTTCCGGAGGGCAGGGTGTTGTAAGTACCGTGATAATTCTGCATGGCCAGCCCGATCTGTTTCAGGTTGTTCTGGCACTGCATACGCCGGGCTGACTCGCGCGCTTGCTGCACGGCCGGCAGAAGAAGTGAAATGAGGACGCCAATAATCGCAATGACTACCAGCAATTCGACGAGCGTGAAGCCGCGCCGTGAAATCAATGTTTTTCGCACTTGAAACACCTATTCAAGACTTGGTAATCCCTGCACCCACTTCGTTCGCATTGACAAAAAGCACGCGCAGAGGGAAGAAATCGCTCTCTCGATAGAACGAAAACAATCGTTGACGAAGACCGCCAATTAAAAATGACCGCCCGAGTCTATTGCCTTCTATGATGAATGCGGAACCGCTATTTACCTTGTGCGCCGCGAATTCACCGAACCTTCATCTTCGCCTAATAAAGATCACCCAGTTGGCTTAGGGAGAGGCATAATAGGGGGCAAAAAGTGGCGAGTTAGAAACCATTCGCCAAGCAGAAGATATCGCATTAGGCCACTTGCGGTGACTTTCGTGTAGAAGTGTTGTTAGCCGCTTCGATGCTAATCGAGGATCGTTACATCGGGGTGTCTCTTTTGAAACTCATCGATCGCTTGTTTGCTAATTCTGGTCCCTTTGATTTGCAGTTCTCTCAGGGACGGTAATGATTCAAATATGGCGATTGACTCATCCGTTATACTCGTATGATCGGCCGACAACTTTTCGAGATTTGGATGATCACGAAAGTATTCCAGTCCTTGATCTGTTAGCGGCGTCTTTGCAAGGGAACAAACTTTCAGAGACTGCGAACGTGCAACTCCCACAAGTGAGTCATCTCGCAAATCGGTCCTGGCGGCCAAAAAGGTAGTAAGCTTAGGCAAGGTGCGGCCCGTAACAGAACGGCCCTGCGGTTGTATCTTGAACTATTACGTGGCCCCCAATGCTCTCAATAGTATTCCTCCAGTAGTTTATCTTTTGCGCACGTCGGTGGAGATAAGACCACCATCCCAGCGGCGCGGCGATTAAACCTATCAGCAAGATAAGTGCCCAGAGACGAAAGGAAAATCGCCAGTTCGCAGGTTTACCGTCGGCTTTGCATCGACGGGTTGGCACAGAGAAACACCATTGTTTGTTGTGAGTTGTCGTTGCGTATTATCAACCGCGTCAGGCCCTTCAAACCTCTAATCGCAATTGTCTTACCATACCAGGACTTTCTATCCCTGCTTGGTTTGGGACAACGAAAAAGGGCGGTCCTCAGTAGCGATGTGCTATGAGTCCGCCCTGTGGAATCGGCCACGCTTCTGCCTTAATCCCCGAACAAGTTCCCTAGCCCGCCGAGAACGGAACCTTCGCCTTGGCTCTTGCCGCCAGCGGCCGGGGCGTGTTGGATGATGCGGTCCGCCATGCGGCTAAACGGAAGGCTTTGCAGCAGGACCGTTCCTTGACCGCGGAGGGTCGCCAGGAACAAGCCTTCGCCGCCGAAGACCATGCTCTTCAAGTTACCGGCGCGCTCGATGTTATAGTCGATGCCGTCGGTGAACCCGACCAGGCAGCCGGTGTCAACTCGTAGCGTTTCTCCCTTTAGCTCCTTCTTGATGATCGTGCCACAAGCGTGCAAGAAGGCCATGCCGTCTCCTTCGAGTCGCTGCATAATGAAACCCTCGCCACCGAAGAAGCCAGTGCCGAGACGTTTGTTGAAGGCGACCGACAGCTTCGTGCCTAGCGCCGCACAGAGAAACGAATCTTTCTGGCAAATCACCCGGCCATTAATCTTGGAAAGATCAAGCGGAATGATCTTGCCCGGGAAGGGTGCTGCGAACGAAACCCGTTTCTTACCACTTCCTTGATTGGTGAAGTGCGTGATGAAGATCGATTCGCCAGTCAACATGCGACCGCCTGCTTGCATCAAGCTGCCGAAGAAACCTTGCGCTGGGGCAGAACCGTCTCCCATTTTGGCTTCGAAGTGGATGCCTTCCTCCATGTAGCACATCGCCCCTGCTTCGGCGATGACGGTCTCGCCCGGGTCGAGTTCGACTTCGACTAATTGCATCGAATCGCCCAAGATTTCGTAGTCGACTTCATGTGATTGCATCAGGCGTTAGCTCCTTCGTCATACGTAATTCTAGGTGGTTGTCGTAGCGATCCATCTCGCCGAGCGGCGATTGTAGAAAGTTCGCCGCCCGAGTTCTAGTTCGCTGTGGGTGGCCCAATATTGCGCATTCAGCACCGTGAAGCCTTCGATCTCGACGAGTTACCTAGCCCCTTTTAGGGTGGAACAAGCTTGACGCGGATCGCCATAGCAAGTTCAATCAAAACAAGCTGATTATTAACCATTAGGAAGGTAACCAATGCCAATGTTCCGCTTGCTTGTCGTTTGCATCGTTGCCGTTTTGTCGCTGCCCACCTTGGCTTTCGCCCAGGCCTCAGCAGAAACGGGCGGAGCGGCTGCGCGGCCGATGGTTTCGCTTGATCAAGCTTTGGCAGGCGTGCGGTGGCAAGGTCGCGTTCCTTCGCCTGCTTCAATCGGCGATAAGACGCCCGTCGTGATGGTGTACGCCACGTGGTGTCCCAAGTGCAATACGTGGACGCCTGAGTTGTTCGCCCAGTTGGCCGAGGCGATCAAAGACAAGCCGATCATTCTGTTTGCCGTGAACGCTGACGAAACGGTTCGCGGGGTCGACTATGCCCTGCAACGAAACCTGGTCGGTCCCAACATCTTCCACGGGGACGATCCCAGCATCGTGGCTCGGATGGGTTTCCAAAGCGAGTTGTTCAATTACTCGATCTTTAAGGAAGGCCAGCAGCTCGATCGCAAGCAAGCTGGCAGTTACTACAAGCAAGATGACGGCTCGAAAGAGTTCGTACTCAGCCGCCAAATCAAGACCGGGCTCGACGGTAAGTTCTCGCTGCTAACGGACGAAACGTCTGATACGCTGAAGCACGTTCTTTGGCCGATCGAGCTCGGAAGCAAGCTCGACGAACGTTCGCTGTTGGCCATGCGGAAGATGATGGACGATACGTTGGCCGAAGAGTTCAACTCGGCGATTAGCTCGTTCCTGGATCGCCAGGTGCAGAAGATTGCTGACTCGCGCGAAGGAACCGTCCCCCAGCAGATCCACGGCTACGAACTTGCCGAGTTGATCGCCACCGATTTCAAATCGACACCGCAAGGTCGCGCCTGTCGCGGGTTACTCGATAAGCTTGATGAAAACGAATCGTTCCAAAATGAGCTGACTGCGAAAAAGCTGTACGATCAAGCCATGCAGAAAGGCTCGACCCCAGTCGCCCTCCGCCGCATGATGGCCCGCGCCTCAAGCCGCTTTCCAGAGACGCACTTTGGGAAAGAAGCCCAAAAGGTGATTGACGCGGTGCAGTAATCGGAAACGAGAGATCGTCGTGGGATGGGATGCACATGCCGCTGTCGAATGCAGCGAAGACATTTGTCGATTGTGTAACTGATTCGTTACGCACGCTGCTTCCGATGAATTGCTCCGGATTCGCCATCGGCCAGACGGTTCTGCTCCTGGCAGGGACCGGGGCAGGGTTAGCCCCCGCCAGGAACAGACTTCCGTCCGATACATGCTCGCCTGACGACTCCTGGCCAGGCGGAATCGTCAGGCGTGCGGAGTGATTACTTCTCTTGAAAGTCGTCGCTCTTCTTAATCGTTTCGCAGATACCGCGAACGGTTGCCTTGTAGTGATCTTCCAGTTTCGCATCGGCCGCGAAGCCAGCAGCAACCAGTTGGCCATCGCCGGCGTCCAACACGCCTGCGGCGAAGACAAGCTCGCTGCCGGACTTCTTACCCTTGGCGGTTCCGGTGACGACGCTTGCCGATTCCTTCTTTTCGGTCGCTTCATCGAACTTGATATTGGTCATGTAATTTTGAAGTCCGTCTTCCACCTTCTTCAATGCGGCCGCTTTATCGGAGGTTGACTTGATGGTCACAAACATCGACCAGCAATGGCCATCAGGGCTGACTGCCGAGATGTAATTGTCGCCCGTCTGTTGCTTCCAGTCGGCAGGGAAAGTAACACCGAGAATCGGCTTCCCGTCTTTACGGATCACCGATTCTTCGCCAGCCTTTGAGGTTGGTGGCGTAGCTGGCGTTGCCGTCGAACCTGTTTCGCTCGACATGATCACATTGGGCGAAGACTGGTTGAAGTCGGCACCTTGATAGTTCTGATACTCAGGCGTCGATTGATACTGAGTTCGCGATTGGGATTCGCGATTGATTGCAGAACGCGTTGCCCCGGTAACGACTCCGACCTTCGCCCCTGTCCCGGCCCCAGACTTTCCCCCGACTAAGCCCCCGACGGCCGCGCCACGCATTCCCCCACGAATCGCGCCTTGCGCCAGAGCGTCTCCAGCAATCAACGACAATACCAGTACTGCCGATCCCACAATCATCAACGGTCTCATCGCATTTCTCCAAGATAATAGGTCCGATGGTTCCATCTGCCTGGAAATCGGGTGCTCGATCACCCATGGGTTGCAATACGTTCCAATCAGGTGTGGATAAAGTCTCTTGAAAAGGCAACGCGTTTGATATCGCGATGTAATCATCGAAGATTAGGAACTCATCCAAATGTCATCATGAATGGATCACGCATCTTTGGCTGGTTCGAGCACGCCGATTTCGATTGGCATAGATGTCATGATTCGCAGATGACCAGGGGACTTCGCAATCCGCTTTCGGCAAAAACCTTTCGTTTGCTTACTTCATGAAAAGCGGATGAACTCTCATAAATTCACTGGTCGATGTGTGATCGATACGATTCAATAGAGACATCTCATCTAACAACCACCATTCCGAAACTCAAAGGCAAATCGCTCATGATGGCCGACACGTTTCGCGAGTTTGAAGCTTACGCGTCCGCGATCGAAGACGCCGATCTACGCTTGATGCTTCCCAAGCTGGGGCAGCCGCGGTGGGAGTTGTGTTCGTTCCACCTAGGCGAGATCCATTTGCAATATGGCAGCGAATGGAGCGGGATCATTGCGGAGGGTGCCAGCCGCTCAGACGGACAAATCTTGTTCGTTCCATTGCATGGCGACTACCGGACCAACGGCATTCCATTAGAGAATCATTCCGTATTTCTGATCGACGCGGCTAGTGAGTTTACGATCAGTGTATTCAAGCAACACGCGTGGTGTTCGGTCTATTTACCGTGGCATTTGCTCACCGGCTCATCGCACGAAATCGAATATCTGCGTGCCAGTTCCGCTCGTCACCAGGTCACCCGCCTCCCAAGCGATGAGATCGCTTCCACGCGACGACTTCTCATTCAACTGCAGCGAATGGTCCGCAATCAACCGAGCGCCCTGACATCGACCTTCTTGTCAACGCTCGTACGCCGCGAGATGGTCTCTCTCTGGCGACGATTGCATACCATCGCCTGCGAACCGGTCAGCCAAACGGGGCGTCCACTGCTACACCGTAACGACTTAATCCGCACCGTCCGGCAACTGATTGAATCGCAGCCAAACGAGAGCCTCACGATTGACGACCTCGTTTCCGCGACACGCGTTTCCGAGCGTACGCTTCGTTCGATCTTTCTCGAGTTCTACGGACTGCCGCCCCAGCGCTACCTGATGATACGGCGGTTGAATCAGGCCCACGCTACTTTACGTTCCGCCGATCCGGAAACGACTACCGTAACCAACATCGCGGCTCGCTACGGGTTCTGGCACTTCGGCCGCTTCGCTGGCGCCTACGGAAAACTATTTGGCGAAACTCCTTCGGCAACCCTTCACGCCCGGGAGCGTACTCAAGAATCATTCTGGATTGGGGGATCCTACGTCGATGTTGACTGAAGACAACACGAATTTGACTGATCACCACACATCCAATTTGCTTTGCCGTAAGAATAGCCGAATATCGACGTAATCTTGCCGAATGTAACTGCTTTTTTGTTTACCGACGATCAGCACCATAGTAAGCATTATTTAGGCTCGCTTACTTCTCTTCCTACTACCATGCTTCACTCAACTTAACTGGGAGAAACTGCCATGAGGTTATTCGCTTGCCTTGCGATGGCCACCGTATTCACGCTGATTTCCGCAACTTCCGGTACCGCGGCGGATAAGCCCAATATCTTAGTCATCTTTGGCGATGATATCGGCTGGTCCAACTTAGGCTGCTACAACCACGGAGTTATGGGTTACAAGACACCCAACATCGACAGTCTCGCCAAAGAAGGCGTTCTGTTTACCGATCACTACGCCCAACCATCGTGCACCGCGGGACGCGCCGCTTTCATCACTGGTCAGTATCCGATTCGCTCGGGCATGACAACCGTGGGACAGCCGGGCGACGCTTTGGGCCTGCAAAAGGAATCACCCTGCCTGGCGGAGTTCTTAAAGGCGGAAGGTTATCGTACCGGCCATTTCGGAAAAAATCATCTCGGCGATCGAAACGAACACTTACCAACCGTGCACGGCTTTGACGAGTTCTTCGGCAACCTCTATCACTTGAATACTCAGGAAGAAGCAGAACAACGCGACTATCAAAACTTTGCCAAGAAGTACTCCGGTAGCTTGGAAGAGTACGAAAAGAAGTTTGGTACCCGCGGCGTGATTCACTCGTTTGCCACCGATGTCGAAGACGACACCGTTCAGCCACGGTTCGGCAAAATCGGCAAGCAACGAATTGAAGATACCGGTCCTCTGACGCAGGAACGGATGAAAAACTTTGACGCGGGCGAAGTCATTCCGAAAGCGCTCAACTTCATCGAAGACTCGCAGGAAGCAAAGAAGCCCTTCTTCGTGTGGCTGAACACGACCCGCATGCACCTCTACACGCGTGTTGACGACTCGTGGCTAAACAAGGTCGAAACGATCACCAGCGAAGCCGACTATCACGGAGCTGGTATGATGCAGCACGATCAAGACATTGGTATCGTGCTCGACGCACTGGAAAAGATGGGGTTGGAAGAGAATACCCTCGTAATCTACTCGACCGACAATGGCCCTGAGCACTCCTCCTGGCCGCACGGAGCGACGACTCCATTTCGTGGTGAAAAGATGACAACCTACGAGGGAGGCGTGCGGGTTCCGTGTGTTGCTCGCTGGCCAGGTCAGATTCCGGCCGATACTAAGCTGAACGGTATTCAGGGACATCAAGACCTGTTCACTACCATCGCGGCTGCCGCTGGGATCCCAAACATCGCAGACGTTGCCATGAAGGAGAAAACCCAATATATCGATGGTCTGAACAACCTCGATTACTGGAAGGGGGAAGCGCAAGAATCGCAGCGCGATCACATCTTCCACTATTACGAAAGCAAGCTGACCGCGGTCCGGATGGGACCTTGGAAGTTCCACTTCTCGACCAAGGAAGATTACTACGCCAACCTTGTTCCGCGGACCGCACCGCTGGTTTTCAACATTCGTATGGACCCTTACGAATCGTACGATAGTCCCGATGCATACGGACATCTGATGCAGAAGGTTTCTTGGTTGATGGCACCTATGGGTGAAATGATGGGCAACCATCTAGCGACACTCGAGAAGTATCCACCGGTGCAAGGTGGCAAGTCATTCGACATGTCGAACGTTGTCGAGCAATTCATCAACAAGGTTCGTCAATAACCATGTGACAAACGGCTCACGCAACAGACGCGCAGCCTCAAAAAGTGGGTGGCTGCGTAGGTAGACCGGAGTGACGTTAGTATCGAAGCGTGATTCCGGTAATGATGTAGTCGCGGCCTCCCATGCCACCTTCGACCATCACCATCAATCGTTCATCAATCGCCCACATCCCACCTACCAGAAAGTTCCACTGGCGTGGTTCGTATTGATCGACCTGGACCTGCAAACCGTTGCCCAGTGCTGGGTGATTGATCAACAGATCGACGGTCTGTGCGGTATCTTGATACATCGCACCGAGGTGGGCCTCCCCTTTGAAGAACGGCAGATCAATCGGCACGCCGACGCGTGGGGAGATCACCAAAGCAGTCAGCGACGATTCCACCTGAGAGAAGTTCGTCCAAGTCTTGTTCACATCTAGCGTGGCGAACCAATGTTTTCCGCCGACACCGGTCGTAATGCCCCAACCAGCTGTGGGACCTTCCAACTCGACCGGTACATGGATGGTTGCATCAGGGGAAAACATGGTAGGAAAATCGCTAACCACCACGTCGACGTTGCCCGTCGACTTTGTGTACCCAACCAGCCCATAGACGTTGATAAACGGCAAGATCCAAGCGTCAATCCGCGCGATCTGACTTGAAGCATGGAACTTCGTTGTCGGCACGCTGACGCGATTAACCGAAGTGGGTGTTCCGCCATTAAGCGCTAAGCGAACGTCAGAAACGGCCACTTTGCGGTTCAGTTCTGTGAAGACGATGCCCGTGCCAAGCTCGGGAGGTAAGGTCATCCCGCTCCCTTCAACCAACCCCTCAAAAAGCGGAATCGGTAGTGGAGAAGGAGGAATGACGGCATCGATGAGCTCGCCAATTCTTTCCTGAGCACGACCAAAACGGCCTCTCAGTGTGGGACCGCAGCAGCCGCAACCTTGGGCTCGGCTTTGGTGGTAGGCTAGGCAGTCATCGCAGTAATCCCACGGCACACAATAATCGTCGATCGCCGCGTCTCGTTGAAACAGCTGAAAACGGAGGCCGCCCCTGGAATCCTCGCAATCGCAAGTCGCATCCGAGCAGGCAGGGGTGAAGTCGTCCGCATCGTCTCCGACAACCGTGCCGACGCACAAGCAGACAAAAAGTAGGACCTTCTTAATCTGGAGAAACATGGAGACCAGCTCCCGTGTCGTGCCTTCGCCGTTTGATGATGGATCAGATTCGACGACGCGCTTACGTCGTCAAAACCTCAAAAGATAGAATTCGTCGCACTCCCTGGGGATGAATTACTCCCACAGTGGGAACTATCGGACACCAGCCAGCACGGCGGGAGGCTTTCTTGGCAAATGTCTGGCTTCAAGGCAAACGATCCGAAGCTTTGACTTTTCGAACTTCTCTACCTCACCTGACCGATACCTCCTTTCGCATTAACGCTAGCACCACAATTTGGCGTCACTCATGATTCGCCCTGAAAGAAGTCTTTTAACGGAGGTGCCATATTGGCCGGAATATTGTCTCCCCAGGCTCCGCCATCAATACTACGACCAGTCGGCTTTCCTTTGTCGTCGACTTCGTAAAACACGGGAATCGAGCTGAAATCGAAATCAGAACCTTTTAACTTCTTCGACCAGGCATCGACGTCCATTTGAATGATGTAAGTTCCCTCAAAAGCGTCCTGCATCTTTGGATGGCTCAGACTGTTACGGAGCGACCGGCACGGTGCGCACCAATCGGCCGTTCCTTCCACGTATGGCTTTCTTCCTTCTAGCTTCGCCTGCTCGATTTCTTTTTGCAGTTGATCTGATAGTTCGCCAAACTCGGGAAAAAGCTGGACGACCGTAAACGTGGTAGGTGGCGGTGCAGGTTCAGGAACCTCGCCACAACCGGCTGCGGCCGTGAGAAGTAAGAGCAAGCAAATCAGGAGACAACGACCGTCAGCGACATTCGCTATCCGTACTGATGGGGTCTGTGGCATCGTCGGATCTCCTGTGTAAGGTGAAGACGTTGATTTTGGTCAAGCCAAGATTTCGGCGATCGCTTAAAACTCGGCCTGAAACTGCGACCGAATCAGTGTGCCGGTATCTCCCACCATAATATCACTGGCCGTGTTTTGCAGGGGGCTGTTTTCGAGTTTAACCGCATCGATGGAAATCTTCATCCGCGACGTTTTGAGCGGGTACCAGTTCATGCCGGCGCCATACTCGCGCCCGGTGCCGAAATCGCCGGAGACTTGCGAATACCGAGCGTTGATGTCGAGCACGCCAGGAATCAGAAACTTCCCCGCCTCCACGTAGAATCCATGCTGAAAGAGTTGCTCGCGTGAGATCGGTCCATCAGCTTCTATCTGCTGAATCCACCGGAGGAAGACTTCCGCATCGACACTCCAGCCACGATACTTCCAAGCCAGATCGACTCCATATAGATAGACGTTGAACGAATTGATCGTCACACCAGGTCCCAACGCTCCGGTTTCGGTCAGTCGTGTTCCATCCGACAACCGAATGAAATCGGCTTCATCGATCGGAACGCCATCTACCACCCCTTGCTGCGGCGAGTAAACGAATGAATGCCCGACTCGAATCAATGGCTGCTCGCTATAATCGATGTCGGCAATCTGCTCGCCGAATGCTCCCCAAGGGTCAAAGTAGTTGGTGAAGGCAAAGGTAAGTTCGTTGTCAGAGGATGAATTGGGAGCGTTAGAAGAGAAGTAGCCGTTGCCGACCATCGCCTCGTAGTGGCCCGTTTCTCCCAGCTTGCCGACACCGAACAATCCCACGGTCAGGTTCGGGCGGAAGAAATCGAGCGACATCGGTCGATCAACGAGCCGAGTTCGGCGCGAGCTCATCAACCACTGTCGGGTGCCAGGTACTTTCCGTTTGCCAAGCTGCAATTCAAACGAGTCGCAGACCTGCCAGCGAAAGTAGTAATAGAAGAAGTCAACCGTGTGTCCGCCATCGGTGTCGCCATCCAACAGCACCAAATAGCCTAACTTCCGATCGAGGAAGTGTCCGGAGAACATCAAGCGGGCGCGTTCGATATCGAAGGCATCGCGGTTGCGAACCGGACGCGTAATCCCGGCGTTATCGGTCCAAGTAGTCACGCCACGCGAGAAAGCATGGTAACGAAACTGTCCCCATCCGTTGATCTTCAGTTCGAATGGGAATTCCTCTTTGTCAAACGGGCGGATCATAAACCCGTTATCGTAATCGGCGAAGTAGTTCAGCTTGTAGTACGACTGGTCAACCGGTGTGCCGTCGCACTGGAAGTCTAACGGTACTTCGGCCACGAGAGGTAACCGCTGCAATGACGTATCATCGCACGAGTTGGGATTGGCTACGTTGCTTGGCGCGAAATAGGCATCTCTCTGATCGAGACGGCTTCGTAGTTCCGCCAACTCTGCTGCTTGCTGTTGGAGTTGGCGCTGCAGCTGGTCGATTTGCGCATCGGTACCGGTCTGCCCCCAAGCAGAGGCCGATCCGAAGGCGCACAGAAGCATGGCGCACCATGCTATCCACCTGCTCACTCGACCTGTTCTCCCGTATGTGGCAAGGAAGCAACCCGAAGCCTGATCGGTTGTCGACGTTCGCGCGAATCACCACGATCCGGCAGCATATGGATAAGAAATCGATCGAGCACGGCGCTCGACCGTAACGATTCCCCAACCTACCGGGGGAATGATGTGCCCATCGGTAAAGCCTTCGCGCTTGCAGCGACTTTACCGACGCAAGCAGCTAGCAAGGGGTCGCCGAATGATCAATTGCTAACCATCGACCGGATTGGTAGGTGTCTCAAGCGTAAGTTGAAAGAAGCCGAAATCCAACCATCGATCGAACTTGTAGGCGGCTTGCTTGATGGAACCTGCCAAGTGAAAACCTAGCTTTTCATGCAACTGAATGCTGCCCTGGTTGCTTAAGTCGATGCAACCGACCATCACATGCAAGTCTTGCTGCTTCGCCATCGCGATCAACTGCATCATTAAGGCCATGCCCAGGCCTTTGCCACGATGTTCGGTGTGGATGTAAACGGAATGTTCGACCGTGTATTTGTAAGCAGGGAATGGACGAAAGGTTCCATACGTGGCGAATCCCATCAGTTGCCCATCAGCATTGACGGCGCCGATCACCGGAAAGTTGCCTTTCCGCTTCGCTTCAAACCAACCGGCCATACTTTCGGCAGGACGCGGATGGTAGTCGTACAGCGCGGTCGAATGAACGATTGCTTCGTTCAGAATCTCGAGAATTGCTGAGGCGTGATCTTCGTACGTACAGGCGACGAACTGCATACAGATGACTTCAGGCGGGAACCAAACAGTGAAATGCTCCCGCCTATTCTAATCTACGGCATGCCGTGTGGCAGGGGCTCCATGGTGATTGGCGTTGGACCAGTCGGAATGCCGTCGCTTGGCGAGGGGGCAGGGCCAATCATCTGTTCCAAGGCACTGACTCGTTTCTCCAGGGCGTTCATCCTGGCTTTGGCTTCCGGGCTATCGCCAGAACAATTCCGTGTTCCCAGACTCAAGCTGAAACAGCCAGAGCTCGAACCACAAACCCCGACCGCTAGCAAGGCCACACCCAACGAACGACCAAATATCATCGCCGAAACCTCAGTGGATTGTTGTTTCCAGAGACCATCACAGTGGGGGGATATTCCTGAGATTTAGAAGCGCGGTCAAGGGCAGTTTTAGAATGGATCGCCAGCGGTAGCTTGTTCCCCAACGTGATCGCTTAGCTACCAAGTGCCAGTGATACTCGCCACGCTATGCGTCCGAGTATCTGTGGATCGATACGCTTCTGTTTCTCCTTCAATTCGATTTTTCGTGAGATCGATTCGCCCTAGGGATGCAGGGACGAGATGCCGCTGACGCCTGATCGTTCTCGCTTATTGTTTCGCGCTAAGCGACTATCTCGGCATGTTCCTTGCGGCTGATTTAATTAGCTCACAACAACTGCTCACCGCTCGGTCAATCTCCATCCGCCCACTGCCCATACAGGAGTGCTTCCATGAAATGGATTCGCCAGACGTTAGCAGGACTCAGCGTCCTTGCTCTCGCAGTAACGACGACGGCTCTCTTCGCCGAACCAGCCAACGCTGACAGTCGCGACACAGATGCCCCAGCCAAACGCGTTGATACACCGCCGAAAGCTCCCTCAGCACGAGCAATGCCTCCAAGAGCACCTCTCTACTATGACACAATCCCGAGGGGAACTACCTCAATGATCGACTGTCTGACCGCTCACGACGCCTGTCTGAGCGTGAGATCAACGACATTGACCCACAGTTTGGACAGTGGCAGCGTGACAACTACTGGGAAGACAGCAACTTCATCGGCTACCCAACCTACGACTCACCCTACCAAGGCTACCCCGGTACAGGTCCGCTGAATTACGCCTACCCAGCCTATGGAAGTCGTAGTCGAGGCTACATGACCGATCCCAATTACTTCACCGATCGTTGGTGGGATTGGTAAGGCACGAGTAGCTTCCTACCCGAACAATCAACAGCCACGCCCCGACAGTCGGAAAGGTTTCGTCCGTCGGGATGAATGTGAAGATGAATTTCTTACGAGAGAAAGGAGTTACGACTCATGAAATTGTCCCCCCATCTCGCCGTGGCCCTCGCCCTTGGTATGTCCGCCACAATGGTCATGCCGGTTGCAGCCCAATCGCAGTCGGGTCGACGTGATCGAGCGGAGACCAATTCCAACCAATATGATAAGGCACAACAGCGAGGTCAGCAGCAAAATCAGCGACGGGATCAAAGTCGCGATTCGGAAGGCCATCACGAATATGAAGATGACTGGCGCGAATCGCATCAGCAATCATCGCAAGATCGAACGGATCGACGAGCATCGAACCAGTCCCAACGTCGCAACCTAGAACTCGATCTCGAGGGTTGGGTTAACATCGCCACTGATTACGATCACGATGGTCGCTACGACACGATCGAAACGATCTACCTCTACGATCTGGAGCGAGCACGACAGCAAAGCCAGGCACGGTCGCGTCAGAAGCATCGGGACGGCCAATTCGCCAATTCACAGCGAAGTCAGCAGATGCTGCAGGTTCGTGGTGAAATCCAGAGTCTCGAGCGCAAGCAGATGATGGATTCCAACCAGAAGAATGTCGTTGCCAAACTGAAGGATGATCAACAACGAATTGCAACAGTCTGTCTCGGCCCTGAGAGCAAAGTAAAGCAGTTGCAACTTTCAGAAGGCGACACGATCCAAGCCCATGGGCAACGAGCCCGCATCGATGGTCGTCCTGTGCTCATGGCCCAGAAGGTAAAGGCCAACGGTCAGACGATTCAAAACCAGATGAATCGTCAGCAACAACGACTTAAGCGTCTCAAAGGTGAAGTCGTAAGCACGCGGAAAGCAAACTTCGATGGTCGAGACGGTCAGTATCTCGTAGCGCGAGTGAACACGGATGAACAAGGGACGCAACAGATCAATCTTGGTCCCGCCAAGAAGCTTTCGGAACTTAACATTTCGGAAGGGACGGAAGTTCGCGTCCTCGCTCGTGAAGGTCGGATTAACAGTCGACCGGCGATGATCGCCGAGGTAGTTCGCGCCAACAACCACAGCGTTGATGTGCGTGGTGCCACCCGTCGCACCTTGAAACCACAATTGCCGGAAGATCAACACGATGCATCTTCGCACGATCAGTCTTCCGACCAAAAATCGGTTTCGCAACCGCAGAAGTCAGATGAACAGGACAGCGCGGTTACGGTAACTTCCGACGACGATTCGTCTGATTCCGATCGATAGTTGACACATTCACGGTCGCTAAGAACCGGGCGATGGCTCATGACTCATGGGCCATCGTCTTTTTTTGTGCGCTGATTTCAATTCGCCGTGCTTCATCGGAAAATCGCCCATACTGCAAGAAGTGGAGCGTCTCGCGCATGCCGGTTCGATGGAACATCAGCATGTTATGCCCGCACGGAATCACGATTCGATCGCGCTGACAAGCAAGCGACGTACTCTCGCACGCGACGAGCATGTCGCGTTTCCCGGCAATAATTCCCGTTTCAAAGCAAATCGGCTCGGGCAGTCTTTGAACCAAGCTATCTGGTCCATCGGAAATATCAGCCAACGCAGGCAGCGGCCAACGTAAGAAGTAGGAAGCAATCCGCGCTAACCGAGAGCCGTGGTTGGGCGGGGCGAGCATGACCACGCGACCAGGATGGCGCCAAGTCATGCCTTCCAGCGCCGCACGCAGGACGATGCCTCCCATGCTGTGGGTGACAAAGTGCGTCGGTTCGTCCGACTCGGCGTAAACGGCCAGATCATCCCGTAATCTTGCGGCATCGTCTTGGACAGAGGTTCCCAATGACCGATACCCCCAACGCGTGGCATGAAACGAGCGATGCCGCAAGTAACTTTCAAACGGGCGCAGCAACAGCGGAAATGCTGAAATACCATGAATCAGTATGACATTATCCTGCGTGCCCATGCCCAATTCTTTCATTCCGTCGGCTCCACGAACAAGATAATTCGAAACGCTGCGTGAATGCCATCCCCAATTTGATTGTGTTAAACTGGACTCTTATTGACGACTGCATCGCCAATCCAGCAGGGGCGACCGACCGCAGCCCTCGATTCGTGGCAAGTCGGCCCGTAGCACTTTCGAGTTTCGTGCGCAGACATCAATATTCGAACCTACCTTCTTGCTGCCCACCACAAGGATTCACCTCGATGCGAACCTTCCGTACCTTGGCCAACAGCGTTGGTCTTCTGTCGCTTCTCCTGACAAGCGTTGCTTTCGCCCAAAGCAAACCAAGCCTCGGCGATATCGACCCCGACATGAAAGCGGACAAGCCAGCTGCCGATGGACTGGTTTGGCACGACATCACCGAGTGGGGCGTCGAAGGACGTATCCTCCCAGACCAACCGCGCGATCGCTGGTTCGATCGTTTCCCGAAATCGGCCAATGGCCATGTGACGCCGGCCGTCTGGAGCCTTAGCCGCGATAGCGCTGGCATGATGGTTCGCTTCAAAACCGATGCCACCGAGATCCATGTCCACTACAAGCTGATGGATGCCGGGCTTGCCATGCCGCACATGCCGGCCACGGGTGTCAGCGGCATCGATCTTTATGCACGCGATAAGGATGGCAAATGGAAGTGGGTGATGGTCACCAAGCCAACCCAGCAAGAAATGAAAACCGCCATCATCAAAGGCCTGGCCCCAGGCATGCGCGAGTACGCCGCCTACTTGCCTCTATACAACGGAGTCGACTTCGTGAAGATCGGCGTGAAGCCGGGTGCCAAGTTTGAAGAGCTGGCACCACGCGAAAAGCCCATTGTGTTCTACGGAACCAGCATCACGCACGGCGCCTGTGCCAGTCGACCTGGCATGGTTCATACCGCAATTCTTGGTCGTTGGCTCGATCGTCCCGTGGTTAACCTCGGATTCAGCGGCAACGGCAAGATGGACAAGGAAGTGGGGGATTATCTGGTGCAGCTCGACCCAGCGGCCTATGTGATCGACTGCCTACCGAACATGAATGCCGCTGCGGTGACCGAGCGCTGCGTCCCGCTGGTCAAACAGCTTCGCGCGGCCCGCCCCGACACGCCGATCATCCTGGTGGAAGATCGCCGCAACACAAACGATTGGATCTTGCCAGCGCGGCACGAACATCACACCCAAAACCATGCCGCTCTGAAAGCCGCCTACGACGAACTCACCAAGGCTGGCGTCAAACACCTGGCCTACATCGAAGGAGACACCCTCTACGGAGATGACACCGAAGGAGCGACCGACGCATCCCACGCCAGCGATCTCGGCTTCATGCGTCAAGCGGAAGCTTTTAAGCCTGTGCTGGACAAGATGCTCGGCGAATCGAAATAACGTCTTCACTTCAGGCAAGTAAGCTGGAACGCAATATTGCTCGTTCCAGCTTTCGCCTGGCGAATCACCCAGTCCCTAATTTTCGACGCGCTTCGTCTTGACACCCAGGATTTCATGCAGGACTTAAACACCACATTCAGCGAACTATCCGCAGAAGTTTTTCGCGTCTTTCAATCGGAACAATTTCTCAGCAATCACACTTCGTATTCCACGCGGGTTGCCTGTTCCGGTAAGAAGGATGTCCATATTCGTATCGTCAGCAACGAGCAGTACCTGCAAGACATCGACATCCACAATGAGTCGTCCGCTTGCGTTGAACTGGATGAAGGAACAATCAGCAGCATCGAGCTGTCGTTCTTCAATTTCTCGTACCACGACATGTACGACAACTTTCAGCATGCCTCGGATGAAGCGACCCGGCTGAGCAATCTGTTGATGGAGAACGACAAGCTTCGCGTGTTTGCCACACAGTTTGCCGCAACCCAGTCGACGATCGATCCCGAAGAGCTTTACTCGCACATCATCTCACGTCCCATCTTGCACGGTACGGCCATCCTGTACGCACGCGTCATCCTCATGGGACGCCGTTACGCGATATTGGAAGCAGTGCTCGAAGCTTACAAAGATGGACTCCTGCCGTTTGGCTGGGATCTAGAAACCGATTCAATCCTTGCCATACGCCCGGTCATCGATTGATTTCGATTTTTCCCGCCGGTGTTATCGCTAACTCCCCCGATCCTCGCGTTTACCACACGCAAGCCCATCGAAAAACCCTGGCGTGAACATCTGGCCTCAATCGCAGGAGCGACCGACACCGCCCAAGTAGGCAACCTAGGTTTCATTTGGCAAGCGAATGTCTTTCTGCTTGTATTGGAAGGAATACTTGAAGCAAAGATCTGAGTCGCTAATCCATGTGAATTCCACGTGAAGTAGGTTCCTTTCTCATGGACCGTGCACTAGACTCACGACAGAAAGCAGACCGTTTCGGTTTGCCTATTCGCTTTTCGGCTTCGGAGTCTGCTTCGTATGTGCGGTTCGTCTTTCGCTCGGCTGGTTCTGGTTCTTTTTGTTGCCGCATCGTCGTGCTTCTCCTATAGAATTTCGTCGGCACAGTTTGCCGCGGACGAAACCGTCGGGCCAAAGCAGGACGGGCAGGGGATGACGCCGGTCAATCAAGTATTGACCCCCTACGGGCGGCAATTGGACCTGCCAGGCATGCGACCTCAGGCGTTGGCCCTTTCCCCCAGTGGCCGCATTCTGGTGACCTCAGGCAAAACGAATGAGCTTATCGTCGTCGATCCTGTGGAAGCCAACATCAAACAGCGCGTCAAGTTGCCGGGGGTCTTGCCGGAAGAACGTTCGCAGGAAGAATCGAAACAAGCGGTCGTACCGACCGATACCAGAGGGCAACTCAGCTATACCGGGCTCCTGTTCTCACCGGCTGGCGATCGCATCTACATGAGCGATGTCAACGGTTCGATCAAAGTGTTTGACGTCGCCGCGGATGATACCGTTAGCCCCGCTTTCGCCTGGAAGTTGCCAGCCGCCAACGCCCCGCGTCGCGCGGCAGAAATCCCCAGCGGCCTGGCACTCTCGCAAGAAGGATCGCGGCTTTACGTTTGTGGCAACCTTTCCAATCAACTGCTCGAAATCGATACCGAGACCGGCAAGGTACTGCGTACGTTCCCTGTCGGGGTCGCCCCGTTTGATGTCGTGCTGATCGGTAACAAGGCTTACGTCAGCAACTGGGGTGGACGTCGCCCGAAACAGGGTGATCTCACCGGTCCTGCTGGCCGGGGAACAACCGTCCGTGTCGATCCCGTGAAGCACATCGCCAGTGAAGGCTCGGTCAGTGTCGTCGATCTCGGTAGCGGAGAAGTCGTGAAGGAGATTCTCACGGGACTGCACGCCAGTGGTTTAGCGGCCTCTCCCGAGAATCCACTTCTGGTCTGCTGTAATGCGGGCAGCGATACGCTGAGCCTCATTGATACTCGCACGGATACCGTGGTGAAAACCGTGTGGGCCAAAGCGAGTCCGGCAGATTTACTCGGGGCAGGGCCCAATGCCGCGGCTTTTGATGACGAAGGCGAGCGGCTATACGTGGCAAACGGCTCCCAGAACGCCGTTGCTGTCTTCGAGCTGGAAGAAGACGAGCCGGAAGATACCAAGTTGATCGGCATGATCCCGGTCGGCTGGTACCCTGGCGCGATCTTGGTCGACGACGCTCGTAAGCGAATTGTGACCGCCAACATCAAAGGACTCGCCAAAGAACCCAAGCCGTACAACGGTGGTGCAACGCCTGACGCGAAGGGGTTCAATACGCATCACTACTTCGGAACGCTCTCGCTGTTCGACATTCCGCTGGATGAGCTGTTGCCTTCCCTGTCAGAGCGTGTCTCGCGGAACATGCGTGCTCCACGAATTGCAGACGCCTTACTCCCGGCTCGCGAGAATCAACCACCGCGTGCAATTCCGGAACGCATCGGCGAGCCAAGCCTGATTAAGCATGTCATCTACATCATCAAAGAGAATCGCACTTACGACCAGGTACTCGGTTCGCTCGGACGGGGCAACGGTGATCCCTCGCTTTGTATTTTTGGTCCGCAGGTGACACCGAACCACCACAAGCTCGCCAATGACTTTGTCCTGCTCGACAACACCTATTGCTGTGGAATCCTCAGCGCGGATGGTCACCAATGGAGCACGACCGCATTCTCGACCGACTACATGGAAAAGAGCTTCGCAGGTTTCCCGCGTAGCTACCCCGACGGGATGGGTGTCGATGAAGACGACGCGCTCGCGTACGCGCCGTCTGGCTTTCTGTGGGATAACGCCTTGAAGAAGGGAATCACCGTTCGCAACTACGGCGAGTTTATGGGCCCTGAGGTTCGCTGGCGTGATGCGTCGAAGAAGGGAACGCCCAACTTCCTGGCTTGCTACAACGCTTGGAAGAATAAGACCGAGGATGTCGTCTTCGGCTGTTGGCCCAGTGTCGAATCGCTTCGGCCGATCTCGCCGCCGAAGTACGTCGGGTGGAATATGTCCGTCCCTGATCAATACCGGGCCGACTTCGTGCTGAATGAACTGGCCGAGTTCGAGAAGCAGGGTGAGTACCCGCAGTTGGTGATCATCTGCCTACCGAACGACCACACCAGCGGAACTTCACCCCGTTGTCCGACCCCTGCCGCTTGCATGGCCGACAACGACCTTGCGTTCGGCCGCATTGTCGAAGGCTTGAGTCATTCCAAGTTCTGGAACGAAATGGCTGTCTTTGCAATTGAAGATGACCCACAAGCTGGCTGGGACCACGTCAGCGGTTATCGCACGATCGCCTTCTGTGCCAGCCCGTACGCCAAGCGGGGCGAGCTTGTCAGTACACAGTACAACACGACCAGTG
The DNA here is from genome assembly GCF_002967765.1 of Blastopirellula marina. Taxonomy (NCBI): domain Bacteria; kingdom Pseudomonadati; phylum Planctomycetota; class Planctomycetia; order Pirellulales; family Pirellulaceae; genus Blastopirellula; species Blastopirellula marina. The sequence goes on along the minus strand of NZ_PUHY01000005.1, from coordinate 651,452 downwards.
TGATCCGCACCATCGAACAAATCCTCGGGCTACCACCGATGAACCAGTTTGACGCCAGCGCGACGCCAATGTTCGATTGCTTCCAAGACGCACCCAACAAGGCACCTTATGATGCAGCAAAGGCGCTCGTCCCACTCGATCAAATGAACCCTGATCCGAAAGCCATCGACGATCCGATTCTTAAGCAAGATGCGATCGTGTCGTCGACACTCAACTTCCGCGAAATCGACCGCGCGCCAGAAGATGTCCTTAACCAAATCCTGTGGCGCGCAATGCACGGCAGCCGTGATCCCTACCCAGCCTGGGCGGTGTCGGAAGATGTTGAGGACGACGACGATTAGCAAAGGGGCAGTCGTTGAGGTATGACGTAAGCCAACTTTGAATCGCATTTACTGTTTTGGCTCTCGTGCCATGGGGCCACCTATCCTACAAACTCCATTTTTCTGGTTCGGCCGACTAGCGGCTTCGGTTAAGCGTCGATCCGTTGGACGCACGCTTTCCGATTGCTTTGCGACCCGTTCATCATTCTCGGGACGTTCGACGATTGCAATTCATGGCACACCAATTGGGCCACCTGAAATGGTGACTTGATCATTACCTCAGACCGACTTGGAACCGACGAAAAGTCTATCCAGGATCACGCTCAGCTCATCTCTCTGTTAAGATAAGCCGTAGCCCCGCCAATCTCCCTCCTGCCGAAGACAACGATGACCAATCACCGAATGCTCTCAGCATTGCCTCTGTTCTTGCTGCTTTCGTCCGTAGCCTGGGGTACTGAGCTTGCCGAGCTAGAGCCGCTGTCTGAAACGACCACCAAGCGTACCGATTGGCTGATCGATATCGCTCCGTACAAGGCAGGCATCTATCGAACCCACAATCCACGCGAATTCGTCCTTGATAACGGCCTCGTCCGCCGAACCTTCCGCACGGCTCCGAACGGGGCGACCGTCGCGCTCGAAAACTTGATGACAGGTCAGTCGCTTTTGCGGGGCGTCAAGCCGGAAGCCGTCGTGACGATCGACGGTCGCAAGCTGAACGTCGGCGGTCTCGACGGGCAGCCGAACTACGCATACTTGTTGCCAGAGTGGCTCGACGGGATGACCGCCGACGCAGGGGCGATGCAGCTGACCGGTTTCGAAATTGGGGCACCGGTCGAGCGTTTCGCCTGGAAACAGGTTCGTCGTCACGCACCGAACGTTGCGTGGCCACCGAAAGGAGTCGCGCTGCGAATGGACTACGCGTTGCCCGACGGAAGTGGCCAGATGCCAAGTCCCAACGACACACGGCCGCTCTTGTGGAGCGATTCGTTCAAGACGATGGACAAAGCGTGGACCATTCACGCTTCGCCAAGGCACGAGCGGACTAGCTTTGAAAACGAAGGACAGCCAGGGCAGATTTACGCCTTGAGTAGCACGTTTTGCTTTGCTGATCGCCAACTTCCTGACGGCGCTGGTTTGATCGAAGTCGAGATTCAGCCAGGAACCGATCGCAGCACCAGTTGGGGCCCCGGCATGACGCTCGTCTACGACGGCCAAACAGTCGGAGTTCGCCTACGAACCGGCGACCGTGGTGTGCATGGCCACTTCGAGATGCGTGTCAACGGTCGCGAATCGCTAAAGACGATTGACTCATTCGCCGCCGAAGATGGGGGCCTCAGCGTCGATAGCAACTACCGACTTCGCGTGGTAATCGAAGCAGGCCGATTAACGTGGTACGCCGCCCAGCTCAACGAGAAGCAGCCTGTCTTCGAACGGCTCTTCACCGTCGATGTCCCCGCAGATCAGGTGCCGAAGATGGTTCGCATCGGTAAGACCGATCGCCAAGGTGGCCCATCGGACGAAGCGAGGCACCCAGGTGAGCTTGGGCGATGCCGCTTTGAGTCGATCGACGTTTACGGCCAGACGGATGCCGCAAAATTGCAGCAATGGAAATCGGCCCGACAAACAACGAGAGAAATCCAAGTTTCGGTCCATTACGAACTGTACGATGGCGTTCCGGTCATCAGCAAATGGATTACGATCCATAACGGTACCGATAAGCCAATCACGGTCGATCGATTCACCAGCGAGATGCTGGCCATCGTCGAATACGACAACCCGGTCGAGGCCCGCGAAGGGTATCCGCTATCGACGCCAGACTCGCTGCATGTCGAAACTGACTTCGCGTTTCAATCATTCAATCATGGTTCGGCCAATCGACACGTGGTCCATTGGAAGCCCGATCCGCAGTACACCACCCAGGTGAATTACCTGAAGGAAACGCCTTGTTTGCTGACCGTTGAACCAACATACGGCCCCTCGCAAGATATTGCTCCTGGAGCGACGTTCACCAGTTGCCGGGCCTTCGAGCTTGTTTACGACTCGACCGAGCGCGAACGTCGCGGCCTGGCCCTTCGCAAAATGTATCGCACGATCGCTCCCTGGGTGACCGAGAACCCTTTGATGCACCACCTGCTTAGTTCGGATCCCGAGGTCGCTAAACGGGCCGTCGATCAGGCGGCGGAAGTTGGCTTCGAGATGCTGATTCTCTCGTTCGGCAGTGGTTTCAACATGGACAATGAAGATCCTGCGTACCTGGCCAAGTGGAAGGAAGTCGCCGACTATGCGCACGCCAAAGGGATCGAAATTGGATCGTACTCGCTTCTATCGAGCCGTGGCGGCGTGCCTGCAAGCGACATGATTGTCTCCCCGCCGGGCGAACGTCCCACGCATGGTCAATGTCCAGCGTTAACCAGCGAATGGGGACAGGCGTATTTCCAACGGATGCGGCGATTCTACGAGCTTACAGGCTTCGATCTTCTGGAACATGACGGCTCGTACCCGGGCGACGTCGACGTGACACCGCGGCCGCCACTTCAGAAAGGGAAAGCTGATTCTCGTTGGGTTCAATGGCGCATCATTTCCGACTATTACCATTGGTGCCGCGAGCGAGGCATTTACTTGAACGTGCCTGATTACTACTTCTTGTCGGGATCGAACAAATGCGGAATGGGTTACCGCGAGGTGAACTGGTCGCTCCCGCGCGAGATGCAGGTCTTGCACACCCGGCAGAACATCTATGACGGAACCTGGGACAAGACGCCTTCGATGGGCTGGATGTTCGTTCCACTAAGTCAGTATCACGGAGGCGGCCCCGCAGCAACCGTCGAACCACTGCACGAGCATCTCGATCACTACCAAGCGATGATCCTCAGCAACCTGGGCAGCGGCGTGCAAGCGTGCTACCGTGGTCCGCGCCTGTACGATACCGACGAAACGAAGGCAGTCGTGAAGCAGTCGGTCGACTGGTTCAAACACTATCGCGACATCCTCGAGTCGGACGTAATCCACGGCCGCCGCGCCGATGGCCGTGATGTTGATTGGTTGCTGCACGTCAATCCAGCCCTGCCGCAAAAGGGAATGCTGGTCGTCTTTAACCCGCTTGACGAACCGGTCGAACGGATCTTGCGTGTTCCCTTGTACTACACCGGACTCACCGAAACGGCGACCGTTTCCAGTGCGCAGCTACCCGCACAGTCGTACGAACTCGATCGACAATTCACGATCGAATTGCCGGTGACCGTTCCAGCCAAGGGAATGGGGTGGTTCGCGATTGAGTAAAATCAGGATCACGCAAACTGGCGAAGCTACTTTCGGACGAACGACACCTACTGCGGAAGGTCGTTAAGATTGATCCCATATAGCTCCGCATTTTGCTTCATGTAGGTAGCACGGGGCTGAGGCGTGTCGCCTTGGGCGATGGCCGTTACGAGGTCGAGATAGGTGTGCCAGCCCATTTTGGTTTGGGCGCTGAACTCCGGCGGGATCGGCATGTGGGTTAGCGTCAATTGAGTGACAGGACCGTCGGGCTTAATCTCGAACGTGAGGTAGCTTTCGGGAAAGCTCGATTCGGTTTCGCCAGGCGAAAACACGTTCCAGGTATAGGCCAGCTTGCGGCCCGGCTTCCACTGCGTGACCACGCCACGAATGTGGCCCCCCATCAACCACACGGTGCCCCCTTCGCGCGGTTCGATCCGGCCATCGTCGCCGTACCACGCGGTAATTCTTGACGTTTCGGTAAGAAAGGCCCAAACCGATTCCGGGCTGGCAGGCAAGAATCGCACGAACTTAACCGCGTCGATGCGGACAATCTCTCCCAAACTACTCACGGCGCCGCTTCTCCCTTTTGATTTCCGTTTCCAGTGCGTCAAGCTTGGTTCCCCAGAACTTCCGCACCTTGGCAATCCACTTCACGACCTCGTCGATTCCAGCCGGATCAAGCTCATAGATTCGCTGCTGCGCCGCCACTTCGGCCCGCACCAGCCGTGCCTCACGCAGCACCTTCAAATGCTGCGAAATCGCCGGAGCACTCATCGTAAATCGCCTGGCAATCTCTCCCGCAGCAAGAGGCCGCTCGGCCAGCATCTCGACAATCTGGCGACGCGTCGGATCGGCAAGGGCAGTGAAACTGTTCATGCCTGCATGATAAAGCGGAGACTTATTTAAGACAATGCTTAATTACAAAGCTTTGGAGACTGGAGGTATCTCACCAGCATTGCGAATACTTGAACCGTCTGGTCTACGTGACTCACTCAGATGCTATCGGGTAACCCGTCTTCCGTATCGTTGACGCCACTTCTCGCAGCGATACGGCAACGTTCAATTGGCGAACCAGCGGATTAGTTAACGGGACATGGTCGAAGATCTGCTTGATGGGACTCAAATCGAAATCTTGCTCATAGTTTTCCTCGGCCCAAGTCTGGAAACCCTCGGCATCCCCAACGACCAAAAATAGTAAGAGTTCGGCACCATCCGTATCGTCACCTTGCGTGGGCAACTCGGCTCCGAAGGACCACTCCAAGTCAGCATGCAAATACCACGCGTTAAAAGTTACCCTGTTGTTTTCGATAAGGCCCTCATCAACATAACTTCGCAAGATCGATGGTGTGTTGATCCGCTGAAGTTTGCATCGATTCTTGTCTCTAATTAGGGGACAATCGTGAACCGATCCTTCCACGAGCGTTCCTGACTCCGTAAAAGCGAATACCGCACGATCCCCTTGATAGTTATCGATCAACGCTTGCCGTGCGTTCTTCCGCCACGTTGCGTCGAACGAAACCCTCGGCTCGCCGAGATCCCAAGACAAAATCTCGGTCAATACGGCCAGTGATTGAAGCCGGCGTTCAAGCGTGTTTGGGTCGGGCAGACGCTGAAGAATGTGATCCCGCGCTGACATTGCTTTTTCTCCCTGACGACACTCAGAATCCGAGTATTAAACCCCATCCGTCAACCAAGCAATGCCAGGCACTTTCAACGGCACTTCGTGGTCGAGCGTCACCCCGAAGTGCTCGTCCAAGATCGACAATAGCTGCTGCTTCGATTCGATCGATGTCTTGGTTGCTTCTCCGCTAGCGGCTCGGATCGAGAATTCGTCATTCATGATAGTCAGGCGTTTTCCTTCGGGGGCGGCGCGGGCCACCATCAAGACGTTTCGGAAGCGGGACTCGGGGTGGGTTGAGGTGTACCAGTTGCCGACTTCGCGATCGATCAGGGGCATCGGTTCGAGCGTCAGTTCGTAGACGTCCTGCCACTCGCTGCCAAACTGAACCTGGTGGTAATGCACGTCCCCCTCTTTGATGATGCGGCGTGTTTCGTGGGGCGTTGGTTGGTGCTGATCGAGCTTAAGCATCAAGGCCGAAGTTAAGCTCAACCCTCCCACACCGACGTCCGCCAGATACGATTGCCCTTCGATTTCGATTCGCAGACACATGTGCGTGCGAGGCGTGACGATGTCGCGGGGCCAGCCGATCCGAACCCGCGCGCTGAGTGGAACGACATCGAAGCCAATCGTTTCCAGCACGGCCAGAAACAATCCGTTCTGCTCGAAGCAATACCCGCCACGCCGCTGCTGCACGAGCTTGTCAAACAAAGAGGGAACATCCAGACGAATCGGGCGTCCCATCAGCGGATCCAGGTTCTCGAACGGGATCGTCTGTGAATGAGCCTGCATCAAGCCATGCAGCGTTTCGAGCGTAGCTTCGCGCGGCCCAGTGTAGCCGATGCGGGCACAGTAAGCGTCAAGATCTAGCGAGGTTTCCACCTCCGCTGAAGCAGTATCCGGGAGATCGATCACGGGGCACGTCAATCAAGAAGGAAACAAAGGGTGCAGGAATGCCCCGTATTGTTCCCGCAACAGGTCTCGTAGGCAACGGCTGGCTACCGATTCTCGTCGCGAATCTTTTGTTCCAGCTGTTCCATCGTGATCTCACCGCGCCGCAGTTGTTCTACCTCTTGCTGTGTCGTGCTGAACTGCTCCGATTGGCTGGTACTTTTTATGAAGCCCAAATCGTAATGCATGGTGGTCGAAATGGAGTACCGCCCACGAAGATCCACTACCAGATCCCCTTGCTCAGGAAACATCAGCATCCGAGACGATCCGTCCGGTTCGGACAAAAACACGCCCTGCTGGCGATCAAGCGGTCCGTCCAGATAAATCGTCCCTGAGGAATTGGTCGACCGGTTGGCAAATGTCTGCAGATCGTTCACCGTGACCGAAGCCATCGGCTTACCGTCACGCGGGATTGTCAGCGACGGTCGCCGATTTACATGATGATAAACAGCAACTATGCAGGCGATCAGGCAAGACACGACGACAACGGCAAACAGTTTCCAACGTGATCGGGTTGTATTTTTTTGCGGTGGGTTAACATCCATTGTTTTCATGACCTAGCTAAACCGATCACGGAAGCACGTATTCCCGGAGGCCGCCCGTGTTTTCCAGAAATTCAATCGATCGTAGTATTATGTCGCGACGGTTTCGTAGTAGCAGCTTTTCATTGGTTGTCGTGATTAAGGCGTCATTCTCATTCCACGACTCAGGCGCAATGTTGGATCGCAGATCGTTGGCCAGATTCTTCAGTATCTTGGGAGACAATTCCGGCTCACCGTTCACTTCTCTCACTTGGTACGTAACGGTAATGACTTCCGCTTCTAGCTTATCCAAATAGGTCAGGAACTCGTCCGGGTTCACGGTTGGTCGGCTTTCGCGAAGGCGATTTAGATAGGCCTCTATTTTTTCGTGCCAGGGTAACGTTGTCGCGATGACCAGGCAGTCTGCCTCGCCAAACCATTCAACCCGGCGAGGGCCGTCCCACTCTTCTGGGAATAGATCGAAGATTTCGTACTCTAACTCGTGGATATTTGGGAGCCGTGGAATATCAGGCACAAAGTCCGGACTGGGAGGGGGCACGCTACTCGAGCTTCTAAACAAGAGGCTATGATTGGTGATCTCGGTAGCTCGCCGCTTAGTATCACGGGTCAACGACATCCCGTACCAAATCAAGTCGCGAACCGGATATACACGAATTACGGGGGAATAGTTCGCTTCCGTTGCTGAGGTAACCTCGATCCGATCGTCCACGATTCGCCAGCCAGCCTCGTACTTGGACGAGAACTGATCGAGAGCCTGCCATACCGTGCAGTCATCCCAATGAACTGACAGCTTCCCTTCATTTGCCAAGAGGGGCGTTCGTTCTAACGAGGAGTTAATCGCACACACCGGAATGGACATGGTCTGTTCGATTTTCTTCATGACCTCGCTACAAGTCGCGCTGTTCATTTGCCCGCTGATGCGAGTGGAATGCAGCTTATCGGTGATGGCTTCGACTTGATTGATCGGCTGCGATACCTTTAGCGGCATGCCTGAATATGGGACGTCGGGTAGATCCTTCGCAGTTTTCAACTGAGCCAACAGTTGATCGATTTCCCATTGTATCTCCGGCCGTTGCCGTACGATCAACGTGTTTCGAAAGCCGTCCACAGAACCATTCCCTTCAAGCCCCAGGTCAGGCCAATAGCGATCGAGCACATCCTCAATGAGTCGTGCGATGAATCCCAGACCAGGATTGGGACCATGCCCTTTGGGTAGCAATGGTGTCGTGTCATAATACTTCGTCGTTACGAAGTCGATAGCTGTCTTTTCGTCGGTAATGACAATCTCATTTTCAGCAGGAATATAAGCCAACTGGTGCGGGCGAAGCATCATCACCAGCGTGCTATGCAACGAAACATCACGCACGTCGATTGACACCAATGTATCTGCACGAACCAGCTTTCCCCAGGCGATATGAATGGCGCAATCGGCACGCTTCGCGAGTTGCTTCATCGCCTCAGACAGGGGCATTTGCTCGCAGCGGAACGTGACTTTCGTTCGCCAGACATTTCGCTGCACTTCGTCGATGGCTCCCTGGCGGGCTTCCACACCGTTGTCGGCAACTTCGACGGTTGTAATCGCTCGAATGGGCTGTTGCGACATCGCCACATTTCCGGTCAGAAAAGACGAAAGGATCATCAATATCGCAGTATAGTTTCGCATCGTGATCTCCCTTTCCGAAGCAAGCTGTCGGTTACCACCAGAACCGATCCCACGTTGGAAATCCAAACTTGATCCCTTCCACCTTGCCTAAGATCGGCAGCGTTTCACGTAGCACCTTACGTTGGTGCCTAAGTAGCATCCTACGGTTCGTTACCACGATGTACGCGTCCTCTCCGTTCCACGAGCCAGGGGCAACCTTCTCTTTGATTTGGGCGGCCAAAGCTTGCATATTTTCAAAAGAGATTCTTTCTGGGTAGACGAAAGCGTCGACGGTGATCACTTCTTTTTCGACCTTATCAAGATAGGCCAAGAACTTCTCAGGGGCGATCGCATGCTGTTGACGACGTAATTGTTGGAGAAGGCCGGCGATCTGTTCGTGCACTTGCGGTGTGGCACCAATCACGAAACAATCCGCCATCGAAAATGATTCAATGACGGTACCGTGATACCAAGGAAGAACGGTCTCAACGGTGTGATAGTCAGGCAACGATGGAAGGTCTGAATCGAAGAACGGATTCGGCGGAGGGATACCACTTCCACCGCCCAACATCAACTTTCCCGGATCGAGTGGCAGCAGGCGGGCTTTCACTTCATCCGGAAGCTCCAGCCCGTACCATACCAGATCTCGCACGGGATACACCTTAAGCACGGCTGTTCGATGCGTTTCGGATTTTGACGTTATTTCAATTCGGTCATCCGCGATTCGCCAACCGGCATCGTATTCAGTGGTGAGTTCATCTAGTGCCTGTTCAATGGTGCGATCTTCCCAATCGACATTTAGCAGGCGTTTCCTGCCGACGAGTTCCGTATGACGAACGAACTCGGTATCACTGCAAACCGGCACACCAGAGGCCAGCCGGATCGCTTTCATCACCTGAGCGAGCGTGGTGTCTTGCTGGCTCCAAGTGATTCGCTGGGTGCGAAGTTTCTGATAGACTTCGTCCGGATTTGCTACCGCATGGGGTAACTCGATTGCAGTGGTTGAGTAGTGATCGCTGGATAGCGATTTCGCTTTCTTCACCGCCTCGATCAGGTGCTTTATTTCCCAGTGGATTCGTGGCGAAGCCTGAACCACCACGCCGTTACGATAGCTCTCGCATTTCCCCTCTTGAGCGATGCCACCAAACCGCATTTCATCATCGGCAATCTCCCGAAATGGACCAAGCACGTCCCAGTTATTCGGGTCCAAGTCAGGCGTTTCAGGCAGGATGTCGGACGTTTCGTAAAAGTGAATCGGCGGAGAATGCAACGCCGCTGACAAGGTCGTGATTACAATCTCGTCAGGATCGACACGATAGGCCAGCCCGCGCGGGCGTAAGAGCATCACCAGCGTGCTGTGCAAAGACACCTCGGATACATCGACCGTGACTGGTGTCGACAAATGCACCAAAAACCCGTTATCGACGCGGATGCTTAGGCCGGTCTTCTCAGTGAGTGCCTCAACCATCTTGTCGAGGCGCATGTTCTCGCACTGGAAGGTCACCTTCGTCTGCCAGACTTTCTGTTGGAGTTCAGCGATCGCCTCGAACCGTGACGCTTCTCCTTCAGCCGTGAACCTACCAACTGCGATCTCGCGTTTGATCCATTGATCTTGCGCCCGGCCAACGGTTGAAAGCGGAAAACAGAATATGAACACGAACAGCCAGAAGCGCATGCAGGCACAACCCATCAAAAGAAACGTCACGGAACGCGTTAACTTCTCAGCATAAGCGTCGCGCGCGGCCGGGGCAATTATTTGGCTGGGGCCGCGCATGGTTGGCGCTGCTGATTGGTTGTTATTTGTTGCCGCGAGATTTGATCATGTAGACCTGGATGCCGAAAATTGCCAGGCCGATCGGGGCGCAGATTAGCCCAGTCGTGCGCATGGTTGGGTCTTCGATGACCAGGTAAACGCCAAGCGCCGCGCACGCGAGTCCGAGGAAAGCCCACCATAATCGGTACATTAATTTCATTTGCCAAGGATCCTAAATCAAGGTGTGAAGATGGTTGTTGAAAGGCTTACTCCGAGGAAGCTCGATTCACAGTGCCTCCTTCTCAATAGCCAACAACATGCAGATGATTTCGCCCAGGTGTTCGTTGGTGCTTGCCGAATATTGGGGATTGTGGCTGCGGTTGGTGGAAAAAAGTGAAACATTGCATTAAACTCTGCCTAAACACGCCACCTTCCCGGGAGCCTTTTGCACGTGATCCAACTCACCAGAATGATCGTTCTCGCGACAATTCTGATGGTCGCTCACGTCCCGCTTCCGTGGCGACATTGCCATAAGGGTATGTCGACCGTCCAGCTGACTTCGCATCTGCAAAGGTATCATGCGTCGTCCAGCCAATCACAACTTCCCCGCGGCTGGCATTGGCATTTCTTTCAAGCCGAACAAGCGAGTGGCAATCGGCTTACCTCGCAGGGCGAAGCGAGCGTCTGGGAGGCAACCCAAAGCACCAAGTCGCGAAGTTGCCTGGCGTCGATCGGCTTTCCACGGCAAGTGAATTTAACTCCGAGGCGGGCGTTTGGTCGACCTATTTCCGCGGACGCCGTAGCGTCCGAACATCAGCAGCTCTATCTGCGATACCACGTTCTGTTGAACTAAGAACGTGCCTGGGCCAAATCTTAGATTGGCTGATATCGACACCGGTTCTTTCCATTCTTAACGCATGCCGCGCCGTTGCGCGCGTATCGATATTCAGTTATCGCTACCACTTAGGATATTAACTTATGCGAAACACAATCTCGTACGCTTTGTTTGCTACCACGACGTTCGCCGCGATCGCTTGTCTGACAGCGGCTCCAACGATGCCCACGTTTGCCGCAGCGCCGGGCAATGCTGCCGAACCTACGCCGGTTGAACCTGACATGCACGAGTTCATGGAGTACGTCTTTCAACCAAGCTTCAAAGCGTTGAAGCCTGCCATGGCTTCCGAACCAGCGGATAAAAAGGGATGGTTTGCCATCAAGTCGAACTCGCTGATTTTGGCAGAAGGGGGTAATCTGCTTCTTATTCGAGAAGCTCAAACGGATGCTGAAGACTGGGCCAAGCATTCGTACGAAGTCCGCGACTACGGCGGCAAGCTCTATCGTGCGGCTCAGGCAAAAGACTACACCGCAGCGAAGAAGAGTTATCAATCGATGGTCAAAAGCTGCAACGCTTGCCACGAACAGTTCGCCGGTGGCGAACATATTCTGACTCCGTAAGGCGGTGTCGTTTGCCGTCTGGCAGTTCTATTGAGTCTGCGCACGTAACTCAATACTGCTACGAGCCAACTTGCCACGAATTGGGGGCTTCCATGGGTCGCCCCTGTTCGCGTGGCGGCGCAGTCGTTAATAAGGCGAATTGCCAGATGGCTTTTCTTCTTCACAGTGGCCGTGTGGTTCCAGGTGCACCAGCACATCGCGCAGCGTGGGGAATTTGTCGAGCAGATGATCTTTCACACGGTGACCAATCCGATGCCCTTCGGCGACGGTCATCTCAGGATCGACCTCGATATGAATGTCGGCGAAGTATTCCAGCCCGCTCTTGCGCACCCATAACGTTTCGACCTCCTTCACACCGGAGACGGTGAGAGACGCGTCGTGAATCTCCTGGATAAAGTCCGGGTCGGCTTGCACGTCCATCAGTTCACTGGCGCTCGAACGAAACAGTTGGGCGCCAGACCAGATAATCGCGGCCGCGACAACGAGCGAGGCGACCTCGTCGGCCCACATCAGAGACTCGCCACCCAATCGAATCGCGCCCAATCCCAACAACACCGCGAGCGAACAAAGGGCGTCGCTACGATGATCCCAGGCATTCGCAATGATCGCGGCCGAGTTCGTGCGTCGTCCGATGCGAACTTTGTATTGATACAGGGCTTCCTTAATCACTACGTTGCTGCCCGCGATCCACAAGGTCCACGAGGCAGGGATCGCGTGGGCGCTGCCCATGCGTTGGAACGCTTCCCAGGCGACAAACACGGCGGAAACGATCACCAGCAACGCAACGTTCGAGGCCGCGATCGCTTCGGCTCGGGTATGGCCGTAAGGGTGTTCATCATCGGGAGGCTGTTGTGCCACGCGTAACGCAAACAAGACAATTACGGTCGTTACAACGTCGCCAATGGAGTTCACCGAGTCGGCAATCAGAGCGAACGAGCTGCCGACAATTCCGCCAATCAGCTTGACCACGCCCAGCAGAAAGTTCACCACCAAACCAAGAATGGCGGCGTTGGTGACTTCGCGGTAGACGTGCGATGCGTTGGTTTGGTCGTTCAAGATACAGCTACCTGGCGACGGTCGATTCGGGAGAGTTCCTCATTCTAACGAGATGCTAGTTCTGGGGCAGGGCGGATCGAGCCGCCAATCAACTATATCGCATGAATTCGACCATCTGTGCCGAACGTGTAGATCTCTTCCCACTTATATCCCCAGTTACCGCCCAACTCCCGAATATGCGGTTCGATCGTGAAGTACGGAACGTCGCTGAGCCGTGAGGCATTGCCTGCTTCGATGTATTTTCGATCGGTCAAACACTTCTCAATGCTATGTCCAAAATTGCCGAGAAAGTCGATGCTCTCGAATTGATGCGTCACGACTGCCTCTGCTAGCAGCGAGTGAAGTTCCTCGAACGTCATTTCGGTGTGCACGCGCTCGCAAGCGAACACGTGCAACTTCCGTAGCAGCTGGTCACCGCGGACGAATTCCGCACGAGTCGGCATCAGCGAGGCGTTCCCTTCTTCCACGTAGAACGACCGGGCACAATCTCCCCAGGCTTCCTGGTAAAGCGGACTAAGGTCAACGGTCACCACGTTCGTTTCACCGACAACTTCGTCCGCCGGAACGTAATCGCGGCCTGAAATCGAAAGGCAACTTCGCGAGCCCAGCAAGACGTAGGCGGGACAATCGTAGTACCAAGTCTGCGTGATTCCGGCGTCATGCAGCCTATCGACACATCGCTTAGCGATGGTTCGCTCGGTATCCGCAGGCTGAATCGTCGCGGCCAGATCTTCCAGCACGGACTTAGCAATCGCTTGCACGTGACGATGATCGTTCATGGCCTCGGTACCTCATTGATTCGCAGTCGAAAGATTCGTGGTATTCAAGATCGATTACCGCATCAGCCAATTCGACTCGTTCTCACTTTTTTTCAAATTCTACTGAAAGGTCAACGCAACACCGGCCATCTATCTACGGATAACCAATTTACCCGTAACTGTTATGCGAACAAGAAGAAGGCCCGATCATGTCGACCACAACTGAAGCAACCCGCGCACCGGATCATACGGTGAAGTGCATCGCCAATTTCCTCCAAACCGGCGGCTATCTCCAGAACTTCAAGTTCCCACGCATCAAGTATCCGAATTGGCCTGGTTACAATCCGGAGTTGTACGCCGAGATCGGTCGACGAATTGGCAGTGGACGGATTCCCATCTTTCTGCGGGAAGGCAATATCGAAGGTGCCAAGGCGTTCTACAACTTGACCGGCAACGAATTGAATTTGACATCCGCCACCAAGCCGCTCAATCGTCCGTCGCACTGGGGCACCATCGTGCACGAAGCGACACACATGATTCAAGACATGAAAAACTGGAGAATGACCAAGCAAGAGATGGAAGCCGACGCCCACTTCGCCCAGGCCTTGTTTCTCCATTACAAAGGAACACAGCTCGAAAGCGGCTTGCTGCAGGCGTTTAACATGGCTGCTCGCCATTTCGCCAAAGGTGACAAGAAAGAATACAAGAAGAAATTTTCGCTCATGCTCTCGCAAGCTGGAGCCAAATACCACGGCAAGGCAGGCTACGACGATCTCTACATCAATAAACGCTGGGGCGGCAATTGACCTACATCAGGTCACGCTGCATCACCAACACATCTCGCCCATGGTGATGTACCTGCTCGACTGGCTTCCAACCGAGTCGCGCGTACAGTCCGCCATCAAGGCGCTCGGTTTGAAGGCTCAGTTCGCTTACGCCATGTGATTTAGCGAGCTGAGCGATCTCTTCGGCCAGGCGACTTGCCAACCCGTGACCGCGGGCTTCCGGGGCGACATAGACGTTCCCCAGCCAGAACTCTCGTTCGGGATAGATCGCCATCTCGCGAATCTTCCATTGGGCCGTGCCCAGCGGGCGGCCACCTTCCACCGCCACAAGATGCAACGGCGCTTGATCTCGGTTCAGCTTTTCTCCGATACGTTCGCATGTCGCTTCGAACGAATTCCCCGGCACATCGCGGCCCCACTGATCGAAGAACCAGCGAGCTAAGATCGGTATCGCATCAGGAATGTCGGCGAGGAGTTTAAGTTGCATCTGATTAACTTAGAATTCATCCCTTGGCGACCCACTAGCTTTCGTAGGGAAAAGACGCTCGTTCCCCGGAAGAGGTTCACTTCGATTGCTGAGAATCACGTGCCGCTTAGTTCAGCGAGTCAAAGGCCGAGCCATTATCATTCGGCGCTAGGTCGTCGTTTTCCGCCGCGGTGGATAATCTTCGCCGGTACCTCACGGCATAGTAAACGAAAAGCGCCTCCGCACCGACCGTTAGCCCCAATAATATTAACGCCAAGTACATCATCAGACTGTGGTCGCTACGCCCCTGTAACAGTCGCAGCAACGCGAAAACAGCTGCGAAGATCGCCGTGGTTACCATCAAGGTTTTTAGCGATATCTGCTGTCGCTCGTCGCGAGCACGGTTGATGACTTGTCGTAGTTGCAGCAGGATGATCGGCAACGAGAGCATTTGATTAATCAGGAAGATGATCATGAACGGCTGGGCAGCTCGGCCTGGCCCCAAATTGAGAAACATAGCCTCAGCGATGAATAACGTGACCGCCAATATCGGCGCCGCGAAACAAGCAATCGCCAAGATCGGCCTTCTTAGGAATAATGCAGCAATGCCAGCCACAATTCCTGTCACGCTACAGATCGGACCACTTACCAAGATCGTTTCGATTTCTGTCGACGCGACATAAGTCGAAATCGCCATGGCGAGAAGATGAATGCAACAAAACACGATGCAGAGGACGACTCGGATCATAACGCTTCGCGTGCCAGGGATTTCAGGTTCATACCCACAACGAGCAACCCACAATCATGCCAATGATCACCACAATGTTCAAGCAAAGCCCATAGAAGCCGACTTTGACCGGCCCGTCGAGCGGTTCGATCACCAGAACCATCATCCAGTAACCCAGGGCTAACCCAAGGCGAACCTGAAACAGCTTTTGATGGCAAAACAACGCCACCCATTGCGCAAACCAGTTCTGAAGATTCGCCGAACTGATCATTCCCCAGTCAGCGATCAAAGGATCGTCCGGCGAATGGCTAACGGCGACACACGGTAGCAGGATGAAGGCACTGCCAGCCAGGAGAAACATTCCATAGAACCGAAAACTTGTCGCGGAGAAACTGCCAAGAAATGCCAGCTGGGTTGAGCGGTTGGTGATCGGTTGTTCTGCCGTCTCCCTCATCATCCTCTCCCTCGCGGCTCGCGGGCACACCGACTGTTAAAAACAGGGAATTGCCATCACGAACCCTAATGCGAAACAGGCAATCGCACCGCTACTCAGGAAGATGGCCAGCGAACAGATTCCTTCAGCAACACCCGGCCTCCGCACCCAAACGCTGGCCACGACCATCAGCACGAAGACACCACTCACGACAAGGCGAAGTTCCACGAAGTCCGTCCAATAGTCAGCCCATCGACAAGAGGCATGAATGTTATTCGTCTCAAGGTCCTCGCTGAGCCGATAGAACCAGATGGCCTTTTCCCACAGCGCCGGTAACACCAACGCGGGCAGGGCGATGATCGCCAACGTTACCCCGGTTCGAAACCAGGCGGACACCGTCTGCATACAATCTGCCCTTGGATATACCCCAGCAATTCCCTCAACCGATCAGCATGACTGCCTGGGGCGGATTCTAACAGAGTTCTACAGAACGGTCGCAACCTTGGTTGCCTTTTCCCAACTCAATACAACAGTTCGGTAACACGCTTCCCACCCATGCGACAATTGTCGTGCCAAACAGTATTACCGGGCCCTTTTGCCACTTCTGTGTCATGTTCGATCGTTGAGGATTGGAGAATCATCGAGTGACGACGTGGATTCAATAGCTTCAAG
This sequence comes from Blastopirellula marina, assembly GCF_002967765.1. Taxonomy (NCBI): domain Bacteria; kingdom Pseudomonadati; phylum Planctomycetota; class Planctomycetia; order Pirellulales; family Pirellulaceae; genus Blastopirellula; species Blastopirellula marina. The sequence goes on along the minus strand of NZ_PUHY01000005.1, from coordinate 635,016 downwards.
ACGATTGATTTCCACCTGAATGATCTCGCTTAAATTGCCATCGGAATCGGCAAGCTTAGTTCGTAGAACGGGTAGGGCAGAAGGCTTGCCTATCGCTCCTATCGCTTCAACCGCAAAGTAGGTCACATCGTAATCTGAGTCACTTTGTATCTTGGCGACCAACAGTGGCAGCGCATCTTCCGATATTGGACCGAGTCGAGAAAGCGATCGAGCCGCTTCGCGCCGGACAGTGCCATTCCTTGCGTTCATCAGTCTAGCGATTCGGGGAATAATGGGCCGTGCTGCTTCTCCCAAATCTCCCAACGATGCAGTCGCATAAACGGCGAGAAAGTCGTTATCCCCTTCAGCAATAGCGAGGATCGAATTGCCGAATGATAAGTCGTGAGGATGCTTTTGCGCTGAAGAAACCAACGCCTGAATCTCTTGCGTTCTTTGTTCAACTATTTTGCGTTCTATTCTGTAAAGACCTCTCGCGGTCAGAATTGCGAGCACGGCAACAATTGCGACTACGGCAAATGTCGACGCGACCAGAATTAACACACTATGAGCGTTGCTTTGTTTTTCGCCAGACATAACGGTACAAGATTGGTTGTATCGAGTAGGAAGCACTACGAAGACAGAGGTAGCTCCCGAGCACGGAGAGGTTGGCTCAAGTCAGTCAATTTAGTCACCTGTATGCTCTCCACTCTACCAGAGCTAGGTGTTCGCTTCTAACCTCAGTTGCCTTTTCCCAACGACTTCGAGTACCTTGTGGCGGAAGCCAATTCACCTTACGGCAAAGGGGCGCATTGGCACGGACCACTCGACTTCAGCACCAGGTTTGACTTGCGATGATCATTACGGAAAAAGACAGCTGGCTGGGCATGATCTTCGCCCTGCATGGGACCTCGTGGAACCGGATTTGGCCGAGGATCATGTTCGTGACGGCGTTTTCGGTGGTGGTCACGATCATCGCGTATATGTTTCCCGACCATGCCTACAGCTTGTCACCGATGCCGTTCACGGTGGTTGGTCTGGCCCTGGCCATCTTCCTTGGTTTTCGTAACAACGCCGCCTACGACCGGTTTTGGGAAGGGCGGAAACTGTGGGGGCGGATGGTCAACGTTTGCCGTACGTTCACGATGCAAATCAACACCCTGATCGACGACGCAAACCCGGAGACCGGCCAAGCCACTTCGGCCGAGGCAATTCGTCTCCGCCGCGAGATGGTGCTGCTGATCATCGCCTATATCAACGCCCTGCGACATCGCCTGCGCGACACAGACGCCACGGAAGAGATGCGAGAACGGTTGCCAGACGATCCGGAACTAGACGCCTACCTGGCCCAATCGAACGTTCCGGCCGCCATTGCTGACCGACTTTCGCGTTGTATTAACGAAGCGTGGCGGATGGGAGCTTTGAATGCGTACCATGTGCCTCTGCTTCATAGCTGCTTAACCGAAATGATGGGAATCCAAGGGGGATGCGAGCGAATTAAGAGTACTCCGATTCCTTTCACTTACAGCGTGCTCACCCATCGCACGGTGTTTTTGTACTGCCTGGCCCTGCCGTGCGGTCTGCACGATACGGTCAAATTGGCCACGCCGATCGTTGTTTGCTTAGTTGCCTACGCATTTCTGGGGCTTGATGCGGTCGGGGACGAAATCGAACAGCCTTTTAGCACCGACGACAACGATTTGCCGCTGCTGTACCTGACCCGGATGATCGAAATTAACGTCCGGCAGCTATCTGGACACCCGGCCCAAGAGATCCCTCCACCCATCACCGCAGTCGATCATTTGCTGATTTAGGGGCGTTTTCGGCTCGTTTGAGCGGAATATGACGAAGAAAAGCCAAGAACTTCGTCAGAAGACGTCTATTTATTATGTCGCAATCATCCGGGATCCCGTATACTGATAGCTTCGCAGTGACAACCGTTAAACAAAGTGTTTCTCGGGAGTCATGCTCTAGATTTTTTGATTTGAGGTAATGGATCGATGCCGGAAGGAATCATCAAGCGATTGACCGACAAAGGGTTCGGTTTTATCGACACCGGTCGTCAAAAGGACCTGTTCTTTCACGCTTCCAACGTTGAGGGAACCAGTTTTGAGAATCTTCACGAAGGTCAAAATGTGACCTACGATGAAGGTCAAGGCCCAAAAGGCCCACGTGCTGAAAACGTGACGCCTGTCTAAACAGTGACGCCTGTCTAGATAGCGCTCCGTAGAGAACGTAATAGACCGATCACAACAAAAGATCTCGCCGCCAATTCGTGTGGTGAGATCTTTTTTCATGCGCTGTAAGCTGCGTCAGACGCTGTTGGCTTCGTCAGATCGAAGCGTAGATCCAACTCAAACTGCCGTCGTTGAGTTCGCTGATGCAAATCGTTGCGAAGGGGACCGCATAACAGTAGGTCCACGTTCGCTGGCAAACGACTGTCCCTTCTGGAAGCCCGCGGCCACTTCCCATCTCTTGATTGAGATTACCGACGGCGTTGGGTGGACCGAACTTTGGCTCGATCTGCTCGGCCGTGGTCACTTCGTCCTGCAGTTGTTTGAGCAACGCCTGTTGCTCTTCGCTCAGTTCCAGCGGTGTCCAAGCGAACCGAACCATCGAACCACACATGGGACAATGCGTGACCAAAAACTTGCGACTGGCCGCTTGTAAGTAATAACTTGCCAGCTCGACAGAATAGCGTAGGGGCGAACGACGATCTTTCACTAACCGCTCGATCCCTCCACAGTAACAACGACACTCCGGTCGCTCTTTCGGTTTCTTCCAAAACATCCGCGCCTTACTCCACCTCACGTTCGCTCCATCGCACCATGCGTTGCCTGTAGCCATGGTGATACTCTGCTGGTAGTTCCATTGTACACAAAGAAGATGCTTAACGACCTCCGTAGCGCTTACCAAAATCAGAATGATTGTCGTACTGCAGCGAAGCAATCGAACGTTGGTCGTCTAACCGCTGAGCTCCCTCGGCCGTGAACTGGGTGGAAAGAAGCGACAAATGTTCCAGCTGAGGGAAGTGCTTCAGCAAATAGGCGAGCCCTTTATCCGAGAGCCCGCCGGGGGCATCGGGCAAAGCCGTCGTTCTCCCTTTCGCACCTGGCCAAATGGCTAATCGACGCAAGTGCGGAAGTTTCTCGAGTACCTTTACTTGCTGGTCAGCAGGTGAATCTTCTGTAGGGTACAGCGTGATTGATTTGATGTGGCAGAAATAGTCAGGCCCCAATGCGTCGATCAAAAAGCGAGGAACCGGCCAGCCTGATTCCTCATAAGTAATGCGACCCTCCAGCTGGACGACTGCCTGGGTCACGCGCATTTGTCGCTTCGCTTGGGCATCCCAATAGCCGACGATCGTTGCCACCAGGGCACACAAGCCGAACAACAGTCGCAACGAGAACTTCCGTGTCACTTTCACGATGCCTCTTCAGCGCAATGCGAATTTGGTCCCTTAGAACTGTTCTAACCCAACGATACCCGACCTGAACCGCTGGCGTTCCGTAACCTATAGTAAAGGAAACCAACTACCACGCCCAGAATCTTGTCTGCGATCAAGCCTATGAAAACCCTGCTTACCTTTACTGCCGCTTGTGTCATTCTGTTCAGCGGAATCGCGACCAACGGCCACGCACAACTGGTCGATCACGAGGAAGCGATTGCTACCGAAGTTGAGAAGTACCTGAAAGACAACGCAATTCCTGGCGCCGTGGTCCTCATCCGCCAAGGGGATCATCAATGGGTCAAAGCGTTCGGTATCGCGGATTTAGAGACAGGTCAGGAAATGGATGCGAATATGGCATTTCGCGTCGGCTCGAATACCAAAACCATGACTGGCACCGTCATTCTGCAGTTGGTTCAGGAAGGGAAGCTGAAGCTTGACGACAAGGTGAGCCAATACTTCAAGGACGTCCCCAACGGCGATGAGATCACGATTGCGAACCTACTGGAAATGCGAAGCGGCATTCCTTCCTACAGCGAATTGAAGTCGGTCAACAAGATCTTAGACGAGCAGCCGAAACACGTTTTCACACCGCAAGAACTGATCCAGTATGGCATCGAGCAGAAACCGTTGTTTGCCCCAGGCCAGGGGTACGACTACTCGAATACCAACTTTGTCATGCTGGGCGTATTGATTGAACAGAAGACCGGCATGACCTTGGAAGAAGCGTTTGCGAAACGAATCTTCGAGCCGCTCAAGCTTAGCCGTACTTTGCTGCCGGCACCTAACGATACCAAGTTGCCGCCGCCGTTCTCGCACGGCTACCTGTTCGGGACTAATGTTAGCTCTCTCGAAGATCCCTCGCTGCCACCCGCCGAGTTGAAAGAGGCCCTGGCAGGCAAGCTGCTTCCCCACGATGTCACCTTCAGCAACCCTTCGTGGGCTTGGGCCGCTGGCGGCGCGATCTCGACCGCCGAACAGCTGGCGACCTACGTTGAAGCCCTGGTCGGTGGTGGCCTGCTCGACCCGGCCATGCAAAAGCAGCGTCTGGCCAGTCTAAAACCCACCAACCCTGCCGAGCCCAACGGACCGCAATACGGCCTGGGCATCGTCAAACTGGGCCCCATGCTCGGTCACGATGGCTCGCTGCCTGGCTACCAATCGTTCATGGGGCACGATCCCCAATCGAACACCACACTGATCATCTGGACCAATCTACAATCCGCCCCCAACGGAAACGACACAGCCATTGGCATTGCCAAGAACGTGATTATGAAGTTTGGCATGAAGTAAACTTGCGAACGGTCAGGCAATCTCATGAAATCAAAGCGTCTAGCGAGATGAGACCGCCAGACGCAGTGCCTCGTGCCACCAACCTGAAATCTGTGTGCCACGGGCATCCTGCCGAGCAAATGTGGGGCATTGGAAACCTCGGACTTCCCGCGAGCTCTGTCTGTCGTGACATTGTTTGCGAGCCAATTCAAATTGAAACACTCGCGAAACGCGTGACCATCGTCTATCATCGGAGCCGGGCGGTGGGGTTTTCCAAGCTGGCCTTGCTTTTGCTTCGGCTTCGTTAGGCCTCTCTGGGGTTACCCCAGGGGATCGTGAATGGTTAGACTTTCCGCTGCGTGAGTGCCCGATGCCCGCCTAGGCATGATTCCTCACGCCGAACGAGACTCGTTGGTAATCCCGCCGTCCACTTTCTTTCTTATGCGAACCTCGAAGAAGACCCTTGCTGCCGCTTTGGCGACTGCTTTCGTCGCAGGTTCGTTCGAAGTCGACGACTTGGTCGAGCGCGGATATGGCGTGATTGGCAAGAAGCCGCGTTGGATGCAACCGCTTGCCGAACGTCTTCATGCCGCATTTCCGTGGGACATGCGACCTCGCCGGGCGTCGGTCGAACGGTTCCTCTTATTCGACTACGGCTTTCATCGTGCCTATCGCCGCAGCAAGCTAACGGTGGCCAGTCGGATTGGTTCGTCCCCCGTGATGAACCAGGGAGTCGTGGCCAGCGGTTGGAAGGCAATCCGGCCGCTCACGACACCGGCAGAATTAGCCGACTGGCTGGACGTGCCGCTGCGACAACTCGATTGGTTCGCCGGGGTAGGGCCCTACAAGCGTGTGCCCACCGAAATGAAGCTGCAGCATTATCGTTACCGTGTCCTAAAGAAAGTGGACGGAAACGTTCGCTTGCTTGAAGCTCCTAAGGCGCGGCTGAAGCGCATGCAGCAGAAAATACTGACGGAGATCCTCAACCACGTACCACCCCATGCAACATGCCATGGTTTCCGCCGCGGCCGATCGATCACAACCTTTGCGAAGCCGCACCAAGGACAAGCCGTGGTGGTAAAGCTCGACCTGCGTGACTTTTTTCCTTCGATCCGAGCCGCTCAGATCCACGCGTTGTTTCTCTACCTCGGTTATCCCGAACCGGTCGCTCATCTCCTGACGGGTCTCTGCACGACGAGCGCCCCCGAAACCGTTTGGCGAGAGATCGGAGCATCCCCCCGAAACAACCTGACGCAGGAACAAATTCGCCGTTATGCGCGGCCGCACCTTCCGCAAGGAGCTCCCACGTCTCCGGCGCTGGCGAACCTTTGTGCGTATCGCTTGGACTACCGGTTGTCAGGTCTGGCGCTCGCGGCCGGGGCAACCTATACCCGTTACGCGGACGACCTGGCATTCTCAGGCGATGCCGTGTTTCGTCGCGCGGCGCAGCGGTTTGTCGTGCATGCCACGGCCATCGTGCTGGAAGAAGGCTACCAGGTTCATCATCGCAAAACCCGCGTCATGCGTCAGAGCGTTCGTCAAAAGATTGCTGGGCTTGTCGTTAACCAGCAGGCCAACGTTCCGCGTAAAGACTTCGATCGCTTGAAAGCGACGCTCACCAATTGCGTTCGACATGGACCCGAGTCCCAGAATCGCGCGGATCACGCGAACTTTCGGCTTCATTTACGAGGACGGATCGCATTTGTTGAGAGCATCAACCAGAAACGCGGCGAGCAACTGCGGAGCATCTTCGCGCAGATCACTTGGCCTCAATCAGCTTAAGCAGCAATCGCGGATGATCGGTATAAATGCGATCGATCCCCATCGCTAAGAATTGCTCCATCTGCTTCCGATCGTTTACCGTCCAGGCTCCGACCTTCAGACCGGCGGCTTGGATCAGCTGAATCTTCTCGGCCGTTACCCCTTGCTCGTTGAGAACAAGCGTCTCGAAGCGGTGCTGTTTAGCAGTTTGAATATCTTCCATTACGTTTGAATTGGCTGGCCGATCCCAGAATACCGGAATCGTTGGGTCCAACTGTTTGACCTCGGCCATCTTCGAGAGGGCACCATCGTTGAAACCAACCCACTTCTCGGCGTTCATTTCGCGAATAATTGCCATCGCATCGGCCACACAGTCCGACTTTGGTTGTATCGACACGCGTGTCTTCTGCTGTGACATGACCAGCTTCAACACATCACGCAGCAAGGGGATTTTCCGTGGCGGACAAGTTTCAAGCGTTTGCCCTTGTTGCTGCCGAAATTGCGTGGCAACATCAAGCTTTTGGAGCGTTTCGTAGGTTGAGGTCTCGACGGTTCGATTCTTGCCAGCGACTCGGTTCGTCGTCGCATCGTGAATGACGACAATCTCTCCGTCTGCGGATCGAAAGATATCGAGCTCGATCCAATCAGCGCCCACGGCGATTCCGCTTCGCATCGCGGCGATTGTGTTCTCCGGTTGCTCGCTCGAGTTGCCACGATGGGCAGTCACTCCATTGTCAAGAAAGGAGTGATCGGCGGCAATCACGTCCACAGTGAATGGCCCTGCAACGAGAATTGCCAGGAGAAGCAGACGACAATTGAATCGATTCAAAGACATCGCAGGGGCACTCTTCAAAGAGGTAGGCAGGCTATTCGCGAGATGCCGTTAGCCTACCGTCTTGCCCCATCCCCTGACCACCACCGATCAGAGCCGATTCACCCTAACCGGTCAAGCGATTCGACTATGCCCCTACGCAGTATCGTTCCACCAATTCGCTCAGTGTTTGCGTGGTGATTGGCTTAACGAGGTAGTCTTTTACCAAGTCGAATTCCTTGGCATCGGCCCGATCTTCCGCGTGATTGGACGAGGTATACATCGTCACGACCATCACGTTGCTGCCATCACCGAAGGTACTGCTTAGACGGCGAAGCACCTGGAATCCGTTCATCCGCGGCATGTTGATGTCCAACAAAACGAGGATCGGCGGAGGCGTTATTCCGAATGTGGTGAGGCGAGCCTCCTCTTGCTCGATTCCCTCGATGAAGCTGTCGCCAGACGAATACTCGATGAAATTGACCTCAAAGTCGAGATTACGGATCGCTCGCTTAACCAAATAGCGATCGGCTTCGTCGTCGTCGACAACCACAATTGAAATCTTCATAGAACCTTTTCCTCAACTAAATCTGAAGGTGCCCCTGAGGAAGCGTGACTCGAAAGGTGGTCATCCCATTGTCACAATCCACCGCGATCGTACCGCCAAGTTGGGTGACGTTCTTCTTGGTGATGGCCAGACCAAGACCGCTACCGGGATGATCGGTATCGGAGACGCGTTGAAACAATTTGAAGATGCGATCTCGATGTTCCGCCGGAATGCCAATGCCATTGTCGGCGATCGACAAAATGAAGTGCTCTTGCTCGTTCCAGGTTTCGACACTGACTACGCACTCTTTACGCGACTTATCACGATACTTCACGGCGTTGGACATCAAGTTTTCGATGATCGCATCCAAGCGAACTGGGATGCTCCAAAAGCGATCGGCGTGTCGGTACTTCGTGGTTAGTTTGCTGTTGTCGGTCGACAGTGCCGCCCATGCGGTTCGAATACGTTGATCGATATCGATCTCGACCCAATCGTCCATCACCATGTCGCTGCGAGCCAACTGCAGCATGTCTTCAATTCGTTTGGCCAAGCGATCGGCAAGCTCGCGCGATCGAGTTAAGTTGCTTTGCACCTCTTCCACGTCGCCTGCCGCCAGATCCGCCTCGGCGTAACTTAATAGACCGGCAATCGAAGCCAACGGCGCTTTCAGATCGTGCGATGCACTGTAAGCAAATTGAACCAGGTCTTGATTGAGACTTTCCAGTTGTTGGTTCTTCGCGGCGATGAACCGTTCTTTGGCCTTCCGATCGGTGACGTCGATAATAGTGCACATGGTTGACTTGCCATCCGCTTCGTGGATAGGAGTCAGTCCGATTTCCACCGGGAACTCAGATCCGTCCTTACGGACCCCAAACAGTTCGCGGCCATCGCCCATCCGCCGCGCATCGCGGGTTGCCTGATAGCTGGTCCGATAAACGGTGTGCTTGCGACGATAACGCTCCGGAACCAAAATCTCGATCGGCTCGCCCAGCATTTCATCGATTTCGTAACCGAACAAGCTGGTGGCCGACTCGTTAACTAGTTCGATAATTCCATGCTCACTGACCTGAATCATCGCGCTCGAAGCGGCGTTCAAAGCACGGAGGATCATCGCCTCGTTCTTCTTCCGTTCGCTGATATCCAAGATGGATACCATCACCATCATCTCGCCGTCGAACTCGAGTGGATCGAGCCCGATCTCGACCGGAATCATCTCACCGTCTTGGCGAACGCCGTAGAGATCGCGGCCGGTGCCCATACGGCGATTGGTGGGAACTTCAAAGTAAGCATCGCGTAAGTCGGGATGTGCCGGGCGAAACTCCTCGGGCACTAAGAGGTCGACCGATTTGCCGAGAAGCGCCCCATGCTGATATCCGAAAAGCGACTCCAGGCGTTTGTTGGTTCGCACGATCTTGCCGCTTCTAGCCACCAACAAAATCGGCATGGGACAGATTTCCAAGTCAATTTTGTATTGACCTTCTGCCTCCATCACTTACCTCCCTGCGAGTGTTTTGAAACGCGACGTCTATTCCATGCGAAGCTGCCTTGCGGCTGGTCGCCGCACGTTGCGACGCCAACCACGGGTAAATCCCGCCGATCGGAAACGAATCGAGAGGTCACTTACCCAGCAAGCAACCGCAGCAACGGCAACTTGCTTCTTTTCTTATCGGAAGAATCGCCCGAGACTAGCAATTGAAATTGGAATCAACAACATCGCATGCTCACTCGGGAGTGGATCACGCCACCACGAGCTGGCGGGTGCGGTCTTCCGTAGGGCCAGTCTACGCAAACCGTCGTGCTGTTGCACTGCTATCTTCGCTGTTTTGTGGCTGATCTACAGGCAATTCTCGGGAAGATTCGTTCGGCACACGAACGACAACCTCGCCGCTTGGATATGGTTAATCGCAAAAGCATGCGGTAGCAACTATTTGCGTAAACCGCGCGAACATTCGATCGCACCAAGCACCGTCGTGCCGCCATGACTGCCCGCTTAAGCAAGCGACCGGCAGAAAAAGATTGCCGGTGAACTGCTGCCTTTGGCCGTCTAACGCTGGAATTCGCGAATCAGCGATTGGAATTCTGCCATATCTTTTAGCGAAGCGAAGTCGGTATCGTTTGCCGCGGCTTGGACATCGCGGTAGCCAGACTGGAACGCCTCGCGTAGCGATTCCAACGCCTTGGTCGAGTTGTTTTCCACACCGTAAGCACATGCTTCGTTGTAGATCGCCAGCGAGATGGCATCTCGCTCCTTATTGGAAAGGGGACCGTACTGGTCACGGAGTTCGCGGTAGGCCTTGGCGGCGCCATGAAAGTACACATTGGCGGCAACGCGTTTCCCAGGTTGGACAGCGACCTTGAAGCCCTGCGATTGCAACGATCCTGCTCGCACCAAAAGGGCCCCACGAGCAATCTTCTTTTCGTTCGATAGCTGCGTCGCTTTCTCTGCCAATTCGATGGCGGTATCAAAGCTTCCTTTGAGTAGAGCGATACGGGCATCGGCCAGTTGCTCTTCGGCCGGAGGCAACAACGAGAAGAACCGGACTCGCTGGGTTGAAGGTTTGAGCTTAGCGCCAATTTCGTCTTCCATCAGACTGGCAAACTCTGCCGTCACAGCACCTTCTCCCGCCTGAAGTGCCTTGGTGTTGCACTGCATGATCTTATGGACATTCCCCCATACTTCGCTGTCAGGCATGATCAACGACTCACGCTCGGACTGACTCAGCAGCGTGGCATACTGCTTCAAGTGCCCCAATAGCCGCTGCTCCGAGGCTCGATCGCCGCGTTGCTTAGCAACCACGGCGCCATGCAGGAAACAGTAAACGCCTTCCTTCGCATATCCCTTAACGATCAGGAAGATGCCTAGCTCGTCCCAAAAAATCGCCGCATTGGAGAACTTGGCCAGTGTTTCCATTCGCACGACTACGCTGTTTTCTTCGCGGTCCTGCTTGATCATTGACTTATACAAAATCTCGTAAGGACGCGACTGGCCGAACGGTTGCAGACGAATCGATTCCAGCATGTACGCCTGGGCGGCTGGAAATGACTGCCCCAGAAAGCAGAGTAGTCCCAGCTGATTGAACACTTCTTCGTTGTTGGGATCGTACAGCGCGGCTTCTTCGCAATTTTGAAACAGGATTGCCCGCAATAGGAGCATCTCAAGCGATTGCTCCGCTTCGCCGCGGTTCTCCTTGTTCGATTGCAAGCGAACCTGCTCCATTAACTTCTCCGCCTTCTTCAGCAAAGCGACTGCGCGATCGGCATCGATCGTTTTGCGCGTGTACGGCTCGAAGTCAGCCATTTGGATGTCGAACAAGGGAATTGCAAAACCGACGTTGTCGACATCGGAAAGCTTAAGCGTTACGATCCCGACCACCGCGCCGGTGCGATCACTCAGCGGACCGCCAGAATTGCCTGGGTTGATGGCAGCACTGATCTGATAGTACTTGGCCCCTTCGATGTCGCGATCGACACCACTAAGGAGTCCTTCGGTGATCGTCTTGTTAAGCGTGATGTTGCTTTCAGTGGCTGGGTTGCCGATTGCGTAAAGTCGCTGCCCGGTCACCGCCTTCTGTCTCGACAAGCGACAAGGTCCGAGGATCGCGTTGTGTTCGGCCGGATCGATTTGCACCAGCGCAAGATCAAGTTCTTTGTGAACCTTGGTGACCTTCACCTTTTTGAAGATGACCGTCTGGCGTTTGCCATCCTTCATCACCTCGGCGGTGCACTCAAACGGAAGCGGATTACTGACCACGTGGGCATTGGTCAGAATGATCCCTTGCTTCGTCAAGACAACGCCTGTCCCGGTGGAGGCAGCGTTGTGAAGCCGGACAACGCTAGGACTCACCTGTTGAAAGACGGTAACCGCATCTTCTTGAGCGACTACCGCTGGCGCCAACAAAAACAAGGACAAGAAGGCCAGCAACTCGATCTTTCGCTGCATCATCTCTTCCCAAGAGCACATCGAATTCTTCAGACAAGATTACGATTGAAGTCTGCGTCAGCAATCAAGTAGGGGCGACCAACGAAAGCCCCGGATTCGTGGCCAATCGGTCGATTTTCAGGTTGGATTACGGGTGCAGATATCAATAATTGTGAGTCCCATGATATCATCCACAATCACTGATATCACCCCAAATAGAAAGAAATGAGCTACACATTGTTTGGGCATCTTCCGTGACACCGATCGCACGAACAAGGCCAACCAGTCTGCAAATTCTCGCTAGATGGAAAAGTGACCAACTTCGCACTCCTACTCACGTACTCGCTGCCACTCAAGCGGCGCGCAATACTCGCCGCTTATCGCCGCCCTAGTATCAAAGGTTCGCGAAATCGTGGCATTGTCACCTTCGCCGCCGTCGACGCCATCTTTGCCGAGACTTGAAATGGTGACATAACGGACGCCGTCTGATTCCAACAACAGGGATCGCCCCCAGCCGTCGAGAAGGGAGTTCGAGCGATTCTCGACAAGGGGCAAATCATCGATGCGCTGCGGCAAAGTACCATGCTGCTCCCAATAACGGAGAATCCGATGATGCGCATTGATCAGCGCCATTTCCGTGTCTTGTTTCGGTGATACGTCGGCATACGTCACAAAGTGCTTGGCAACCATGTCCGGCATCAACACCACGGGTAAGAAACAACCAGTTGATGTCCCCAAGACCGCCATCAACAAAAACATTCGCAAGATGCTCACCGCTGGTGCTCCCCTTCGTAAAGCTCTTTGACTTCTTCTGGCGATAGAAGCGGAACGTAGCGCGTCTCGTGCAGCAAGAGACGAGGCGACTTGTGGATAGGATCTCGCCCAAGGATCACAACCGTGGCCCAGCCGCCGTATTGCATGTCGGCGAGATCGTGCCCCATCTGCGTGCTGGAGGGGAGCGATCGACCGTTACGAAAGCTCGAAACGAGTTCGGCACCAGACCAATCCGCGCGGTGCGGCTGAAGGGAGGTGTCGTAGGGAATCAGAAACAGGTCATACTTGCTGGTCACGTACGCGCCATCCTGCGGCTTCGCATTGGTCGCGTATCCGTATTCGACGTGTAAGTAGACCGTGTCGGTTGGCCTTTCGGTCGAAGCCGCCGTCCCGAATAGCTTCACCGCGTCGACATAAGTGCCCACCTTATCGCGGGCCAAATAGCGAGGGGGCTGAAACCAAGCGGGGCCTTTCGGCTCTCGCACGTTGTCATCACGAGGCGGAACATAACTCGTTTGATGGGCCAGAAGTCGCGCGTGATCGTCAGGCGAGCTACGAGCCACGACGATCCATGTCACCCAACCACTTTGCGGCCGCTGAATTCCGCCAACCAGTTCAGCATCGGTATCAGGCCGCGCTTGGTCGAAGTGGATCGTCGTTCGACGACATGCTACGATGCCTGGCTTTTCTTTCGTTTCGTAAGGAACCCAGTAGATTTCCACAGGCAACGGCTTAGCCGGAACTTGCCCAGTTGGGGAAACGTAACGAAACGCGATCCGATAGTTAATCAGCCCGGTTGTTCGATCCTCGTCGTGCGCGAGCTCAAACTCTGTCACCCGCAGGCCGTTTGCATGGGTCTCGAAGTAGCATCCCAGCTGACGATGCCCCTCGGCATTCGCTTTTGCTTCATCCGCCGGGCAAGCGTTGCACCACAGGACGAACGACATCGCCCCAATAGAAGCAGCGATCCATCGCAAGATAGAGGTTTCCATGAGTGGACATCTCACCGGCAGTGGCATTCCGAAATAACGATCCGCCGTGGTATACCAGTTTTCCGCGCGAGCGGAAAGCGATATCTGCCTGCACGATGAAGCGGCCGGTGCTCAACGGCTGCTGGTCACCGTCGTTTCCGTTTCGATAGTCGGGCAGTCCGCTGGCGGATCAGCCAGCAGTTGATCCATCATCGCGGCCAAACGAAACGCACCGCGAGCAATTTGACGCTCGGCCAGCTTCTTGCTCTCTGCCTGATACTCGTCGCTGAGGACGATCGTTTCGATTCGTCTCGTGTTGCCCACTTCCTTTTCGTAAGCAGCTTGAAGGATCTGCGGCGAATAGACCTTCGCCTTCGCCAGTTCGTGCCCTTGTTCGACCCACTGCATCGGATCGAGTTCCGCCGCATCGGCCGCTTGGTGCGGCTTCATTTCTGCAAGCAGCGCCGAAGCACGTTCACGAGCCTCGGCGAACGAGATCTCCCACCCCAACAGCCCGTCCCAATAGGCGTGCAAGTTCTTCTCTGGCTGAACCGGAATCGCGTTGCCACCCTTGTCACCAGCGGGATCGGGAAAAGTGAGTCGGCTGTACAGAGCGGTCGTGTGATTCGGTTGCGCCAGGTCGGTGGTCAGATGATTCAGCCAACAAATATCAATCGCCTTGTCCGCAGCACTCCGTTGGCTGCGCAGATTTTGCGCGGCCAGCTTAATGGCCTGAACCGCGTTCAATTCCGCGTTGTCGATAACTTCCGGCAACGTTGGCGACATATTTACCGTCAGCTGACCATGCATCACGGCCCGATCGCCCTCGGTCAGATAAAGCGGGAGATCGATGTAATGCCACGTCGGCCGATCGAATTGCCGATTGCCACGAATCAGATCAGGCCAAATCGTGGCTTGGGCGAACAGCCATTCATTCTCAGCCGCTTCGCCCAGCGCCGTGACTTCGGCCGGAATGGCGAACTCTTGCGCGGAGCGTGGGTGCTGCCGTAACAGCTTGCCGAGCTTCTCTTGCGTTTCGCATTTCATCGAGCGCCAGGCCATGATCGCGGCAATACGATGGCCGCCACTTCCCCAGGCAAAACAGCTCATCGGCATGCTTGCCAGAACCAACCACGCGACCAACCCACGGAACATTTTGTTCATCGAAACGACTCACCCGAAAGCACGACCAATACTCGAATGTCGCATCGTAAAACGGTCACGCCGAATCTGGCAATGCGCCGCGCGAAAACTTAACACGCAGGTGCGCTTTGCCGCGGCCTTCCGGACCGAATCCTGGGAAATTGGCTGGCATCTTCCCCGTCATCTTGCGGATTTCTTGGCTTTTCCTGGCAGCTTGCGAGGCCCAACCCGGCCGATGTAGCGCTGCCGTTCCTCCGCTGCATCGGCGCCTTGATGCGATCGACACGTTGATTGGCTTGGCGCGAAGCTCTTTTCGTCCAATGGGACGGTGGCGTGTTCGACCCGATCTGGTATCGGCGGCGTGACCGCGTCCACATCGCGGACGAGCTTTTCGGCAGCAGGCGTTTGGGAGGGAAGGGGAGACGCCGGTCGTTTCGTGGTGGGCCGCAGATCGGCTTGCACGCTGGAACCGACGTCGCTGGTGATCGGCGGACGTGACGTTTTGGACGCACTCGCTGCATTCTTCTGAGTCAACTTCTCGCGGTCGAGCGTCTGCTTGAGAATCACCTTCACCATGTCTTGCACCATCTTGGCTGCCTGCAGGCGCACGTTAAGCGGGGCCGCCGCATCGAGGGCGACCTCCTTAGGAACTTCGAGTGCTGCTTGCCAATGTTCGGCAGTGATCGTGACTTGATCCATGATCCAAACCTCTCGTGAAGAAACCAAAAGCAAGGCGCGCAGAGACGCCACGAAAGTCGAACAGAACGACTTCCCCCATGCCGCAACTGCGACCGACAATCGGTCAGGTGGATCCAGAAGCCTGACCAGGTTGCGTTTGCGGCGGGAATAGATTTACCAACTAAATGTTTCAATGTTAAACGCCGCGCAGCGATTTTTTTCGGCGGGGTGGCGTTAAGTTGCTGCAGGCTGGAAGGTTAAGCCGCGCGAAACTTTCTTGTTGGGTTGATCTACCGGGGGGGCGGGTGCTGCGATCCACTGCCGATTCAAACCAAGTCAGCAAACACTGGTCCGCTGCTAATAGGCAACATCATGACTACACAATGCGGCAACTTGGGTTAACACGGCATGCTCGTAGACGATGCCGTTGTCGACCAGCAGGTTGTTGGTGTATTTGCTGGATCCTGGGGGATAGCTAGGGAAACACCCGGTGGCCAGTAACGCCGAAAGAGGAATCAAGCAGACAGCGATATTACGATCGATTCCCAATATCCCGTTGCCTTCGTCGTATAGGGTACGTCTTGACGCACAGGAGTTTGCGAATGCGGTAGACAGGAACGTTTCGCGGGACTCGCGTTTGCACGGCAGCTTGCGTCGTGAGACGTTGCCAAACTGCGAATGTTGATTGAGCTGATTTGCACAATACTTCAGGCAAGACCTAGCACTTGAATTCATTCATTGTCGTACTCATCCATGAATAAATAGTCATCTATCATGTCTGGGTTGTTAGAAAGTGCGTCTGCAACTAACTCGTTAATCGCATCAGTATTAGCAGGGTCGATTAAATTGTAGTATACGTCCGGTTCATATGTTGTTGTCCTGGTGTATTGATCACCCAAATCAGCGGCCTTCAACTCTGCATACCCGTTTAATTTCAGCCTGCAGACAGAACAAGTGAATGCATTCGGTACGACGGCCTGTTTTACAACTATCTTTCCCTCATTCTGTGTTACACTTTCTCGACCGAAAGTAGTACCTTGAACAGTTGCACTGTTTTCACAAGCAGGACAAACGACGCGATGATGACGTTGATATGCTAGTTTCTTAGCGAGCTCGTCCGATGCCTTAGCTGCCTGCATTTTCTCGTCCGTTGAATAGCCTTCATAAACACTTCGGTGGGCAGCGATGGCATTCTTCACCCGCTGTATTACCTCTTTTCTCGTTTGGTCAAGGACTTCAATGGCAACAGTGGCTTCATCGGCACCAAAGAGTGATTCGAGGGACTCATCTAACGGCAAACATAAGGCGCGGCAACATCTGTAAAATCCTGAAATCCATTGGTTTGTTGTGTATTCCTCAAATGCCGCTGCGCCAGAATGTAGCTCGTCGTTACGCCTACTTATTAACGCATTTGCTGCCTTTTGGTCTTCGGGTGTGAAATCTACGAATAATTGTTGACACAACGTTAGAACTTGCGCCGTTCCAATAGACTTTCGCGGGACACGCTCAGAACCTCGATTTAGAGCGTGCAATAGATGTTTTTGATCTCGGTCTGGTTCAGCTAAAAGCGTTGGACTGACGGACGCAATTGCAGCGCGTGCAAGTAGCTCAAGGCCAAGCGCGCACCACAATCCAAAATTAGGCGTGTCGCGAGGTTGATCGAAGGCATGTTGAAAAAACAACTTTGCTTTGGCCCATAACGGATCGCGTTCCCAACTCATACGTCATTCCACATAAATTCTTGATATTTGCCTGCTCAGCTCCGCCTCAGGACGATTACCACGCCCATGAAGCACGTGCCAATTTGAAAGTACAAGCGCAGTACCTTTCTTCCATTGAAACGGTTGAGCTTCGGAAAGAGAAGACGCACTATCCAAGTACTGCTTAATAATCGCGGCCGAATTATTTGCTGGTTTCATGCATATCGGATCATAGCGACATCCAATATGACCGTCACATTTGAACCGGATGGAACAGCAAAACCTTCGGGATGTCGTCCCTGAATACCAAACGGACTTTCCAAGACTCTCTCTCACGATATCGTCAGCGTGCGTAAAGAGTCGTTTAAATGGATGGATCACCGTTGGTCTACGTAGATCTCCCGCTGCACGTAGAACGATCAGTCGCGCCGGGCGCGGCCAATGGGCTGTGTCAGTATGAAGAGGATAAGCGCCCTCTCCAAACTTTTTGCCGAAGGTGCCAGTCCTTGCCTGCTGTGGCTTACGGATCTCGAGGCGTTTTAAGTACGTTCCGTCCGATAAAGCAATGGGATTTCCAAGATCATTTGCTAAGTCATGGAGATCTGCGTCACTTGTTACGCCAGAATACGTTGTCCAACCGAACTCCTCTAATTCTCTGATGGACATGTGATGACGCAAATTGATGCACGATTATGTAACTTGAAATTCTTATGCGGCGCTGGCCAGCTTGGCGGGGGGCGTTTCGGTTTGCTTTTTCTTTTTCGCGGGGCGTTCGTCTTTCCAGCGGTTGTGGACCCACCAATATTGTTCCGGGTCGCGGCGGACGACGCGTTCGAGCATGTCGTTGTACCACTGGGTGACTTCCTTTACACCCTTAGGCTCGTCGCAGAGAGCTGGGTCGTAAATGCCTTCGACTCCCATTTCAAATTGCATCGGGCCGCCAATGCGTCGCATGTAAAGGAACACGACCGGGGCGCCGCTGGTCATCGAGAAAACACTGATCGCCTTGTGGTACGAAGCCGGGCGGTTGAGGAATTCGACCCAGCAACCTTTTGGGCCGGCGTTCTGGTCGCACAACAGGGCCAGGGTGCCGTTTTGTTTCAGCACTTCTTCAATGTACGGGGCGCTGCCTTGCTTCGGCAGAATGATCTGGCCGGTCGCGCTGCGGAACTCTTCCAGGTAATCGTGCAGGAACGGATTGTCGAGCGGGCGAGCGACCGTGTAGGTTGGGAAGCCTAACAGCCCGGTGCAGTAACCCATCAGCTCGAAGTTGCCAAAGTGCCCCAGCAACACGACGACCGGCCGGCGACCGAGGGCTTCCTTGATTTGAATTTCGATCTGATGCATCTGGATCGATTTGTGCCAGTTGGTGGTATGCAGCTTCCGCGGAGCATGGGCGATTTCGCAGATCATCAAGCAAAGGTGGTGCCACGAGCGGCGGGCCAGCTTCTTACGTTCTTCGGCCGAAAGCTCGGGGAAGGCGTGCTGCAGGTTCGATTGAAGCAGCTTGCCACGTATTTTGAAGACGTCGTTGGCCAGCCAGGCCAGGAACTTCGAGATCTGATCGCATACCGACAGAGGAATCGCTTGGACCACGCAAATGAACAGGCGGACCGCCAGATAAACTAAATAGTCGGCAACTAGCTTGGGCCTCATTCCGCCTCCCTGCGATGCGTGGCCAAATTGGGTCGAAGGTTTCGCGGCGTATTGTGAAAGATTTGCTGCTATCAGGGAATAGCAATCGTGGTGGGAAGCTGGGAGGGAGTAACCACGGATGAAACCGATGGGTACGGATTAGAAGATTTCGAAAAACGGCGAAATCTGTGGTTCGTCCTCTTCAGGCGATGCGAAACGAGCACAGAAATTGCATATCGGGCACATTTCACCCGATTGGGGATTCGCCGATGGGTAAAGAATATTCGCCGCGGACGGTCAACTGGCGGACCGCTTCGTAGGCGACCACGGATGCGGTTGAGGCCAGGTTCAAGCTGCGGACGTCGGTTCGCATGGGTACCGAGATGGCTGTTTTTTCGTTCGCTTCCACCAGCTCGCGCGGCAGGCCAGCGGACTCGCGACCGAAAACCAGGACGTCGTCTTTCTCGAACGCGATGTCGGTGTAGGTGGTCTTGGCGGTCTTCGTTAAGTACCACCAGCGATTCCCTTTAAGTGACTTAGTGAGCGTATCCCAATCGGGGACAACTTCCCAGTTCAAATGCTGCCAATAGTCCATCCCGGCCCGCTTCAAAGCGGTATCGTCGACTTGAAACCCGAGCGGTTCGACCAGCCACAGTTTGATTCCGGTTGCGACGCAGGTTCGGCCGATGTTGCCAGTGTTTGGCGGGATCTCCGGTTCCAGTAAGACGATATGAAGGACCGGGTCATACATCGAAATTTTCTCGCTTCCAAATCAAAATGGCTTTTCGGGCAAGGGCGCTATGGTACGATACGTCCGTTGCTCGGAGGACGAGGCTATTCTGTCGCTTCCTGGCCAACGCATCCAGTGGACCTATCATCTTTCCCCGTAACCGTTTTTCGCCACCATGTCTGACGCACGCATCGACTCGTATACCCACGCCCTTGAGTTCGCCGAAAAGCAGGTCGCCCACATCGTGCAGGCGCATCCCGATTACTTCCCTATCTATACCGAGGGTGGTAAGTGGCGTCATGACAAAGAGTTATGGACCGACTGGTGCGCCGGCTTTTTCGCTGGAATGATGTGGCAGTTTCATCTGCGGACCGGTGACGCCGACTGGCGAGCCAAGGCGGAGCATTACTCGAAACTGCTCGAGCACCGCCAGCATGACCGCGACGTGCACGACTTGGGGTTCATCTTCTTAAGCACCTACTTGCCCTGGTACCAGTTGACGGGCGACAAGCACTTGAACGACGTGCTGATCCAGGCCGGACGGACGCTGGCCATGCGATTCAAGGAAAAGGGACAGTACCTACGCAGCTTTGTCTCGGATGACTCGCTGTTCATCGACATCATGATGAATGTTCCGATCATCTTTTATGCTGCCAACGAAACAGGCGACGCCGAGCTGATGCGAAAGGCGGAAGCGCACTGCCGGACAACGCGTGACAAGATTGTCCGCGAGAACGGTTCGACCGCTCACGAAGGGATGTTTGACTTGGAAACGGGCGAGTTTCTTAAGCAAACCACCCATCAGGGCCTGCGAGGCGATAGTAGCTGGGCCCGCGGGTTATCGTGGTCGCTCTATGGTTACAGCAAGGTATTCGCCCTGACCAATAACCCTGAGTTCCTAGCCGTTGCCGAGCGAAATGCCGACTACTGGGTCGCGAACTTGCCGGAAGACAAGGTGCCGTTCTGGGACTTCGACGCCGATTTAAGCCAACCAGCCCCGTGGGGAGCTCAAAAAGAAACCTCGGCGGGTGCGATCGCCGCCTCGGGCTTGCTCGACTTGTCGAAGCAGGTTTCCGATCCCGAAAAGGCCAAGAAGTACCGCGAAACGGCTCTGGCAACACTCGATTCCCTGGTTACCCCAGAATACCTGGCCATCAACGACGAAGGCTGGGAAGGCATCCTGAAACATGGGGTCTACCATACCGAAAAAGACCTGGGCGTCGACGAATCGGTGATGTTTGGCGAATACTTCTTTGTCGAAGCTTTGACGAAGGTCGTTCGGGAAAAATAGAGCCTTCCGTTCTCAGAGACCACGTTAGGAAACCAAGAAATGTAGGCTGGAATGAGCGTTAGCGCATTCCAGCCTACGGATCTATATGCCAGTGGCAAACGTGGTTGGTCGGTTTCGAATCGGTGGTATCCGTGGTTAAGAACGTCTCCTCCTGGCCTGGTAAGTAACGTCTGGGGCGAACTTCTTATCGCTCGGAATCAATGAAGAGGGAATAAAGCTTCGAATCGTGATGTTGTCAAATATCCCGCGGTTGGTGACAATAGAGCAAAAGTCTATCCACCGCGGGAGTTTACAACGTTGGAAATCGTTCGCAATCCGACACGCAGCGTCAAAATCGGCAGCGTGACTATTGGTTCCGGCCACGAAATCGCCGTTCAAAGCATGACGGCCACCAAGACCCAGGACATCGACGCCACCGTCGCCCAGGTTACCGACTTGGAAAAAGCCGGCGCAGATGTCATTCGCATTGCGGTCGATAGCAAGAAAGATGCGGAGGCTTTGGCCGAAATCCGCAAGCAAACCAGCGGTAATCTCTCGGTCGACTTGCAGGAAAACTACCGCTTAGCTGAACTAGTCGCGCCGCACGTCGACAAGATTCGCTATAACCCGGGGCACCTTTATCACCACGAACGCGAGAAGCCGTGGCAAGAGAAGGTCGAATACATCATCGGCGTGGCCAAGGACAACGACTGCGCCGTGCGAATTGGTGTGAACTGTGGCAGTGTCGATCCCGCCAAGTTGGCCCAGTACGACAAAGAAGATTCGATCACGCCAATGCTGGAAAGTGCCTGGGAGCACTGCGACCTGGTCGATAGCCTCGGTTTCGATCGCTACTGTGTTTCGTTGAAGGACAGCGATCCGCAAAAGGTGATCGAAGTGAATCGTCGCTTTGCTGAGAAGCGGTCCGATGTTCCGCTGCACTTAGGGGTGACCGAAGCCGGCATGCCGCCCGATGGCGTGATCAAAACGCGAATCGCCTTTGAACAGCTGATCGGTAACGGCATTGGCGATACGCTGCGAGTCTCGCTCACGGTTCCTAACTCGCGTAAGGGGGAGGAAATCGAAGCCGGTCGCAAGATTTTGGCCGACATCAAAGCAGGCCGCCTGCGAACGGTTCTCGATTACGGTTTGCAAACGCTGAACATCATCAGCTGCCCGAGCTGCTCGCGCGTCGAGAACGAAGCGTTCGTTGACCTGGCCGCGAAAGTGAAAGAGCTGACGGAGTACGCCAAGGACCACAAGATTACAATCGCCGTCATGGGCTGCCGCGTGAACGGCCCCGGCGAGACCGACGACGCCGATCTCGGTTTGTGGTGTGGCCCGAACTTCGTGAACTTGAAACGAGGAGGCGAACCACTGGGCGCCTTCGACTACGACGAAGTGCTGGTTCGTCTCAAGGATGAACTCGACCAACTGATTTCCGCCCAAACCGTCGGCTGATCCCACCTGCCGCTGCAAAGGACCACGGATGGCCTTTCTCCACAAATCGCCTACCGCTTGCGTAACGCTCCTGTTGGGGCTGGTTTGCATGTCCGCGCTTGGCTGCACGATGTGGAGTAACCAGTTGGCTCCGATGCCGACCACGTTTGTCGACGACGTTCCATTGAACATCGAATCGGATTTTGATCTGCAAGACGATAGTCAGGTGCTGCAGGAAATCCGCAACTTGAAGATGGAACTCCGGGATGATCTGGGGATTCCTTTCTCGAACCAGAATATCAACGTACGGATCTTTCGCGATCCCACCGCGTTCGCTCAGTTCACACGCAGACACTTTCCCCAACTTAACGGACGGCGGGCGTTGTTTGTTGTGGAAGGGGGGCAGTATTACGTCTATGCGATTTGGTCGGATAGCATCCTTTCCGACCTTCGTCACGAGCTGACGCACGCTTACTTGAACTCTTCGGTCGGTACGCTTCCGCTTTGGCTGGATGAAGGACTGGCCGAGTATTACGAGGTTGTCGGCGTGCGGGGCCGAATGAATCGCGAACATCTTCCGTGGTTGAACGACGGCCTGAAAAACTATAAATGGCAGCCCAATCTGGAACGCCTGGCAACGATCTCACGTCCCGAGCAGATGAGCGGAACCGATTACGCTGAGTCGTGGCTGTGGATTCACTTCCTGATGCAAAACCAACGTACGACGATCGTCCGCGATTATCTGGTGGCGAGACGCGAGCGAAAGATCGTCGATCCGATCCCGCTTCAGATTCGCACCAAGATTCCCGATGCGGAAGAAAAGCTCACCCAGCATCTCCTCAAGATCCAACCAGGCCAGCCGGCACAACCGTAGTGCTTTGACCTACAAAAGAGGAGAAGATCGGAAGCCACAGAAATACCGAGGGACGAGATTGATGAATTGAGAACTTTGTGTGCCCTAAGCATCCTGTCCGGGCGACCCGCTCACCCGGGGCACACGTTGTTGGTCTAGGATATATCCGATAATTGCCTTTCTCCCTCTGTGGCTAAGACCTCCCGCCCGCCTGAAGAAGAGAGCTCCTCATGATTCGTTCCGCGACGGTTCAGTTTCAACATCGTCCTGGCGACAAGCGTTATAACTTGTCCCAGGTCGAACGTTTCTGCCAGCAAGCTGCCGAGCAAAGCGTGCAGGTGATTTGCTTTCCTGAGATGTGCTTGACCGGCTATTGGCATGTGCGGAATCTCGATCGGGATGAAGTGGACACATTGGCAGAGCCCGTACCGGATGGATCGTCGACCAAGTCGCTTGTCGAGCTTGCCGCAAAGTTTGATTTGATTGTCGGGGCAGGGCTGATTGAAAGAGCCGGTGATGGGCAAATCTACAACACGTATGTTGTGGCTCTGCCGGACGGCGCAGTGTATCACCATCGCAAGCTCCACTGCTTCATCAGCCCGCACTTTAGCAGTGGCGATTCGTACACGGTTTTCGATTCGCCGCTCGGCTGCAAGTTAGGTGTCTTGATCTGTTGGGATAACAACCTGGTCGAGAACGCCCGAGCCACTGCGCTGCTGGGAGCCGACATCTTACTGGCTCCGCATCAAACGGGTGGAACCGCTTCGCGCAGTCCGTACGCGATGGGACGCATTGATCCGCAGGTCTGGGACCAGCGGGCCGTGAACCCTGATTTGTTGCGTACGGAAGTGAACGGCCCGAAGGGACGCGAATGGCTACTGCGCTGGCTACCGGCACGCGCACACGATAACGGAATGTTTTTGCTTTTCAGCAATGGAATCGGACGCGATGACGATGAAGTCCGGACGGGCAATGCCATGATTCTCGATTGCTATGGACGCATCCTCGCCGAGGTCGCTGAGCCAGAAGACGCGATGGTTGTGGCCGACTTGGACTTGAGTATGCTCGATAAATGCACTGGCCGGCGATGGATTCGGGGACGACGCCCTGAACTATACGGCGTGCTGACCAAGCGTAGCGGGCATGAACTCGATCCGCGGGAAGCTCGCTTTTCGGAAGCATCGACCGAGCGAGCTAATTAGAATAGGCCAACCTAGCACTCTCAATTAGGTAGCCGATCTGAGAAATTCGACAGGCTGTTAGTCGAGCAATTTGGCCATCATACGGACTTCGTCATAAGCTTCGAAGCCAAGCTTTTCAACGACGCCTGTGAGCATATCGTTGCTGCTGTTGACCTGCGTTTCGACGACGGCCGTTCCCCCTTCGCCCATTTGTCGGAGCGTTTCAGCCAGGAAGAACTGAGCGTGGATCTGGGTACAAGACGCCAGCGGCTCGAGATCGACAATCCCGCTCATCCGCACACCGCGCAGGTGACTGAATGCTTCCAGCTCGACGACTTCCAAGCGGGCCAGCTCGGCACCATCTTGCTTTTGGACCAACGTGTAACGGGTACGATGTTGATGCATGAAGATACATGCTTCGCGGTATGATCCAAACGGCGGATCATCGTCTCGAAGCACATTCAGCGAGCGGCGAGCCGAGATCTGCGTTCGATCGACCGGAGGACGGAAGCCTCGCAGAGCGCGCGAGTAGACGCGCCAAGCGGTCGACGGTGACAGTTCGTTCCGCTCGGCGAGGTTCATCATACGCGGATCAGAAACCAGCGCACCGCGGTTACAGCTGACTTTCGCCAAACCGAAATAGAACGGTCCAGGTTCCGAGGTACCACCCAGCAGCAGCACCTTTGCTTCCGAGTCGCGTACCCGTGATTCGACCGCCTGGAACAGAACATCTTCAATTTCCGCCGCGTTGTCGACATTGGCCGCGATAACAATGGGCACGTTCGCCGTTTCGCCACGTGCTTCCGAGGCAACCAGCGGTCCATCGGGCACTAAGTGCGCCATGCCCACGATTTTCCCGTCTTCCTCGGCTACCAACAGGTTTTGCGGCTGGAAGTAGGGCTTGGCGAACACCTGAGCTTCCAACAACGCGACAGTCATCGGCTGAGCAAGTCCCCGAGCCACAGGCTGGTGATTCCAAAGTTCCACCAGTTTGGGAGGATCGCTGTTGGAGAATGTACGAACGACGATCAAGAGAAAATCGGTCTGTGCGAAATGGGGTTGGGTTACGGCTTACACCGTAAGCGTATCGCAAAAAGAGCCAAGCGGGAAGGTGTGGATTTCGTGAGAAGGTTCCAGGTGCGGTTATCAGCATCTGGTTCCCTCGCTCCTTTGGGGAGAGGGTGAAGAACGAACCAGCTAGACGTCTCTCACAACCCTCACCCTAGCCCTCTCCCTTGGGAAGGGCGAGGATACAGGCGATTGCTGGGAAACGGGCGTTCGTTTCCAATGCCCTCGCACTGAGGATCACTGGAAGACGACGCTCTTAAACTCGACTTCCCGGAAACGCGATCACCTTCGCTTCGGCTACCATTTCGTCTTCTTCATAAACCATTTCGTAGAGAAGCTCGCGGGCCACGTCGCAATCGCGCGGGTCGGTTTGTTCGACGCTGTCGCTGACCAGGCGTTCGGTCGTTTGACCGGTGATGACCACCGTGTCGCCGATTTCGGCCTGGCTGAACGCGTAGCGAATCGCCTCTTTCCGGTTCGGAATCACGTGTGCCTTGGCAGGTCGACCAAAGCCGTCGACGATATCGTGCACGACTTCGCTATTGGTCCTTCCGTAAACGCTGCTCAGCGTAATCAGCGAGACGTCGCTTCCTCGTTCGGCAACACGGCCCAGCAGTGGACGATTGATCCGGTCGCTTAGTTCGTTGGCTCCCAGCACGCAGATCAAGCGGCCAGGAGTAACGCGGCGAAGGGTCTTCAACGCGACGGCAAGACCGTCATGGGTGTGAGCCTGATCGACGAAAACACCGAACGATTGGCCACATTCAATTCGCTGCATCCGGCCTGGAAGCGTTTCGACCGACTCCAATCCACGAACGACGGTCTTCAGATCGACCCCGTAAACCAGGCAGACCGCCGCAGCGACCAAGCAGTTGTAAACGTGGTGATCGCCGATCATCCGGGTGCAAACCGGAACCGACTGGCTGCCGGCGGTTAGCAGGAAGGTTTGTTCGCTCTTGTGACGCTCAATGACCGTCGCTGTGATCTCGCCGACCCCATGCATAGCGATCGAGAGGGAAGGGACTTCGGCCTTGTTGAGCAGACGAACACAATTAGAGTCGTCGCCGTTGAAGATCGCCACACCGGTCTCGCGAAGGTATTTCAGCAGCTTCTTCTTTGCGCGGTAGTAATTGCGGGCCGAGCCATGTAGTTCGATGTGATTCTGACGAATGTTGGTGAACGCGGCGACGTCGAGCTGAACGCCGGCCAAGTGCTGCTTAACCAAGCCTTCGCTGGAAGCTTCGATCACGGCATGGGTGCAACCGTTGTACTGCATCCGCGAGAGCATATCGGCCATGATCGCCGGGTTGGGCGTTGGGTGGCTCCACGATTGTTCGTCATAACCGTTATCGAAGCCGAGGCTCGTCAAACTGCCTACCTTGGCTCCGGCTTTTTCCAGAATGGCTTTGATCAACAAGCAGGTCGTCGTCTTGCCGTTGGTGCCGGTGACCCCGATCACTTTGATTCGATTGGTCGGCTGATCGGCCAACGCATGGCACAATTGACCATAAGCTTCGCGGCTGTCCGAGACCACACACACCGGCACGCTAACGGGGAGTGGCTTCTCGGAAACAACCGCCGCGGCTCCACGCTCGATGGCGTCTTCGACCTGGTCGTGTCCATCTTCGCTATCATCACAGATCGCGACAAAGACTTCGCCAGGGAGAACATGTTCCGGTCGAGCACAGCAAGCTTGAACAAGAATGTCGCGAGCGCCGATGAACTTGGCTTCCGGCAGTAGATTTCGGAGCGAGACTCCCACACGGGAAGTAATCGATTGCGACATCGTTGGCCTCCTTGCCAGTAATTGCTCGATTCAGAAGGGAGAAAAACCTCGAATCCATCCGAAGTTCTTACGCAAACGACTCGTCCTGGTTCTTCCTGACCAAGGACATGCCTAAAATAAGACGGTCGCTCGACGCTGTGGCTAATGTTTTCCATTTCCGCTCAAGAGTCAACCCGACTTTGCCGACACGCTCGCCGCAATTGCTCGCAGATGCGAGGAATTGCGAGAAGAGTCGTTGTAAGTTTTCAGGAATCAGTTTTCAGCGAAGTGAAACGGGCTCATACCCAGGTTCCCTAGCTCGCCAAGACAGGTAACGCCAAGCCTGAATTGCTAAAACAAATTCCAGAGAATTTCCTTCCCCGATACCCTCTCCCATGTCCGAGAAGTTTGAATCAACCCAATCGCCAGCTAGCACACTGCCAGTCATTTAACACTATGCCTTCCCAAGATTTCGATCTCGATGAACTCGCCGCCTATCTTCATTTGAACCCGTCGCAGGTCGAGAAGCTCGCGGGGCGCGATGATATTCCCGGCCGCAAGGTCGCCGGCAAATGGAAGTTTTCTAGGGCCGAAATCCATCACTGGCTCGAACATCGCATCGGCGTGTTTGACGAACAAGAGCTTGTGCGGGTCGAAGGCGTGCTCGATCGGCACGGCAAGCATGAAGAGCCGGTTGTGATCGGTGACATGCTGCACGAGAACACCATCAAGATCCCGTTGACCAGCCGTTCACCGCGGAAGGTCGTGACCGAGATCTGCGAACTGGGGACTGCGGCGGGCTATCTGTGGGATGCACCGCAAATGATTGAAGCGGTCCTCACGCGCGAAAACATGCACTCTACAGCCCTCGACAACGGTGTGGCACTGCTTCACCCTCGTCGCCCCATGCCGACGATCCTGGCTGAAGGCTTTCTGGCAATGGGACGCACTTACCAAGGCATTCCCTTTGGCGGCAGCCGCGGGATTTTGACCGATGTCTTCTTCCTGATCTGCTCGATCGACGATCCATCCCACCTGCGCACCCTTGCTCGCCTGAGCCGTATTATCAACGACAACAAATTGCTCAGCGCGATCCGTGAAGCCGATCATGGTGACGACGTTCTTCAGTTGATTCGCGATCGTGAGGACGAATTGTAAGTGGGTAACGAACCGGCCATTGAAGTGCTGATTCTGGGCGATCTCCAGGCCGCGGAGTTCTCGTGTTTGTTGCCGACGCTCGGCAAGTATGCCACCGTTCGCTGGCACCCGGCTGAGGTTGCCGACGATCACACGCACTTCGACTTGGTACTGCTTTGTGCTTCAAAGCCAGGACAATTCACCGAAGCCGATATCGAGACGGCACGACGGCAAAGTCCTTTGGCTCGCTTCGTGCAGATCCATGGACCATGGTGCTACGGCGAAGCCCGTACCTGGCCGCTGCCGCCGGCGATCGAACGAATTGCCTGGTACGAAGCCAGCTACCGCTTGCCAGCGCTCATTCGATCGGCCAATCGCCCTAACATTCCAGTGACGTCATCGCCGCAGGAACAAGCCCTCGCCGCCATTCGGGAGATGCCTCGGTCCGAGTCGGGCGGAGAAGTCGGGATTTATGCGCTCTCAGCGGCCGACTTCGGTTTATGGGAATCTGCTTGTCGAGCACTGGGACTTTCGGCAACCTGGGCAAATCTCGACACGCCACCGGATTCTCAGTGGGTAGGCTTGGTCGCGATGCTTCCCGGGACCGATCGAGCCGAGTTTGCAACCGTTGCCGCCGCGTTGAACGCCCCAGGGGACGTTCCGAAGCTGCTTTGCGTTGGTTCGCCCACCTGGGAGGACTGGCAAAAGGGTCATTCTTGCGGGGTAACCGCAATTTTGGGGCAGCCGTTTTCCCTGGCGGATGTGGCCCAACTCCTGATTCCGCAAGGAGATTGCGGCATTTTGCCCCTCGTCAATCGGGCGGGCAATCGGTAGGATGAGGAGTTCTTCGCGATGTTGCGATCCCAATTAGATGTTCTCTTGATCCAAGCTTCATGACCAGTTTGCCCATTATCGATCCGAATGCCCCTCAACCATCAGCCGCCGGCGAGTCGTGCGGAACGGGCGAGGCCCGCGGACGGTATTCGTTTATCAGTCTCGGCTGCCCTAAGAACCTGGTCGATAGCGAGCGGATGCTGGGCCTTCTGAACAAAGATGGCTACCAGCTGACCCAAGACACCGAAGGCTCCGACTTCGTCGTGATCAACACGTGCGGCTTCATCGAACGAGCTCGTGACGAATCGTTTGCCGCGATCAACGAAATGTTGGAGCTGAAACGTCAAGGCAAGATCAAGGGCGTTATCGTTTCCGGCTGTCTGGCCGAACGTCAGAAAGACGCCTTGCTGGAAACCTGCCCCGAAATCGATCAGGTGGTGGGTGTTTTCGGACGGGAAGAAATCACCCGCGTTGCCGACCGCTTGGTAGGGAATTTGGAAGAACAACGCACGGTGTTTCGTCCCGCTCCGGTTCGAGCACTGAGCGATCGCGAACGACTGCGGATTACGCCGCGTCATTTCGCGTACCTGAAGATTTCGGAAGGATGCGATCGGCTTTGCACCTTCTGTGCGATCCCCAAGATGCGCGGCAAGCATGCGACTAAGCCGATGGAAGAAGTGATCGCCGAGGCAGAAGAACTGGCCGCCGATGGGGTTCGCGAACTGATCGTCGTCGCTCAAGACACGACCTATTACGGCATGGACCTGTACGGCGAACCACGCTTGGCCGAGCTTCTTTCCAAGCTGAATCAGGTTGAGGGCATCGACTGGATTCGCTTGATGTACTTTTATCCGATGTACGTCGATCGTCCGTTGATGGAAACAATCGCCGGATGCGATAAGATTGTGCCGTACGTCGATATTCCGCTTCAGCACATCAACGACACGATGCTCCGTCGGATGTCACGCCGTGTGACCCGCAGCAGCACGGAAGAACTGGTCGGCATGATGCGGGACGTGATGCCTGACCTCAACATTCGGACGACCTTCATCACCGGTTTCCCTGGCGAAACGGACGAGCAGTTCCTGGAACTGGCCGACTTCATCGAGAAGCAGCGTTTTGAACGCGTCGGGGTGTTCACCTATTCGAAGGAAGAAGGAACCCCCGCAGTCAAGCTGGACGACCATCTTCCCGAAGAACTGATGGAACAACGCCGCGAGCACTTGATGGCAATCCAGCAGGAAGTGGTCTTCGATCACAACGAAGCGAAGGTTGGCCAAACGATGGATGTCATCATTGATCAGCCTGTCCCTGGCGAGAAGACCGCTTGGATTGGTCGCACCAAGGCTGATGCCCCTGATGTCGACTGTGTAGCGTACGTCACCGCGAAAGGTTTAAAGCCGGGGGATATCGTCCCGACTGAAATTGTGATGTACAAAGACTATGATCTGGTCGGTGTCGCTAAGGGACCGGCCAAGTAGCCCGTTGAACCCTTTACGTTGCGGTCGATCATCAAATGATTGTCGACCGGACGGCAACCGCGAATCGCCCTCATGTCTGACAAGCCGATCCCATCCAACGTGATCGTCAACGTTCCCAACACGTTGACCGGTATCCGTTTCATTCTTTCGATCGTGGCGTTCGTGCTGCTGCCGCTGAACATGATTTGGGGGGCGTTGGCCATCTTCATCGTGGCGGTCTCTACCGACTGGATCGACGGTTATTGGGCACGGCGTTACAACCAGGTCACCCAATTCGGTCGCATCTTCGACCCGTTTGTCGACAAGATTATCATCTGCGGAACGTTTGTCTTTCTGGTCGCACTGCCAGGCTCGGGAATTGCTGCCTGGGTAGCGGTGGTGATCATGGGGCGCGAAATGTTGGTGACCGTGATCCGCAGCTTCGTCGAACAGCACGGCGGCGATTTCTCGGCCAACTGGCCCGGAAAATGGAAGATGGTACTGCAGTGCGCGTCAGCGATTCTCTCGATGATTACGCTCGCTACCGACGAAGGGCAGGGGATCACCACCTGGTACGGCCTGGCTGGGTTGGATGCAACCTGGTTTGTCTATCTGTTTAATTTGATCCTGTGGGGAACGATTGGACTGACGCTGGCCTCGGGAACCATCTATATTGGCGATGCCCTACGCTTTATTCGTTCTGGAAAGCTGTCTTCCTCCCCATAAGCAAGAAACTGTGGTTGCATCGCTCGTTGGTCTTGCCGTCCTCGCATACGCCGTTGTACTGCTTTCCGTTTCGTTCTCGGTTTGGATGTATATCTTTGCTCGTCGGAAGGCAGATCTGCCAATCCTTGAGCAGCGCTCGACCGATGTCTGTCACTGGGGCGCTATCGATGTGGTCGTGGGTACCATCGGCGTGATCGCCCTGATCATCGTGCTTGCCGGCCTGTTCATGGGGCCAATCGATCGAAGCCCAGGTGCAGAATTAGACCTCGATCAGAAGATTGGCGCGATGTGGGGTCAAATGATCGCCCAATCGCTTGTTTGTATCGGACTGGCCGTCACCATCGTGATGCGGGGTGGTGGTGGGATGTTCTTCGGAACAAGCACAGCCCAGCGGAACGAAGACATCCGAATCGGCGTTGCGGCTTTTTGTGCCCTGTGCATTCCGGTGATCGCCATCCAGGTGCTTGCTGGCTACCTCACACCTTACGAACACCCGCTGATCAACATGATGATCGCTGATCCGCAGCCACAAGTGCTGATTCCGGTGTTGATCTCGGCCGTCCTGATTGCCCCACTGACCGAAGAGTTCGCGTTTCGCCTGGTCTTGCAGGGTTGGCTGGAGGATCTACTAGGCGGGCGACTCGGTAGGCGGTTCTCGATTTTGTGGGGACGGACGGACAACGAAGTAGTCGTAACGCCCCATTCCGATCCTGAGACATTCGCCCTCACCGAACCGGCGGAGACCAATTCGTACGACGAAGACGGGAATCCCTACGTCTCACCCATTATGCAGGACGAAACCGAGTTCGATGAAGATGTCGGTATTCATGTTCCGGCATTTCAAGGAATGCCCATTTTGATCAGCGCAACGTTGTTTGCGCTGCTGCATCTTGGCCAAGGTGCGGCCCCGATTCCACTATTCGTGCTGGCTTTGGGCCTGGGTTACGTCTATCAGCGAACGCGCACTCTGACCCCTAGCTTGGTCGTTCACATGCTACTCAATGGGCAGTCGATGGTGCTGCTGCTGGTTCAGATCTTCTTTGGGGAAGCAGCCCACACACCGCCGGTTTAATTGCGGCGTGGCTCCTCGTATAATGCCGACCATACAAAGGGGATCAGGACACTTGTTACTGGTTGCGAATCGGTACGGCCGTGTCTTCCTGCTATGAAAAAGTAAACAATATCACCACCCCAGCGGAGTGAAGACGAATGGCGTTTGGTTTTGGCATTATCGGCACAGGCATGATCGCGGAATTCCATGCGAGGGCAATCGCCGACATCGCCGACGCCAAGTTGGTCGGCTGTTACAACCGCACGCCTGAGAAAGCCGCTGAATTTGCCGCCAAGCATGGCATCACGGCCTACGAAAACTTAGACGAAATGCTGGCCAACCCCGACATCCATGTCATCACCATCGGCACCGCCAGTGGCGCCCACATGGAACCATGCGTTGCCGCAGCGAAAGCAGGCAAGCATGTCATCGTTGAGAAGCCGCTGGACGTTACGCTCGCCCGCTGCGACGCGATGATCGATGTGTGCCGCGAAAATAACGTGAAGCTAGCGACCATCTTCCCTAGCCGCTTCCATGGCCCGGCCACGGAGATGAAAAAAGCGATCGAAGAGGGTCGCTTCGGCACGCTTTCGCTCGGGGATGCCTACGTCAAATGGTTCCGCACACAGGAATACTACGATAGCGGCGCTTGGCGAGGAACCTGGCAGTTGGATGGGGGTGGTGCGTTGATGAACCAAGCGATCCACAGCGTTGACCTGTTGTGCTGGTTGATGGGCGACGTCGCCTCGATCACCGCCAACTGCTCGCTTATCGGGCACGAGCGCATTGAAGTGGAAGACGTCGCCGTCGCTTCGCTCAAGTTCAAGAACGGTGCCCTGGGTACCATCGAGGCGAGCACGGCCGTTTACCCTGGCTATCTCAAGCGAATCGAGTTGCACGGCACAAAGGGAACCGCCGTGATGGAAGAGGAGGACATCAAGACTTGGGACTTCGCCGAGCCGACCGACGAAGACGAAGCCATCAAAGCTCGCTTGGCTGGTAAGACTGAGACCGGTGGCGGCGCTGCCGATCCGAAAGCGATCGGTCATCATGGACACCGCGCCCAATTTGAAGACCTGTTGGCTGCCGTGAAGGAAGACCGCGAACCTGCGATTAACGGTCTGGAAGGACGTCGCTCGGTGGAAGTGATTTTGGCCATCTACCAGGCCGCCGCAACCGGCCAACGCGTTGACTTCCCACTGCAGAAAGATCCTGATCTCAAGGGTTGGACTCCGGGGAAGTAACGACCTCTGCCTTTGAGATCTTCTCGTAATCTTTAAGCCTCGATGTTGTCCCCGACAGGACGATATCGAGGTTTTCATACTTTGTTACTAAGTGCCCAACCTTGGTACCGGCTCTGGTGTCGAGCGTGGAGGGTTTTAAGCGTGCACTGACAAGGCGTCCTCCAACTCAGGCCACAATCGCTCGCCACGTTCAATTCTCTTCAGCAACGGCCTTCTAGCATCGCTTCTTCCAGTCGTGGGACTGCTCTTCTATGTATCCTCGCACCAATCAAATAGATCGAATCGAACGTACCTAAGATAGGTCATCCAGGCGGTTTACACAGTCGCCACTCCCAGTTGTTCGCGTTGGAAATCAATTGTTATGCATTCGGTGTCGGAAAATTTTTCTGCATGTCGCCAAAATTCTTAAAATAAATTAACCGCCTTTGTTTTCATCTGCGCTTATCACGCTCTTGGGGGACATGATTCAGCGACAAACGTCCCAACCTCTGAGAATAAAAGGGCTAACGGCTCGAGGTAGATGGAAGATTGGAACGCGGCCATTGGAGTGCGGATTTCCATTAACTGACATTAGCGAGATTTAGCGGCACTCTAATATCTGATTTCGCGGGGAATGAATGGTTGACGGCCTAACAGGGTAATGATACTCTAATTTTCATGTTTTTTGAGATTTCTTTTCACTTGCACTCCTCCTTTATTCATCTGGAATCCGCATGCGCATAAAGAACATCAACAAAGGTTTTACCCTTGTCGAGCTGTTGGTGGTGATCGCCATCATCGGCGTCTTGATCGCCCTGTTGCTACCGGCTGTTCAACAAGCCCGTGAAGCGGCTCGTCGTATGAGCTGCAGCAACAACATGAAGCAGATCGGTATTGCTCTGCACAATTACCACGACACCTACCGTTCGTTTCCAGCCGGCTATCTGTACCGGGGTGGTAACGGCAAGTGCAACTACGGTTGGGCCGTAGCGATTCTTCCGTTCGTCGAACAGCAGAACTTCTACGATCAATTGAACCCTGGCAAAATTCCGCTCTACCAACGCTACAACGGTAGTTCGACTGCCGCCGATAAGGCCTTGCTGCAACATCGTCTGGAAGCTTTCATCTGTCCGTCGGATGCGGGCCCAGATCTGGCCAAAAGTCAGCAGTTCAGCAGCACCGATCACTTTGACGTTGCCGTCGCGAACTACATCGGCTGTGCAGGCTGGAGCAACACGCCGCACTACCCAGTGAAAAACCAAGACGCTGGTGGGTTACTGTGGGGTAACAGCTTCCTGAGCTTCGCCGACATAATTGACGGTACCAGCAACACGTTGATGGTCGCCGAACGCGAGTACCCCAAGGGTCGTGCGGCAACGTGGCTCGGAGCAGGTAAGAACGACAGCTACGGAAACCAGGCTACGCTTCGTACGCTCTTCCGTGCTGCGTTTACCATGAACTTCGACTACGCAGCGGCTGGCCAGCCACAGAACGCCGGCAAGGGCTGGTCGAGTCTCCATCCTGGCGGCGTCATGTCGCTCACCGCAGATGCCTCAGTCCACTTCATTCCGGAAACGACGAATAAGAACAACGTTCTTCGTCCGCTTAGCCTTCGCGAAGATGGTAACGTCTTCGAATCACCG
>NZ_PUHY01000003.1 GCF_002967765.1 Blastopirellula marina | reverse complement strand
AAGTCGACGATTTTCGAGAATCTTGAATCGTTACTCGTAATTCAGGCTGTTGTTCACAGCTGCTCTCGCTAAAGAGCGTTGAATATAAGTGGTCAAGCATTCGTCCGTTAGTACCAGTTAGCTGAACTCATTACTGAGCTTACACATCTGGCCTATCAACCTGGTCGTCTTCCAGGGGACTCTCGCACAAGTGCTTACGAAACCTAATCTTGGAGCGGGCTTCACGCTTAGATGCTTTCAGCGTTTATCCTTTCCGTTCATAGCTATCCAGCCGTGCCACGGGCATGACAACTGGGACACCAGAGGAACGTCCTTCCAAATCCTCTCGTACTAAAGAAGAATCTCCTCAAGTTTCGTGCGCCCACAGCAGATAGGGACCGACCTGTCTCACGACGGTCTGAACCCAGCTCACGTACCACTTTAATCGGCGAACAGCCGAACCCTTGGGAGCTTCTTCACCCCCAGGATGTGATGAGCCGACATCGAGGTGCCAAACCGCATCGCCGCTATGGACGCTCGGATGCGATAAGCCTGTTATCCCCGGAGTACCTTTTATCTGATGAGCGATAGCCCTTCCATTCGGGACTACCGGATCACTATGACCTACTTTCGTATCTGTTCGACCTATGGGTCTCACAGTTAAGCACCCTTCTACCATTGCGCTCTTTGCCTGATGACCAACCAGGCTGAGGGTACCTTTGCACTCCTCCGTTACTCTTTGGGAGGAGACCGCCCCAGTCAAACTGCCCAACTGACACTGTTCCTAGTCTGGATTCACAGAAATTCTAGGTTAGAGCTAAAACATATTCAGGGTGGTATTTCAAGGATGGCTCCATCGACACTGGCGTGCCGACTTCAAAGCCTCCCACCTATCCTACACAAAACATATCTCAGACCAATATCAGCCTACAGTAAAGGTTCACGGGGTCTTTCCGTCTAACTGCGGGAACGTGGCATCTTCACCACGACTACAATTTCACCGGGTCGGTGGTTGAGACAGTGCTCCAGTCATTACGCCTTTCATGCAGGTCGGAACTTACCCGACAAGGAACTTCGCTACCTTAGGACCGTCATAGTTACGGCCGCCGTTTACCGGGGCTTCGGTCGAGAGCTTGCACCCGCTTCCTTAACCTACCGGCACCGGGCAGGCGTCAGACCCTATACATCCTCTTGCGAGTTAGCAGGGTCCTGTGTTTTTGATAAACAGTTGCCAGAGCCGATTTACTGTGACCCCCAGCAGCGTGAACCGCCAGGGGCACCCCTTATCGCGAACTTACGGGGCCATTTTGCAGAGTTCCTTAACCACCGTTCTCCCGAGCGCCTTAGTCTACTCGACTCGCCTACCTGTGTCAGTTTTAGTACGGTTACAGTTGCTTCAACCTTTAGAAGCTTTTCTTGGACGTCCCGCTGATGATTACCTCCGAAGAGTCAGCACCCTAACTTGATGTACGAGGGCGGATTTACCTATCCCTCATCTTGCTAGGGCCCACGGACTGTTCCACCAGTCCGATCACCTTTGAAACGCCGTCCCTCCATCAGTCCACAACCGTAGCGCAGGAATATTGACCTGCTGTCCATCGTCTACGCTTTTCAGCCTCGACTAAGGGACCGGCTAACCCTGGGCGGAATTGCCTTCCCCAGGAAACCTTAGGCTTTCGGCGAACAGGATTCTCACCTGTTTTATCGTTACTCATTCCGGCATAATCACCCGATCGCCCCAACACCGCTCCTTACGGTACGGCTCGTATCTGACGATCGGCGCTCTCCTACCATTCTTTCGAATCCGCTGCTTCGGTGAGATGCTTACTCCCGTTCATTATCGGCGCAGAATTGCTCGACCAGTAAGCTGTTACGCACTTTTTAAATGGTGGCTGCTTCTAAGCCAACATCCTGGTTGTCTCGGCAATTCAACTTCCTTAGTGACTGAGCATCTCTTGGGGACCTTAGCAGACGGTCTGGGTTGTTTCCCTCTCGACCGCGAAGCTTATCCCTCGCGGACTGACTCCTGAGATAGTCACACCGGTATTCGGAGTTTGGTCCAGCAGGGTACCCCGGGAAGGGCCCCAAACCGATTCAGTCTCTCTACCCCCGGTGTGTAGTGGCTCAAGGCTAGCCCAAAAGCTATTTCGGAGAGAACGAGATATCTCCACGTTTGATTAGACTTTCACTCCTCCCCACAAGTCATCCCCTCGGTTTTCAACCCAAGT
Source organism: Blastopirellula marina (assembly GCF_002967765.1). NCBI lineage: Bacteria > Pseudomonadati > Planctomycetota > Planctomycetia > Pirellulales > Pirellulaceae > Blastopirellula > Blastopirellula marina. Next base: position 907 of record NZ_PUHY01000003.1, on the reverse strand, counting down.
GGGTTCGGTCCTCCACGCGGTATAACCCGCGCTTCAACCTGCTCATGGGTAGATCACGTGGTTTCGCGTCTACCACCTACGACTAACGCCCTATTAAGACTCGGTTTCCCTCTGGCTACAGCCCGTAAGGCCTTAACCTGCCGCAGACGGTAACTCGCCGGATCATTATGCAAAAGGCACGCCGTCACCCATAAATCGGGCTCCGACCGCTTGTAGGCACATGGTTTCAGGTTCACATACCTCCCCTTGTCGGGGTTCTTCTCATCTTTCACTCGCGCTACTGAGTTCACTATCGGTCATCAGAGAGTATTTAGCCTTGCGGGATGGGCCCCGCCGATTCAATCCAGGTTTCACGTGACTGGACCTACTCAGGTACCTTTCGAGAGGCCACTCAATTTTCGCCTACGGGACTGTCACCCTCTATGGTTGACCTTTCCATGTCATATCGGCTAATCGGTGGCTTTGTAACTCTCATATGAAAGGCCCTACAACCCCCTGAGGAAAATCCTCAAGGTTTGGGCTATTCCGCGTTCGCTCGCCGCTACTGACGGAATCGATTTTTCTTTCTTCTCCTCCAGGTACTTAGATGTTTCAGTTCCCTGGGTTGAACAGGAATCCCGGGATCAACGTTCGTTTGACAACTCCCCCAGGCTTTTCGCAGTCTTCCACGCCTTTTCTTCTGATGCCAAGACATCCCCCATGTGCCCTTAATAGCTTGACCACAAATATTCAAAGCTCGTTTAGGCCTAGCAAGGCCATGCGAACTGAGAACAATCAAACCATTTCGGACTACTTTAATGTGACCAACTTGTCTAAGAGCTGGTCACTGAGATCCGTATCTTGTAACGATTCTAATACGCTGCTGTATCGCAACTCGTTGCTTCACCCTCTCAGGAGAAGACTTGAG
>NZ_PUHY01000002.1 GCF_002967765.1 Blastopirellula marina | reverse complement strand
ATTCTTCCAGGGGAAGGTGCTGGAGCGTAGCGGAAGCAGCTTCCCCTGGAAGAATGGCCTCCGGTGCCGGTGGGCGGTACCCCAGCGAACTGTGCGGGCGTACCGTGTTGTACTCGACTCGCCACCGTTCAATCAACACTTTCGCCTCCAGTAGCGTGTCGAAGATCTCTCGATCGAGCAGTTCATCTCGCAGCTTCCCGTTGAAGGATTCGATGTAACCGTTCTCCCAGGGACTGCCAGGTTCAATGTACAGCGTGTTTACCTCGACTCGCTCCAACCAGTCTCGGACCTTCGTGGCGGTGAACTCCGAGCCGTTGTCGCTGCGAATGAAGTCTGGTACGCCTCGACGAACGAACAGGTCACTAAGACGCTCCAAGACATCTTCGCTGGAAAGCTGACGGGACACGTCGACCGCCAGGCATTCTCGCGTATATTCATCGATCAGTGTCAGCATCCGGAAGGCTCGGCCATCGTGCGTACGGTGATGCACGAAGTCATAGCTCCAGACCTCATCGCGACGACTCGGTCGCAGGCGAACACACGAACCATCGTTCAACCACAGGCGACGTCGTTTAGGCTGTCTTTTCGGTACTTTCAGGCCCTCGCGACGCCACAGGCGCTCGATACGTTTATGGTTCACCTGCCAACCTTTCCGCCGTAACATCTCGGTGATTCTCCGATAGCCGTAACGACCGTACTGTTCCGCCAACTCAATCATCTCCCGGACCAGGCGAGGCTCGTCATCGGGAACCCAGCGAACGCGGCGCTGGGTGGAACGAGGCTGCCCTAGCACGCGACAAGCCCGCCGTTCCGAGACTCGCGCGCGTCCCAGGGTATCTCGCACGTGCTCGACGATTCGCCGTCGCTTGTCCGGGCTCAGAAGTTTCCCGAAGCGGCTTCCTTCAGAATCGCCTTGTCGAGTTCGGCATCAGCCAGCAAACGCTTGAGCCGAGCGTTCTCTTTCTCCAGGTCCTTCAACCGCTTGGCTTGATCGGTACGAATACCACCGTACTCCTTCCGCCAGCGGTAGTAAGTCTGCTCCGTGACACCGATCGCCTTGCAGGCCTGGGCAATCGTCTTGTCCTGAGAAAGAAGCACCTCCGCTTCGCGGAGATGCTGGATAATCTGCTCCGGCGTGAATCTTCTTCTAGGCATAAGAAAT
>NZ_PUHY01000001.1:300000-426288 GCF_002967765.1 Blastopirellula marina | reverse complement strand
CCCACTGCTCGTCGGTGAGCAGCACTTCACGTTTACCAGCCATCGAAGGACTCCTTTCGATGGTAGGTGTAACGCAAATCGTTACCTGGCGCAAGCTTATAACGTCAGGGTTTTGAAACAGCCTCTAGGTAGGTTATCGACAAGTTGATACGATAGAGGTTTCTACTCACCCCAAATCACCTTCTCCAAAGATATCATGAAACCAGATCGCTTCGGCTCGTTGATACTGTGTACGCTTAGTGTTCTTCTATGTCAGTCAACTTCCACTGAGGCAGCCAAGCCAAATGTGTTATTCATCGCGGTAGATGACTTGGCTTGTACGCTTGGATGTTATGGCGACGTTGTCGCGCAGACACCGAACATCGATCGACTAGCATCTACCGGAATGTGTTTTCGGCGAGCCTATAATCAATTGCCTCTTTGCAATCCAACGCGGGCATCGGTGATGACGGGACTGCGGCCCGATCAAATCAAAGTGTACGATCTCGATCGCCACTTTCGTGACGAGTTGCCCGATGTTGTGACGTTGCCACAGGCATTTCAGAAGGCGGGCTATTTCGCCGCACGTGTCGGAAAGATATATCACTACAACGTGCCTGCTTCAATAGGAACCGATGGCTTCGACGATCCTCCTTCATGGGATCGAACCGTCAATCCAAAAGGACGCGACAAGACAGAAGAGTCGCAAGTCTTCAATGCCGAGCCCCATCGCAAGATCAGCGCATCCCTCAGTTGGTTAGCCGCTGAAGGGGACGCAGAAGAACAAACCGACGGTATGATCGCCACCGAAGCAATCAAGATCATGCGAGAAAAGAAGGATAAACCCTTCTTTTTAGGTGTCGGATTCTTTCGGCCCCACACGCCGTACGTGGCTCCGAAAAAGTACTTTGAGATGTACCCACTAGAGACACTACGACTGCCGTATTCTCCCGCGCATGACCGAGACGATATCCCTACGGCAGCGTTTGCTCACAATTGCCCAGTGCCCAACTATGGCCTGGACGAGGCGACGCTATTGAAAGCGACGCAGGCTTACTACGCGTGCGTTTCGATGGTGGACGCTCAGATTGGTCGCTTGCTATCGGCTCTAGACGAATTAGGGATTGCTGAGAATACGATTGTCGTCCTTTGGAGTGACCATGGATATCATTTGGGAGAGCATAACGGTATTTGGCAAAAACGGACGCTCTTCGAGCAAGCGGCTCGAGCACCGTTGATCATTCGCGCTACAGGGCATCAAGGGCAGGGGGACTGCGATCAAATTGTTGAATTTGTTGATATCTATCCGACGGTTACCGATCTGGCTGGAGTAGATTCGAATAATGACTTAGCCGGTCGTAGTCTGCGTCCGTTGATTAACGATCCGCAGGCTCAATGGAACGGTCAGGCAATTATGCAAGTTCTTCGACCTGCCGACGATCGTTTGCCAGAGATGGTGATGGGATGCAGTATTCGAACCGATCGGTATCGGTACACGGAATGGGGTGACGGCAAGTATGGCATCGAGTTGTACGACCATCACACCGATCCAAACGAGTTTAATAACCTAGCCCGAGATCCTGATACGCGATCCAGCGCCGTTATCGAGAATCTTCGCCATCTATTGCGGAAGAAAGCCTCTGGTAAGATTCCCTCGGTGCCTGTCAATCCTACTCGACTGTAATGAGAGGTCTGAGGCATGACGTACATAAGCTGGCAAGGTGACGTCTGCAAATCGTAAAGTTTCGGCAACTGCTGATTTGCTTCAAATCAGTCCGAGGCTAGATGAGCATCGACTATTATTTCGTCGCGATCGCCGCTGAGGCCAATTGACGGGGATGCGGAGTTACCGCTCGACCTGGAAGCGAAGTGAGCACGACAAAGATTGTTTCGGTGGTGGGATCTGCCCAGGCCAGTGTCCCGGTCGATCCCGTATGACCAAAAGTTTCTTCCGAACAGCCATCGCCACCTAGCCGCGAACCGATATCGAACCCGATGCCGCGCGGTTTGATCCCGGCTGGGTTTTGGTTGGTTCTCACCAGCTTGGCTGTCTCAGGCTTAAGTACGGTACCATTCAGGAAGAGATACTCCGACAAAAACTTAGCGACGTCGGGAGCTGAGCAGTGAGTGGTTCCCCAAGGCGCGCCCAGTTTGCGCCAGTAGTGACTGTTCCAATCCCAGTTCTTTGCCGTTGGATCGCCACTCCCTGATTCGGGCGCGGCAAACTCGGTTTGCGCGAGAACCATATCATCAAGCGAGAAACGTCCCAGACCTTGAGCCGAATGTTCCATTTTCAGTGGCTGAAAAACGGTATCGTCAACGAGAGAAAGAATATCCTTGCCAGTCAATAACTCAGCAACGTGAGTTGCCAACAGGATGCCCATGCTCGAATACTGGTAGTCAGAACCGGGTTTAAAAGAGAGGGGCGCTTGCTGCGCGTACTCGACAAACTTATCAAGTTCAGCATGGCTACGACGAAGCTCAGCATTGTTAGCCAACTGATCGGGAAGTCCGGAAGTGTGCGTCAAGACATGACGCAGCGTGACGCTCTCTCTCCCATTGCTGGTGAATTTAGGCAGGTACTTGCTTAGCTTATCATCTAGTCGGAACTCGTTCTGGTCGTACAGTCGCATCAATGCAGTGACGCAGATCGGCTTCGAAATAGAACCGAGCAGGAACATCGAGTCTGGCGAGGTCCCATTGCCATAGGCTCGAGTTACCGCGTTTCCTTTCCGCCTGACATGTAGTGTCGCTGATTTCACCTGGCCATTGGCAGTCGCTTGCTTTAGTACCTTGTCCGCATCATCCAAACCATCCGGAAGGTCTGCTGCGCGAACTTGTGAGGTCAATCCCATGGCAAGGCTCCATTGAAGAAAGTGACGGCGATTCATGTGGAAGATTCCCTTGGCAGGAGAAGTTGCGACCAGAGTTGGTAGGAAGGGGGATAGCGAGAATCTACCATTGGATGGGTGGCACGGCAATTAAATCAGATTTCAATTTAAGGGAGTCGTTTGGTTCGCTTCAATTGACCGTATCCGGTGGGAACCGACCTTGACTTGATGTTGGATTCTAGCCAAGATCCTTGCATTAGTACGGTTTAGCGAACATTTTGAGAGAGAACTTGTTGCTGGACGGCTTCTGGCGCCGATGTTAATTTCAAGGTGTATTTGTTACTTTCACTGAGATTCAAGCACGTGCCCAACGCCGAGCACAGAATGACCCGAATTGGGATTTGGACCTTGATCCTGCTTTTGCCCGTAGAGGGGATTGCGATCGAGGTTCGTGCTTGTGGTCTCGAAGGTACGTCCTGCTGTGGGACTAGTGCAGCGAGCTGCTCTTGTTGTCACTCAAACGAAACGCACTCTTGCTGTCATTCTAAGTCGAAGGATACCAAGGCAACTTGTTGCCATGGATCTAATTCAGACAATTCTCTTTGTCATTGCGGTTTAGGTTGTCCCTGCGGGAAAGGGGAGCCTGTAAGTTCGCCGGCGGTACCCTCTCAAGATTCTGACCCTCGCTCTGACATTGTTTCTCATGTCGGAATGGTGAACACCTTCGCTTCCGCTGTTGAGATCAAGTGTCCGCAACAACCTGTACACGTTCAGTTGCTTGCGATTCAGTCGCTTTCGGTCGACCGCTGTTCGACGCTCTGTCGCTACACGCTTTGAGTAGCAAATCTCTGCGCACCGCTTTGCGCATTTAGTTAAACCTCCGCTGACCGTTCACCGGAATTGTGACGTCGCTTCGTGGTTGCACACGATGCTGTAGTACGACCGGTCTACGCAGCCATCATGGGTTACCCACTTGTACCTTGTGCGGCAATGCAAGCTGCGCACGCGCTGACGAATACAGAAGGAAATGTCTTATGAGTGATATTCCAAAGCCAAATGAATCGGCAACGGAAGCTAAGCAGGAAGCTAGGCATACGCTCGATCGCCGTTGGTTAGTTGGACTCGTTATTAAACCCGTCATCTTCCTGATATGTGGAACGATGTTGTTTGCCGGTCTTGGACTAATGCAGCGACTCGGTCTTATCTCAAGTGGCGCGTCAGGAAGTGGTACGGCATCGGCCTCTTCAGGTGCGACCGCTGAGTACATCTGTCCTATGATGTGTACTCCGCCACAGTCGCAGCCAGGGCGTTGTCCTGTTTGCGCGATGGAATTGGTCGTGGCATCCTCTGGCGGTTCCAAAGGAGATTCGCAGTCCGTCGAGATCGCCCCGGCGGCTCGAAGAATTGCGAATATTCAAACAGCAGAGGCTTCGTTTCAGACGGCGTCGCGAACCATTCGAGCGGTGGGACAACTTCAATACGACGAAGCTTCGCTCAAGACCATTTCTGCGTACGTCGCCGGGCGTCTCGATCGCCTTTACGCCGATTTTACAGGCGTCGTCGTGAAGAAGGGGGAACCGCTGGCGCTCGTATATTCACCGGAATTATATTCTGCACAAGTTGAGTTTCTGTTGGCCAAGCGATCGGTTGCACAGGCGTCTCCTCAAACCTTAGAGAGTATTGTTAGTGCGAATCGCAATCTTTACGAGAATGCCAGACAACAGCTGATCGAACTCGGCATGACTGATGCCCAAATCGACGAATTAGAAGCGAGAGGTAAAGCAGATAGTCGCTTGCATCTTTATTCGCCAATGAGCGGCACGGTGATTCAAAAGCTAGCCGTTGAAGGGCAGTACGTCAAAGCGAGTGATCGAATCTATCAATTGGCCGATCTCTCCAAAGTGTGGCTCATGCTTGAGCTCTTTCCTGAAGACGCGGCCAATATCTGCTATGGGCAGAAGGTTGAAGCGGAAGTTCAATCGCTACCCGGCAAAAAGTTTTCTGGTAGAGTCGCGTTTGTTGATCCGAACGTTGACGAACGAACCCGGACGATAGGTGTACGGGTAGCACTGCCAAACCAAGAGGGTTTACTGAAAATTGGCGATCTGGCAACAGCCTACCTGCAGATCGCAATTGCTCCCGGCGCTGAAAAACGCCTTTACGATCCTGAATTGGCTAGTCGTTGGATGAGTCCGCGTTATCCCAACGAGATCTTCGATCAGCCCGGGACATGTCCACTAAGTGGAATGGAATTAGTGCCTGCTTCTCATTACGGATTCACCGACGTACCACAAGGAGAAAGCCAGGTCGTCTCCATTCCAAGAAGTGCCGTTTTAATGACAGGGAAGAACAGTGTCGCTTACGTAGAAGCCGAGCCCGGCCGCTTTGAGCTTCGACGCGTTGTTGCAGGACATCAAAGTGGAGATCAAGTTGTTATTCACGAGGGAATAGAACCGGGAGAAAAGGTTGCCGTGCGTGGTAACTTCCTCATTGATTCTCAAATGCAGCTCGCAGGAAATCCTTCGTTAATCAATCCTGACAAGTATTTACCTTCGACCGAAAGCGGGCCGTCTGCTGAAGTGTTGGCGGCGCTCAGCGAATTAAGCCCGGAAGATCAGTCACTCGCCACCTCACAGCAAATATGTCCTGTTACCGAGATGCCATTAGGTTCAATGGGAACGCCGCCCAAAGCGGAAGTCAACGGTCGAAAGATCTTCCTCTGTTGCGAAGGGTGCCGCGGGTCGCTGATGGAGGAGCCTGAGAAGTATCTTTCGGTTCTCGACAATTTGGATCAAGAATCGGAATCGTTTAGTAGTCCCGGCTTACCTCCGATCGGTCCTATTCAAGAATTATCGATCGTGCCCGACCTTCCTCCGAATGCGATTGCCGTTCCCGTTTCATCCGAAAACGAATCGTCCACGCCCTCGATGGCAGTGCCGATGATTCGGCAGCCCATGGAGGTCGTTCGATGATTCACAGATTCTTACGCTTCTGTTTGAAAGAGCCTCTGTTAATCCTGTTGACGGCTTTCGGCCTGGCAGCCTACGGATGGTATTGCACTTCCAAAGTTCCTTTGGATGCGATCCCGAATGTAGGGGAAAATCAGGTGATCGTGCTGACCGAATGGCCAGGACGCTCGCCAAAAGATATCGAAGACCAGGTGACGTATCCTCTTTCGATTGGATTACAAGCGGTTCCAGGGGCCAAGAGTGTCCGTGGAAAGAGCATGTTTGGCTTCAGCTTTGTCCAAGTCACATTTGACGATGGAGTCGACTTTTACTGGGCACGGTCTCGCGTGGCTGAGCAACTTACGTCGATCGGAAGTCAACTCCCAGAAGGGATAACGCCTAGCCTCGGCCCCGATGCTACGGCGTTGGGGCAGATCTACTATTACGTCCTGGAAGGACCTCCCAACATGGACCTTGCGGAACTCCGTTCCAAGCAAGAGTTCTTTTTGAAGTACGCGCTGCAATCGGTAGATGGGGTTTCGGAAGTTGCTTCGATCGGTGGCTACCTTAAACAGTATCAGGTCGAGGTCGATCCAGACCAACTCCGTTTTCACCAGTTACCGTTGAGTCGAGTGATCGATGCTGTAAAGGCATCGAACATTGATGTTGGCGCCAAAACGGTTGAAACGTCGGGGATGGAGTTCATCGTTCGCGGGCGAGGTTTTATAGGATCTGGCAAATCGGAGCCCGAAACGATTGCCCAGATCGAGAATACGGTTGTCCAAACTCGTGATGGCGTGCCCGTGCGTATTCGTGATCTCGGCCATGTACAGGTTGGACCGTCATTCCGCAGAGGGGCGATAGATCTTAATGGTCGAGAGACGGTTGGTGGTGTCGTCGTGATGCGTTATGGAGAGAATCCGCGCGATGTCATTGAACGAATCAAGCAGAAGATCTCCTCACTGGAAAGTGAGTTAGGCGGAATAAAGATCATCGGGATCTATGATCGTACTCAACTCATCGATGAAACGGTTGCCACTCTAACCGATGCTTTGAATCACGAGATCTTGATCACGATCGCTGTCGTCGTACTTTTTCTGCTGAACGTTCGATCAAGCTTGATTATTGCAATCACCTTGCCCATGGCTGTACTGATGTCATTCGCGGCTATGAAGTGGTTCCATGTCGACGCGAACATCATGTCGCTAGCCGGGATTGCGATTGCGATCGGTACGATGGTCGACATGGGAATCATTGTGCTGGAAAACATATACGACGCATTGGCCGAGTGGGAAGCGAAAGGTGCATTAGGCGGTGCTCGCGAACGCCTTCGCGCTATCCAAAACTCGGCAGGAGAAGTCATTCCAGCAGTGTTGACAGCGGTGAGCACTACCATTGTGAGCTTTCTACCGGTGTTCTTTCTCACCGGCCGAGACTACAAGCTTTTCGCTCCATTGGCATGGACAAAGACCTTTGCCCTGGCAGCAAGCCTAATTGTGGCCGTAACGGTCGTTCCGGTCCTGGCTCGGCTGTTTCTCCGCAACTCTCGGTCGAGTTGGCGTACGGTTGTCGGAACGGTGGGACTAGCCACAGTCAGCATGCTGCTCGGACATCTCATGTGGAGTAAGTATCTGGCTGACTTCACGGGGGCACCACTGTGGCTGATCACGGTCGGCATCGGAACAATCGGTGCGGCCCTTGGATGGTGGATGACTCGCGAACAGCTACGTCCAATGGAAGACAACCCGGCAAGCCGATTCGTGCGATACCTTTATGCTGGCCGGCTGAAGATGGCGCTGCATCATAAAGGGCTGATGCTCAGCTTTCCCTTGATCATTTTCTTCCTAGGCTTAGGAGCCTGGATCGGTTTACCAACCGTCCTCCGACCTTTCGAGAAACTGGTTTCGATCGTCGGGGCTGACCTCAATGAGGTGCCTGGCTACGTTGATGCCAAGCATACCTTCCAGGGCCTAAAGTCCGACGACTGGATTGCCTTGGATGAGGGGAGTTGGTTTTACATGCCAAGTCTGTACCCTGCCGCCGGTTTTGGCCAGGTTATGGAAATACTTCAATCCCAAGATGTGTTGATCAAGGAAATTCCTGAGGTTGCTAATGTAATGGGAAAGATCGGTCGGGTCGATTCGGCTCTCGATCCAGCCCCAGCGGCCATGATCGAAACCTATGTGATGCTCAAGCCGCGGGATCAATGGCGTGAAGGAATTACCGAACGCGATATCTGGGATCAGATCAATCAGGCTGCGACGCTGCCGGGGGTTACGCCAGCCTCCCCACTGCAGCCAATTGAGGGGCGGATTGTGATGTTGCAGTCTGGGATCAAGGCTTCGATGGCGATTCGTATCTATGGTGACTCTTTGGAAGGGCTATCGGAGGCCTCGGTCGCAGTAGCTGATGAGTTAAAGAAACATCAACTCGTCAATAGTGGAACTGTCAATCCTGACATCGTCATGGGGAAACCATACTACGAGTTCGAGGTCGATCGTGAAGAAGCGGCCCGATATGGAATGACCACGATGATGGTCAATCAGATTGTGGCATCTGGGCTGGGGGGACTAGATGTAACGACCACAGTTGAAGGACGTGAGCGATACCCAATCCAAGTCCGATTCAGCCGCGATGTGCGAGAAAACATCGGTGAGCTACCGAGGACACCGATCGTTACCCATACCAATGAAGTCGTTCCCTTAGAACGTTTGGCCAATGTGTCAACGACCTGGGGACCAGGCATGATCAATAGCGAAGACTCGCGGTTGGTCGCCCACGTCATGTTCACCCCTTCTGGTGCTGCTGGCGACTTAGAAACGGTGGACGCCGTCATGCAGTCTCTCCGCGAAGCACGGGAGACCGGTAAGCTGGTATTTCCAGACGGCAACTTTGAACTTCAAGCTGTTGGCTCGTTCCAGAACCAAATCGAGGCAAACTACCGCCTGATGTGGATCATTCCAGCGGTGTTCTTAATCAACTTGCTGCTGCATTACCTTCACTTTCGTAATCTTCCGATCTCGCTTGTCGTGTTCTCGGGCATTCCTATTGCCTGTGCCGGAGGAATGATCGCCTTGGCGTGCATGGAGATCGAATTGAACACTGCCGTTTGGGTTGGCTTCATCGCATTGGCTGGGCTGGCGGCAGATGATGGCATTGTGATGGCAAGTTATATCCATGATCGATTGAAAAGGCGCACGATTACCAGCGTTGAAGATCTCCGTGAAGAAGTCTATCAAGCAGGTCTCAAACGAATTCGGCCTTGTGTGATGACTACGGTAACTACGATCGCTGCGTTAATTCCCGTCCTTCTCTCAACTGGCAGGGGGGCGGATGTTGCCAGGGCAATGGCGTTGCCCGTATTCGGGGGCATGCTAATTGAACCGTTCACCACGTTCGTCGTTCCGACGATCTACTGCTGGTATTTAGAAATCAAGTTGAAAGCGGGCCTGAGTGACTCGCTTCTTGAAATGTCTTCGGATGAAGAAGTGTCCGAGGAAATAACTTCACATGCGACCGCAGCATAATTGCCGTTGGTCGCGAACCTGTTTTACGTTTTCACGAGAGGAGCAATCACATGAAATCACTAATGCTAATCGCCGCTTTGTTGATCACTGCGACGGCCACGAGCGTTCGAGCACAGGAGCTTTCAGAGCATGATAAGATCCATGTCGCAGTACAAGAGATCTGCCCGATTTCCGGCCAGAAACTAGGCTCGATGGGAACTCCCCTGAAAGTGAAGATCGGCGAAGAAATCGTATTCGTTTGTTGTAAAGGGTGTTTGAAAAAGCAGGTTAACCCAACCCATTGGGCGACCATTCACAACAACTTTGCCAAAGCGCAAGGTATTTGTCCCGTCATGGAGAACAAGCTGTCGGCGAAGGCAAAATGGACGATTGTCGATGGGCAAATCTTCTACGTCTGCTGTCCACCATGTACGGAGAAGATTGCTAAGGATCCAAAGGCTTATATGAAGAAGCTTGATGAGCTCTACTTGGCATCGCTCAAATCCGCGCAGAAATGATCAGTTCTGGCGTAATCGTTTCCTCGTGGTGAAGGGGAAGCCACGAGGAAACGAGATGCCGAGCTAATGCTTGGATTTGTACACTATCGAATATTGGTTAACGCTGTCTTTCGGATGCGTTCTTCCAGTTCGCTACGGTCTGCCCGGATGATTCGAGTTGCTAGATATCTGTTCTCTGTAGGTAACTCCGTTTCAGAAATCGCTGAGAGTAATAGCACAACAAGTGTCGAGCTGGGCAGAAAAGAACCTACAAAATCACACGACGCTATCGTGAGAACAAATGCGTTGCTGCATCGTTTTCGAGAGATGACTAGCAACGTCACAAGACCGCTGAGATAAGTTGCGGGAAACGAAAAAAACTCCAAAGACCAAAAAAATATAAGGACAGGAATTCGCGGTAATCGCAAGTTATCAGTGCCAACGATCGGTCTGAGGAGGAGGGGAATAGGCATTGTTTACGGGGAAGGAATTAAACGAGCGCAGAGCATCACTCTGATTCGAAAGGTCGTTGATCTTAGGGTCGCCTTCTTCGATACGCCGATCTATACGGACCTTACAACAACGAAGAGTTTTCTACTAAGACGCTCGCTCCGGTCCGCGATCAAAGGATGATTGCAACAAAGTTTAGTTTTGCGTTTGACGAATTCAACAAGCAAGCTGGCCTGCACATCAATTCTTAGCACATTTAGTAAGCTACCGACGGTTGTCTAAACGGTTGCCGATTGACCGCATGGACCTGCCTTATCAGCACGGTGTCAATTCGAACGTGCCAATCGAAGAAGTGGCTCGCACAGGCAGGGAATTGATTCAAGAGGGGAGAGTTCTACACTTCGGATTATCAGAAGTTAAAGTGGCCACCATTCGACGTGCTCATGCCGTTCAACCCGTCACGGCTATGCCACAGCAATCGAATGGACTGATTTGGATCTCTCGGAGATCGAGAGGGGGGCTGCCGAGATCCAAACTAGCGATGCCCCTTATTCGGAAGCTGCTTAGAAGATGATCTTTAGATAGCTGTATCGAACGATGCGGGTTGTGTCGATCCCTGACCATATTGGTTACCGGAGTTGTCATTCCGGCGACCGCTGAAGTGAAAGAAATAGATGATCATCGAACCAGCCGATGAAGAGATTACGGCAACGGAGGCCTCCCTCGAATTGGGTGATCCTGATCCGCAATGGCAGTCAGCATCACTTCCAGTCCGCGATAACGCGAAGACTGTTCTGGCGATCGTGCTGACTTGCTATTTCATGATTGTTCTCGATATCTCGATCGTCGTTACTGGGTTGCCTGACATTCGCGAGGGTCTTGGTTTTTCGCCGGTAGGGCTCTCATGGGTCCAGAATGCCTATTTGCTCTGCTTTGGTGGATTTCTGTTAATGGGTGCGCGTGCGGGCGACCTGTTTGGTAGGAAGCGAATGCTTCTTTGGGGGTTGTCCGTCTTCACAGTAGCTTCGCTCGCGATTGGTCTTGCGCAGGCACCCTCCTGGCTGATTCTTGGCCGGGCAGTGCAGGGCATTGGAGCGGCCATATTGGCCCCGACCGTTCTCTCTTTGATATCGACGACGTTTGCCGAGGGGCCTGCACGCACAAAGGCCCTAGCCTACTATTCGATGGTAGCCGGAGCTGGGTCGACTTTCGGTTTGGTGGTCGGTGGTATCTTCGCTGATCAGCTATCATGGCGAGTTGGCTTCCTGATCAATGTTCCGATTGGAATTGGTCTGTATTGGGCAGCGTCGAAATACCTCACGAACTCAGCGAGTCGTCCAGGTAAGTTTGACCTATTGGGATCACTCGGTTCAACAATCGGCATGGGCGCATTGGTGTTTGGAATTATCCGAACCGCGGAAGTGGGCTGGAGTGATCCGCTAACATTGGCAGCCATTAGCGTAGCGGTGGTGTTGCTGACGTTGTTCATCATTAACGAGGGACGGGCAGATCACCCGATGCTGCCCTATTGGCTTTTCCTTAGTCGCGAACGATCCGGCGCTTACGTGTCACGTATGCTGTTCCTCGGGGCCATGGTTAGTTTCTTTTTCTTCACCACGCAGTTCATGCAGGAAGTGTTTGGATTTTCTCCTTTAATGGCAGGCATCGGCTTTTTGCCTGTCTCGGTTCCGACGTTTATCTCTGCGATGGCGGTGCCACGGATGACCAATCTCTTTGGAAATGGCATTGTCGTGGCACTAGCATTAGGACTTAGTGCGACAGGGATGCTTTGGCTAGGCCAGGCTGATGCTGGTGGATCGTATTGGTGGGACATTGCCCTTCCGATGCTGTTTGTAGGATTTGGCAACGGTTTTGCACTGGGGCCATTGACGGTGGCGGGAGTGTCGGGAGTTCCTGACGAACACCAAGGAGCGGCATCGGGTGCCGTTAACGTAGCCCATCAACTCGGTGGCACGCTTGGTCTGTCTGCCTTGGTGTTGGTTTTCGCTTCGGCTGATTTGCCATCAATTCAAGGTGTGCAACTTCTCGCTCATCGTATCGACGCGGCAACGACTGGCGGCGGCGTGATGCTCTGCATTGCGCTCGTCGTTGCGATTCTATTCGTCTTGCCGGCAGAAAAGCCGAAGTTTGAGAAGTAGATTTCGATCAGGAATCTAGGCAAGAAGGGGCGCCAGGATTTAACTTGATTTGCGATGATGGGAAGGTCTGGTCTACCGAATCTCGGGCGGTAGCTATGTCCATCAACGTAATGGTGTGCCTTTAGCTATCTGCTGATTTCTACTAACGCGTATCGCGCCAAAGTTTTGGGTAACTTAAATAGCGACTACCGGTTCAGAGGTTGCTAGAATCGGAGTTGTCTCACTCTGCGATGCGGTTTGGTAGGTCATTTTTCTGTTTGGTCGAGCAACCTGCCTCTGCAAGCGAAACGCCCCACCTCTCTTATCTGAGTAGCGAGTCTTAGCATGAATCGATTACCGCTTTTAGTCGTAGTATTCGTGCAATTATTCTTGATTCTCCACAGTTCCCTATGTCGAGCGCAAGATGCCGACGAGAAAAGGAGTACCACACCGCCTTTGGTCTATTCTGTTGAAAACACTGGAGTTAACTTTCCACCGCCCGTCCTGCCCAATCTCGCAGACCTTCCTCGAATAAAACCTCTTCCCGATCCTTTGATGTGGTCAGACGGTAGTGGTCGTGTTCTTCGGTTCGAAGAGTGGGCTAGACGCCGGTCTGAGATTAGGTCTGAGATCGAGCACTACGAGATCGGAAAGAAGCCAGGTCGACCTGAGGAGATAACCGCGAATTACGCGAATGGAGTATTGACCGTCAAAGTCACAATTGAAGGTGAAACGTTAACACTCTCTTCGAAGATTAATCTGCCGGCAGGGGATGGACCTTTCCCCGCAGTAATTGGCATTGGACGCGGTTCGGGAAGTTTACCGAGTGAAATCTTTTCGAGTCGTAACATTGCGATGATTCCCTTCAACTTCAGTCAAGTGATGGCGCATACCCAAAAACGTGGCCAAGAGCCAATTAATCGGCTCTATCCGGATTCCACGCATATTGGGGCTTACTGTGCTTGGTCATGGGGCGTCAGTCGTCTGATCGACGGCCTAGAACTCGTAAGTGATGATCTTCCCATTGATCTGGAACATTTGGCGATTACTGGCTGCTCGTTTGCCGGCAAAATGGCTCTCTTTGCTGGAGCATTCGACGAGCGAATTGCCTTGACGATTGCTCAAGAGCCCGGTGGGGGTGGCGCAGCGGCTTGGCGCGTTTCCGAAACACTTGGCAAGGTGGAGACGTTGGGGGCAACCAGCCGTGCTTGGTTTATGGGAAGCATGTTTCAGTTTTCCGGCCAGAATGTCGCCAAATTACCGATGGACCATCACGAATTGATGGCGATGGTCGCTCCGCGTGCGTTACTCGTACTCGGGAATACAGACTATGCTTGGTTGGCGGAAGAGTCAGGTTATGTTTCCAGCCGAGCCGCACACGAAGTATGGAAGGAATTCGGAATTGAAGATCGCTTCGGCTTTTCGATCGTGGGAGGCCACGGACATTGTCAACTCCCAGATAGTCAACGTCCGGAGGTAGAAGCATTTGTTGATAAGTTTTTACTTAGAAAGAGTGATGCAAACACAACGGTCACGAGAAGTTCCTTCGACGCGGTCGATCATTCCCGCTGGATCGCATGGTGGGGCAAAGGAAAAGCAGTGCTTCCGACACGGGATACATCGGGCGTCGTCACGATGACGTTCGAGGCGGAAGGTGCAAACGTAGGTTCCAACTGGCGAGTTGGTGACGACACCGAAGCATCAGGTGGCCGTTTTGTCACGGTTGAAGAGGGAATGCAAAGTATTCAAATGGCCCCCGTTGGCAATGAGAACGGAGTATCTTTAGGTTTTTCAGTTAAAGAAGCCGGAAACTACTTTGTGTACGGACGAATCAATTGTCCCACTGCTGATGACGATTCGTTCTGGATGAAAGTTAACGACGAACCGTACATCATGGTAAACGGATTACGTACCAGCGGTTGGGAGTGGATGTTGCTGGCAACTCACCAGTTCGAGCCTGGCGACCATGTTTTGAAGATTGCTTACCGAGAAGATGGTGCCAAGCTCGATAAGCTGAGTATCTCCAACGATCGGCGACGTCCCGAGGGAAGGGGGAATCCTTCCAGTCGTATGTCAGCGGAAGATTAAGTCGATTGCCTCGCCGCACTAGACAAATGAATCAAACGGTAAGTCCTTGTCGCACTTCCCCTATCTAAAACGAATAACGTTATGCAAATGAGTCGAAGTAAAACGACGTTCGCATCGTGCATGGTACTGCTAGGGATGTTCGGAGCCGTTCCGCACGTCCTGGCCGAGATTGGCGATCCGACGCTCCGCACCGATCACTCCGTTTACCCAGGCGAAGGTGCATTTCAGACGGTCGAGGATTGTGTCGCGTTCGCAACGGCTGAATCGAAGACTACGCAAGGGAAGGCGATTGCTTTGTATCTGTGGATGCTTCAGCATCAGTACCATGAAACTTCGCCCCAAGAATGGCGAGTGGGCAACGTTGTTCCGGACCCTGGTAATCCGAAGGATGCACTAACGCCATTTGATGCCAATGTTGCGCGCTTCAGTTATGGGTACGGTCTATGCGGGACTGTCCACGCTTGGAACGAACCCTATTGGCAAGCGTTGGGCTTCCAGACGCGACGTCGCGCATTTCCTGGACATACCAATAGTGAAGTGTTTTACGATCGATCGTGGCATGCTTTCGATACCGACATGGCAGGACTCGTGTTCTGCGAAGATAGAACGGTTGCTGGTTATCGCGATATCGCCGCGAACCCAGACTTGGTGAAGCATACCAACCCACCGCTTCCATGTTATCCGTTCGCGTGGCCAGCTGATTTTCAAGCAATGAAGCAGGGTTGGGAGCAAGTGGCATCTGAGGGAGAGGAGAACTTCTATCGCATGTATTCCACTGGTTACGCTGCCAATCCAGGAATTGTACGACTGAGAAGTGGTGAGCGATTTACCCGCCGGTTCGATCGTGACGCATATGGAGGCCTCGAAAAGAGACGGTTCTGGTACGCTTCTCCCAAAAAAACGGGGGGGCCGTCTCGCAATTGGACATTTGTCAACTCTGCAAAAGTGGAACATGCTGAGAAGCTTGATCCTGAACAGGCAATGGGAAATGCAAGTTACTGCAACGCTGAATTCTTGTACGAGCCAGACCTATCAAGCTCCAACTACTTGGAAGGAGTTGTTTCCAAGTCTGCTAATCTTATGGTCTCGGACGCATCAGAAATCAAGAGTTCGGACGGAGAGCCAGCGTTTGTGACCTTCTTCCATGATTCTCCCTACGTGATCGCTGGAGACCCAGTCGATGACAAGGACTCGATGACAGGTAAAGCCACCGATGGTTGCGTGATCACCGGCGAAGTTCAAGGCAAGGTGAATGTCAGCGTTTCCATTGACGGTGGCGTAACATGGCAACAGGGCGATTCGGTAGAGGGGGAGTTTCGCTTCGACATTACCGAAATGGTCAAGGGACGCTATCACTGGCAAATTAGATTTGTCATGGATGGAGATAACGAGCTTATCTCCGTTTATTTCAAAACGGTTTGTCAGATGAATCAAGCGATGTATCCTCGTTTAACGCCTGAGGGTTGCAACGTGACCTATCGTTGTCGCTCGCGAGGCGTAACACGGGTAGAGCCCGTTTTCATCCCTGGAGATGAATCGCTATTGCCGAGCGAAGTTAAAGAAATGCGTTCGCCGAATGTGAGCTATCAAGGTCAGCGCCACGTTGGTGAAAAGGCATACTGGACAACGAACAACAAGCCAGGACAAATTGTTTATCGAATCGATTCGCCTCAACCACTCTTGCAAGTGAATGCGGCGGCGATGGTTGCGTTACGCGTGCCGATGCCCGAAGATTCCGACTTTCGCCTGGAAGTGTCGACCGATAGTGGAATGTCGTGGCAACCAATGGCAAAGGCTGACATCCCGAACGACAACAACTACTCGATGGGATGGTTAGCGGGATCCGCGGATGTCTCGACGGCGAATGTTAAGTCTGTCCTCGTGCGAATTCATCTTTATCTGGGTGGCTATACCACGGGGCTCTGTGACTTTGAGGCGTACGGAATTCACCAATCCTCAACTCCGGAGCCAGTCAAGATAATCTACGCCTGGGAAGAAGCAGGGCAGGAAAAACGATACGAACGGGGGTTTGACGAAGGGAGGGAATCAGTAGAGTTCGTCGTTCCAACGGGTGAAAACATCAAAGACATGTCCGTGACGATTATCGCCGAGTAACGTCAAGATTGCCTCATCACTCGTGCGTTGCCAATAGTAAACACATGGTAACATGGCGTCGTCGCTACTCTTGGTCGCGTGCGACCTTATAACAGAATAGTTGGTTTTGGTCGCGGATATAAAGCTTTCCGTTTGCGACAACTGGATGTGTCCAAGCGGGCTCACGTGTGCGATCAGGCTGCTCGAATCGGCCACGTTCGACGTATTCCTGTCGATTGGGTTCGATCAAGATCATCGTGCCGCTCTCGGCACGAAGATAGAGACGACCATCCGCCATCATCAACGACCCCTTCGGCGCGTCTCTTTCACGCCACAAGACATCGCCAGTTTGGAAATCGAGGCATACCAGAAAGCCACCTCGGTTGCCACCAGCAGCGCCGTAAAGGCAACCATCAACAACGATCATTCCACCGTGTTGGTTCTTCATTTCTGGACTGAAGTATACTTCGTCCGCTTCAACGCCTCCGTCCTTGGTCTTGCGTAGTTTGACCGCGCCACCGCCTGCGTCATAGGCCGTCGATGCGAACACGAGTCCATCTTGATAAATTGGTGTAGAGCAGGGGATCCGATGTGTATTAGCCGGATGATCATAGCGCCACAACAATTTTCCGTCTGCTGCTGAAATCCCGGCCAGCGTGGTTGATGTGAATTGGACATACTGGCGAATCCCTTCGAAGTCGATAACGATTGCCGACGAGTACCCAGCGGCCGATTCGTTTCCGTAGCGTGGATTGAATTTGCCGGCCGGCACATGGCATGCCCATTTCTGTTGACCAGTCTTCTTATCGAGTGCTACCAACGTTGCTTCTGGACCGCTAGGCTCGCACAGGATTTGATCGCCGTCAATCAGCGGTGATTCGCTGTAACCCCACTTCGGCATAATGCCATTTAGATCGTCGACGTAGTGCGTTCGCCAAAGCTCTTCTCCATCGGTCGTGACGCAGACAAAATCACCGTACTGACCAAGAACATAGATACGTCCATCTTCAATCGTCGGCGTCGAACGGGGACCATCCGGTTGGAAGATAAATCCGGGATTTCCGCTACGGCCGATCTTCGCTTTCCAGAGCCGCTTTCCGTTCTGTTCATCGAGGGCGAGCAGCCAAGCCGTGCCGTTGATATCGCCGGTCGTGTAAATACGACCTTCACTAACGGCGATCCCTCCCATCGCTTGGCCAATATCCGATACTTTCCAGACGAGAGGTGGGCCGCTCTCTGGCCACTGTTGAAGCAGTCCAGTTTCTTGCGATTTTGCATTGCGATTAGGCCCGCCGAATCTGGGCCAATCGTCCCCTTCCGCTATTGATGAAATGCAGACAACAGAAACAAGCAATGTGGTGAAAGCAAAACCGCGCACAAGAGGTCCTTTCTTCGGAGGAGAGAATCTGTATCAGTTAACACCAGCGGTAATAAAAAGTTTCGCGCTCCGAGGGAGGCTTCTCCTCAGTGAGCAGCGAACGATAATGAGGCACAGACGTCAGATCTGACAACGCTGATCTGATCGCGTGATGCCCGCATGAATTCCGCTCGAGCCGGTTACTTTCTCAACTCCCTTCGTTACCTGCATGTTTAGCTAACCGACAGTCAAACCACCATCAATGGTTAGGGCTTGGCCAACGACATAGCTTGCTCCGGAGCTGCATAACCACAGGACCGCCGATGCGATCTCGTCGGGACGTCCTGCTCGTCCGATCGGCACACGCTTGGCAAACTCGTCGTATGCCTGTTCATCTCCACTGACGACATCCCGAGCGACCTGCGTATCGATCAGGCCGGGATTCACAGCGTTAACGCGAATTCCCTTCTTCACGTACTCCAAAGCCGCGGTTCGCGTGAGTCCGACCACACCATGCTTTGATGCGATGTACGAGGCGATGCCTGGGTTTCCGGTGAGTGCTCCAACCGACGCATTGTTGACAATTGCACCGCTTCCTTGCTCTTCCATTTGCCTGAGCTCGTGCTTCATGCAGTTCCATACCCCTCGGAGATTAATGCCGATAACACGTTCCCATTCCTCGTGCGAGCTTTCGGCGATCGGAGCTGCCTTGGCCATTACGCCGGCGTTATTGAACGCAACATCCAATCGGCCAAAGTGCGATACGGTGCGAGCAATCATGGCTTCGATCTGGGTGTCGTTACTTACATCGCAGCCAATGGCAATTGCCGTTTTGCCAGCTGCGACGAGCTTATCTGCCTCCTTTTGGACGACATCCTCCCGAAAGTCTGCGAGAACAACTTTGGCTCCTGCTTCTGCGAACGCCTGAGCAGTGGCAAGCCCCATCCCAGACGCCGCGCCGGTAACGAGGGCGACTTGGTTTTCAAAAGAGATATTCATAAACGAGTCCTATCAAACTTAGACGGTGAAGCGATATTGAGATACGGAAACGACTTAGAGTTCCTGTTTTGTGGGGCGGTAGAGTATCTCGTTAATATCGACCTCGTCTGGTTGTTCAATTGCGAAAGCAACAGCTCTTGCGAACGATTCCGGCGGAACAGCAACTTGTTCGTAGTACTGGTTAATTCCTTCATGTGATTCCGCATGAGTAATATGCGACGGAAGTTCCGTAGCAACGGCGCCTGGCGAAATGATGGTGGTGCGCATGTTGTAGGCTTTCACCTCGCTACGTAGTCCTTCCGAGATCGCACGCACCGCATGCTTCGTTGCGCAATAGACGGCCCCGGCTGGCGTCACTTTATGCCCCGCAACCGACGAAACATTGATAATGTGCCCCGACTTTTGTTTCTGCATATGGGGCATGGCCGCGGCGATGCCGTATAGTACGCCCTTAACGTTCACGTCAATCATGTCGTCCCACTCGTCGACCTTGAACGCTTCTATTGGTGACTGCTGCATCAGCCCGGCATTGTTCACCATCACATCGATTCGGCCGAACTTCTCGATGGCGGAATCCACAAGTGCTTTGACTTGGTCGCGATCGGTTACATCGGTCCTAACCGCGATCGCCTCCTTGCCGTCCGCAGTCAACTCATTAACTAATGTTCGAAGACGATCCTCCCGCCGAGCTCCTAGCACGACCTTTGCTCCTGCCGCTGCAAGGTGCCGAGCGGTTGCCTCCCCGAGACCACTACTCGCTCCGGTTATGACAACAACTTTTCCTTCGATGTTTTTACTCATGATTCTCTGAACTCCTTGATGATGGAAGGTTTGGAGATAGCCAGCTTAGGTTTCTGTGCGTGGCAGAATCTGAATGGTCGCGGCACGGGCGCGATCGCTGATCATAGAAGCGAGATAAGGACTCTCGCCGTACTTCTCACGATAGGCTTGATCAATAGAACTGCTACCGGAACCGGTGTAAGGCGTGAACTTGACTTCTTTGGTCAGTCCAGCCGCGCGGATTTTGCCAAAATGCTGGCGAACTGCAGCTTGATACCATCGCGATGCTTGGCCATGATAAGCACGAACGTAAAGCTGACTGTCGACCACAACTGACCAGATCCAAGTAAGCGTACCGAACGTCTTGCCATCTTCCCGGAACGGCGCGATGTGAAGATCGTCCGTCGTGGCGATCTTTTGAAGTTCTTCTTGATCCCATGATGTATTCACTTCTTCCTCCTTTCTCTCGTGCTGGGTTACATGGTGTAGCCTGGCTTCTTGTAGAGTTGTTCTGGCCTAGCAAGTATGTCCGGCCGATAGACTTCATCACGCCACTTTGAGGCGTCGATTTCCTCGAAAGCTACCGAAACGGATTCATCTCCGTAGTGGAGAATGTTCATCACCTCGTCTGTAATGCGTCGAGACAGTTCCTGCTTTTGCTGTTCCGACTTTCCCGGCCAGAGTTTGACGATCACGTGTGGCATGAAAGGTTCTCCGGTTTAAAACTAGATGGTTGTCGTATCGATCACGTATCGATAACGAGCTTCTTTGTTGACAACCTGATTCCAAGCCTCGTTTACCTGATCGGCTTTGATCACTTGGATTTGTGGAAAGAGCTTTTCGTCAGCACAGTAGTTCATCACTTCCTGCGTTTCTGGTATGCCGCCAATCAACGAACCGTTAAAGTTCGCTCGATTACGGATCATCATGAAGTTATTGACGGTCAACTTTCCTTGGACCGGCATACCAACTTGAGTGAAATTCTGGTAAGGCTTCAAGGTCATCGCGTAACCGGCGACGTCAAAGTCGTAGGGAATCGTGGAGATCATGTAATCGAGCGTGCCAAAGTAGGGGCTAAGTTTGGACATCTCGTCAACAACGACCACTTCCTTCGCCCCAAACCTCTTGATATCGTCGACTTTGGAAGGGGAAGTCGTGAACGCGGTGACTTCGGCACCCTTCGATACGGCCAGCTTGATTGCGAGATGCCCTAGCCCCCCGATACCTGCGACCCCGACTTTCTTTCCTCTGGCCATTCCTTCTCGCATAAGCGGTGAATAGGTGGTTATGCCAGCACAAAGAAGCGGTGCCGCGTGTTGCAGTTGGATATGTTGGGGTATACGAATCGCGAAGTGATCTCGAACGACCACCTTATTGGAATACCCTCCCTGAGTAATTCCTGTGGGAGAGCTTTTTTCGGGCGAGCCGTACGTAAAAACGGTGGCGTTCTTGCTGCAGTAGTGTTCCTCGCCGCGATGGCAGTTGTCGCACTCGAGGCAACTATTGACCATGCAGCCAACACCAGCCTTATCACCCACTTTGAATTTCGTGACATTCTTTCCCACGGCTGCGACGATGCCTGCAATTTCGTGACCGGGAACCTGCGGGTACTGTTGCGGACCCCAGTGGCCTCTCATCTGATGGATGTCAGAATGGCAAATGCCACAGAACTTGATGTCGATTAAAACATCATTGTCACCGATGGGGCGACGTTGAAAGGACCATGGGCTCAGTTTGCCGGATTCGTCGCGCGCAGCGAGGCCTTGGGTGATGATCGTGTTACTTGGCTCCGCTTGGGCATCCGGTAGTCCGACGGTGCTGGCTAACATAACACCAGCTCCAGCGACTGTTGAAGTTCGCAGGAAGTCTCTGCGAGAATTGCGTCGATCACGGTTCATGATCCGTTCCTTCAGTGGGTGTGGTTGAAGATAGGACGTCGGCTATTTCTGGTACTGCTCATCGGAGACATGTTCCATCCATTCCACGACTTTTCCGTCCATCGCTTCCTGAATCGCGATGTGCGTCATGCCCTTGTCAGGGGCCGCGCCGTGCCAATGTTTTTCGCCAGGCGGGAACCAAACGACATCGCCTGGGCGAATCTCTTCAATCACGCCACCCCAAACCTGAACTCGGCCGACACCAGAGGTCACGATCAGCGTTTGACCGAGTGGATGTGTGTGCCATGCGGTGCGAGCACCTGGCTCGAAAGTAACACTAGCTGCAGCAGCCCGAGCCGGCTCTTGCGGTGAAAAGAGTGGATCAATCCGGGTCTGCCCTGTGAACCATTCGTTAGGGCCGACGCTGGATGGCTGAGAACCATTTCGTCTAATATCCATCGCTATCTCCTTTTCTTTAGAAAGTTCTTGTGCTTGATTGGGGGCCATCCCTGCAAACAGGAATGCGTAGCCGCCGATAGTTTGGGCAAATTGTCGCCGGTCGATTTGAAATGGCATCCTCGACGCATTTCCGGTTGGCCGTCTCATATCCGTTCAAATACCAGTTAGTTGGATTTTTGATGATTCTCGGGAAGCGTGTTCGCTCACTGCATAGTACACCTTCAGACATTCCACCCGGTATCTAGATCGTCCCAGGATCTTGCCTAATGCTCCACGTCATGGCAGTTCGTTCATATCACCGCAGTCAAATTGGGGCGATATGCGACAATCACAAATGTTGACCATGCTGCGGCTGCCCTAGATGAAGGTAATTTGATTAGATGACTAAGAAATACATGTGAAAACGAGGCTATTTACAATCGGCGTACGATTGTCACTCGGTTTAGTACGACAGATTAAGAACTAACTGTCCACGTCGACCTGTGAGCTAGGTTCTTGCTTTATTTGGTTTTGGATTGCCTGATTCTCTAATGATTTGCGGGAAGCTTCATGGTCAGGATTGGCATAAGGAGATAGACTGAGAACTCAGGCAACACAAGAAGGAGCATGCATGGACAATTCAAAAATGGACACGCTCGTTACAGCGATTCGGCAACATGGTCACCGTGACTCAGTTACCAACACCGAAATTCCAGAAATGAAATTGTCATGGTTTTCTTCACCGACCACAGCCGTATCCCTCGTTTACGAGCCGTGCTTGTGCGTGGTTGCCCAAGGGGCGAAGGAAGTCGTATTGGCAGGCGAGACCTTTCCCATGGCGTCGGCTGAGTTCCTGCTTGTTTCGGTGGAGCTGCCGGTGGACGCGCGTGTTGCTGTTGCGACCCCCGAGAAGCCCTATTTGGGAATGCAGATCTCGCTCGATCCGAAAGTCGTTGGGGAAATGCTGGCAGACGGAACAACCGTCTCCTCTAGCGGTCCGCCAGAGCGAGGCCTTTCAGTATCTTCTATCGACCCTTTGTTGCTTGATGCAATCGGACGCCTGGCTGGCATGTTGGATTCCCCACAAGACATTCGGCCTTTGGCGCCATTGGTACTTCGTGAAATAACGCATCGAATACTCACGGGACCGCAGGGCGTCCGTTTACGGCAAATGGCGATGGCCGGGGCGCCAGCATATCGCATTGCCCAGGCAATCCGCTGGTTGAAAGATCATTTCGCCACACCGCTTAAGATTGAGGCTCTCGCGGAAACGGTCGGCTTGAGCACCTCTTCATTTCACCTTCACTTCAAAAACGTCACAGCGATGACGCCGCTGCAATATCAAAAGAGAATGCGGCTTCAAGAGGCTCGCAATTTAATGCTGGGGGAGAAGCTCGATGCGGCCGAAGCTGCGTTTCGCGTTGGGTACGAAAGTCCTTCCCAGTTCAGCAGAGAGTATCGACGCATGTTTGGGGCACCACCACGTCAAGATATCGATGCGCTTCTTGCGGCCGTTTCTTGATCGTTCAAGTGGTGAGTAACCGATAGCCTACCCAAGGTCGGCCCGTATGAGGCTTTCTTTGGTCCATTTGACGCTTTCGACGGTCGAGCACCCCTGACTCGAACGTCGTCGTGAACCAATAGAATCTCGTAGAAATTCCTCGAACTGGATTCGCTATCGTCTGACCAAGAAAACGCTCGTTCAGCAGCTTTCTAAGGGATGAAGCGGGCTGGTTTCAGCTGATTTCTACCAGTTATGCACCCCATTTCGATCGAAGAAGCAACCCGTGGGGCCATTGTCGTCGATCAGCGCATACTTTACCGAAGCTTCGGCGCCTACTTCCACTGGTTGTGCACCAGGAAGTGAGACGTAACGTGTCGCCGTGAGTCCAGGTTCAACTGCATTGACCTTGATGCCTGACTCGGCAAGTTCTCGCGCTAGATGTACGGTCATGGCGTTGACGGCGGCTTTCGAGGAGGCGTACGCAGGAATGGCCACATGATAATATTGGCTATTTGGATCGGTCATATTGAGCAACGATGCCAAACCGCTTGAGACATTGACGATTCGTCCTTTCTGAGAGCGTCGCAGCAACGGCAGGCATGCCTGAGTTACGCGGAAAGAACCAATGACGTTGGTTTGAAATGTGGCGATGAAATCTTCAATCGGCATTTCACTAAGTGGTCCGCGATCTAGCGCGATACCTGCGTTGTTGACCAGAATGTCGAGCCGCCCAAACCGCTGGTCAATTTCTCGAACGGCGTCGCGCACACTTTTGTCGTCGGTTATTTCGAGTTGTATAACATGGCACTTCAGTCCAGCCTCGGCGAATTCTTCAACCACGCGCTGTCCCTTTTCCAGGTTTCTCGAACCAATGATAACCTGGACGCCGTTTTGGATAAGTTGCCTTGCTGTTTCCTTGCCAATTCCATCCGATGCGCCGGTTACAAGTCCAATTGAGGTGGTCGAATCGCCCATTGCTATGCCTTTATCGGTTGACGATCTGCGAAGTAGGTTTCAGAATAAATAGACACACCTCAACGTAACTTGAGGTGGACCTCAAGTTAACTTTAGCTGCGAGCATCAATCGTGTCTAGTGATCACGCTGAAGAAGAGTTGCTAGCAATCGGCGAGGTTTCGTACAGAAGCGGTATCGCAGTTTCTGCAATTCACTTCTACGAGTCCAAAGGGCTGATCCGTAGTAGTCGCAACAAGAGAAATCAGCGTCTGTTTTCTCGACGTGAGTTACGTGTCTTGGCTTTGATCAAGGTTGCGCAAGATCTGGGTTTTACGCTGGAAGAAATTGGCGAAGCGTTTCGCGGTATTCCAACGGATCGAACACCAAGGAAAGGTGATTGGCAAAAGGTTAGCCGTGCACTCGACAAAGCGCTTGAAGAAAAGATCAATCTCGCCCAGCGGATGCGCAAGCAGTTGAACCAATGTATCGGATGTGGTTGTCTTTCGTTGAGCGACTGTCCACTTCGCAACCCGCAGGATGAGCTCGGAAAGCACGGTCCAGGTCCACATCTTTTACGCTAGTGCAGCGGTCTCACTTGGCGACCGTAAGAAGGCGATTGATAATCTTGTTAGTCCCTCATTGAAATGCAGCAGAATTCAAGAGTATCAGTGCTGGTACGCGACAGGTTAATCGCTAAGCTTGGGTGATTGCGTTATTGGTGAAAACCGCGTTCTGTGAGAGCCGGCCATGGGTGACAAGAATCCGAAAGTGGATCAGTATCTGAGTTCCGTCAAGAATTGGCGAAACGAATTATCATTGCTTCGAGAGGTTGTGAGGGACTCGGAACTGACGGAAGAACTCAAGTGGGGCGCGCCATGTTATACCTATCAGACTAAGAACATTGCTATTCTTGGTGGATTTAAGGAATACTTCTCAATCGGCTTTTTCAAGGGAGCCCTTATGAAGGATCCGAAAGGGATCTTGCTGAAGCAGGGGGCGAACTCTCGATCGGCTCGAATTATTCGCTTCACTAGCGGCGATGAAATCGGAGAAAACAAGACAGCAATCAAAGCGTATATCCGAGAAGCTATCGAGATTGAAAAGTCAGGTTTAAAGGTCGATCTTCCAGAAGCTGACATTCTTGACGGCCCAGAGGAGTTTCAAGCCAAGCTAGAGGAAGACGCGGCTTTTCGTACCGCTTTTGGGTCATTAACCCCTGGCCGACAACGCGGGTATCTGTTGCATTTCGCAGGAGCGAAGCAGGCCAAGTCTCGTATCGCGAGGATTGAGAAATGCATGCCGCGAATCTTCGCTGGAAAAGGACTGCATGATTGTACTTGTGGGCTTTCGAAGAAGATGCCAACCTGCGATGGATCGCATAAGCAGTTCAAATAGCAATCGCGCATAAAAAACGTACTGCAGTTTGGCAGTACGTTTCGGGAAGGATACTCGTTCCTCGACTGACTACTTGGTAACGATCGTGAAGTCGATCGGATTGTCGCCATCGGTAACTTCGACTTCTTGAGTCGTTTCTTCGTTGTATTCCTTCGGTAACTTCTCTTTGATGCCTGGCTTCGTGACGCGGCCATGATCGTCGCGTGTAGCACCTCGTGCGGTCACCAGGCGAACGCGATGTTTTCCCAGAAGGGCTCCTTCGGCATTGCCTTTGTACTTCAGGACGTACTGGCCGTTGTTATCGGTCATGGCCGACGAACTACGACCTCCTGCTAGAGGAACGAATTCGACCTGACAATCCGCAACCGGTTCGCCATTGAGGGTGACCTGCCCGTGGACTTCTCCGACGGGTGGCATGTTCGGGTCACCACAACCAGCAATTGCACACATTGCGATCAACAGGCTAAATACTGCTATTCGAGTCATGTTTGGATCTCCGATAGGCGTCCGCCGCGATCCGTCCTTTCTCGCGGCGGCTCCTTTCATAATTATTCTTAGTATTCACCCAACGGCTGACCGTCAGCTCGATCAAGCAGACGTTCGTACGTGGTATCGGTGGCACCACCAAAGTTGTCGTCAATGTTTTCGCTGACAAAATGGACCGAGCCGTCCGCGAACATGAACTGAGCGCCACCTGGGTGGTTGCTCGAGAAACCTTGTCGACCGTCAACATCGTTGCACGATGCACCGCAGGTGTCGGTCGTGTTGATGTGCGTCTTTCCACCACCAACAACGGCAATGAATCCGTCGAGATAGTTATGGCTGTTCTCGATGTCTTCATTTCCCGTATGGCCGTAAAGTAGTCCGGCTCCCAGTTCCACACCTGAAAGCATCCATGCTCGCTCTCCGACCATGGCCGTATTGCTTGTTCCATCGAGGATTTGGTGCATGCCAACAACCATGCGGGAGTTACCTTGCACGTTTGTACCGGGTACAAAGATCCCATTGTGGTAACGCGAGCGGTCAATGTCGCCGTTCGTGTTGACGCCCAGGTAATTCGCGGTAGCGATTTGGACATCTTGCGACTGATCGCCCGAACCGTTGTTGATCGTGAGGTGCGTATTCAAGTCTGGACCGGTATCGGATGGGCAACGCCAAATGGAAATGGGGGTTTGAAGGACGGCCAGTTTCACCGATTTGTTGACCGCCTCGTGCAAGCGGTCGGGTTGGCTGGGAGCCAAAATATCATACGCGGAGCCTTGTTCCATTTGTGGAAGAATTAGCGTGCCCCAACTCCAACTGGCATGGCGAGTTTCATCGCCGCCGTTCACTTCGTGGTCGTAGCTAATCGCGGGAAAGGCGCCGAATGTGTCGTGGTAGTTGTGAAGGGCCAAGCCAATTTGCTTCAGGTGGTTGGTACATTGCATCCGTCGTGCCGCTTCACGAGCTTGCTGGACCGCGGGCAACAGCAAAGAGACCAAGACGCCGATAATGGCGATGACCACCAACAACTCGACCAAGGTAAAACCCTTAGGTTGTGTCGTCTTCATAAAAGGTAACGAGCCTTTAACTAGTAGTTGTAGGGATAGATGATTTAGCGAACAGGTAAGAAGATCAAATAGGACGAGCGACCAGGCAGGGAACTACCCAGTCGATCGAGCGATTACCAATAGGGCCGACTTTGAGTTCTCCACCATCGGGCAAAACGGCGCGCCACACCCGAAGCGAGACATCGATCGACTTGCCGGGGCCATCTTCCTGAGGAAGTTGATAGTTGGTTTTGGATCGCGGGTCTTCGTGAGAACCCTTGTCCATGCCAACGGAATACCCCATATCACGAAAGTTACGCGGCAGCCAGCTTGGGACCGGCAACCGTTCGTCAACCAGCAGATAGGCCACTGTCGGCCGGTTGAAGACGAACGTAAACTCCAAATTGTTTCGTTTTTTCCATTTGGCGTCGTACTTCCAGTCGTTTGCCATTTGGACGTAATCCAAATCGATAAGTGGTGCCGGAAGACCACTCGCAGACGCTCCAGTCCACTTGTGGACACGATCGACGTAAGCAGTGGCTCCTTCATGGAAGCCACCACGAACGATCTTGTATGGTTTTTCGGTGAGGACGCCGTTATGTCTGACTTCGCTGATTACCGAAGGAGGAACATCACCAGGTTTGAGAAAGGTCGGCAAATTGATCGCAGCAAGCTTTTCCAACTTCCCACCGATAGGTACCTGATAGGCTTCACCTTCGACCATTCGCTGAAGCGTATTCCCCGTGCGGAGTTCGACGCTACCTTGGTAAACCATGACTTCCGTAAAGTTATCAGCATCTACCGCGACACCAAACTTCGTGCCCAGGTCGACGACTGAGGCATTGTGCGTGTTAATTGTGAAGCCGTGCGACGAGGGGGGGACATCGGCGACAACCTTGCCGTAGAACAATCGCCAAGACATTGGCTTGTCGACGCGGATTCGTAATGGTCCGACTAATTCGACTTTCACACCGGAAGAAGTCACCCCTTGAAAGTTTCCTGGGGGTAGTTCGATTAGATCCCGACCGTAGAAGGGATGTGGTTCACTTTCGCCCGGAATTCCCGTGACGATCACTGCTGGGGGAACAGGTCCACTGGAAGCGATGGATGGCGCCGGCGTCGTGTGGCTTTGATACCAAACCGAAACAGCCAAGCCACCGAAAAGTAGTAGCGCCGCTGCAACCGTAAGTCCCACGGCGGTGACGACGCGACGTAGCTGAAATTGGTTACCCGATTCAGCGGTAGGTAGCTCAACTTGAGAGTCGTTTTCTATGCGTTGTAGTAATTCTCGTTCCTGTTCAGCCTCTACTCGACTTATCGTGGCCAGACGAGCATTCGTAATCGATTGGGCGGCGAAGTACTGGGAAACGTCTTTTCGGTTGACGATCAACTCGCTGAGTTCTTTCCACTGCTCAGGTGTGGCGCGGTCGGTCAGGCAGAGATCGACAAGCTCAAGGATGTGAGGATCGTCGATGATCTTTCCTACGATTTCCGGCGATTCACTCATTGTCCCTCACCCCAAGCGGCTAGTCGGCTGTCAATGCAGCGATGCAGCAGTTCGCGGATTTTTCGAAGTCGCTTGTAAACAGCGTTTGCGGAGAGCCCGAACCGTTCACCGACTTTCTCGATCGAATATGACTTGTCGTACGATGCCCATAACATCGATCGCTGCTGGGCGGGTAGTTTCTTAACACAATGCTCAAGTGCTGCGAGCCGTTCATCAAGTGCGTCACCGCTTTCTACCATCACAACATCCAAAGCATCCATCGCCGAGTCGCTCAGCATCTTCAGCTGACGACCACGTTCCGAATGAAATCGCTTGGCTTCAATTCTCGCGAAGCCAAATGCCCACGGAAGAAAGTCGCGATCTTCATCGAATTGCTCCCATTTCCTCCACAGCACCAGGCTGGTGCGCTGAAAGACTTCCTCCGCATCATTCCAATTGGCAACTAAGGAATAGACGTATCCCTTCAGTTGCTCTTGATTGGTGATGTACACCTCGGCGAAATGGGATTGTCTCGCCGAATCGTTTTCTGTTGGAACCATAGTTGAAAGGGACCGCGTCACCCTGAAACCTCTTTCACAGCGAAGTTGGATTCGCTCTGTAAGCACTCGCCCGTCATGGTCTTAGTTTGGCCACGAAAATGGTGAGTTTTCCGAAAAAGGAAATAGATTGCGGAAAACGCTATGCAAAGAATGGAGGGCAAGTCACTGTTAACTGAATGATTGCCGTTCTTTAGGTGGTTGAATAGGGCATTGGTCCTTTGTTGGATTCGTTGTGTTAAGAATTCATTGTGACTGTTATTTCGCGCCGTGCTCGAACATACACTCCGTAAGGTCTACCATCCCAGCGTGGGGATTGCGGTCTTGTTCCGTCCTTGGATCTGCGGCCAATGTGCATGGACACGACTATCTAGATTGGTGTTGGTCAAAACTATTGACAAGTTATTACTAGTCGGGCAAAATCGAAACTTAACCAGCCTCAGGCAATGCTGATTTAGGAGATCCCATGGCAGAAGACGAGCCATCGCGTAAGTTCCAGAAGGAACTTAATGCTGGGGCTGTCTCGCTCATTCTGCTCTCGATTCTTGAGCAACATGGCGAGCCGATGTATGGCTATGAAATCGGGAAGTGGCTCGAGACTCATGCCGGCAAGCCGTTGCCCATGAATCAAGGCGCGCTATATCCGGTGCTGCGATCTCTTGAAAAACAGGGGCTGCTACATAGTCAGACATTGCCTTCGGAATCGGGACCACCGCGCAAGTACTACCAGATCACGACGGTAGGCAAGCAAACGCTCGTCACCTGGACGGATGCCTGGCACAAGAACACTCGCTTCGTTAATTCGGTTTTGGAGTTGCGTGATGCAAAAGACTCTGGCTCCCGCAGTGATTCGTTATCTGGACGCGCTCGAAATAAGCCTTAAATCGAAGAGCGGCGTCGTACCTGAAGATGCCATCAGTGATGCAAGATCGCATCTTGAGCGAGCGTGCTTAGACACAGAAGACACTATTCAAGATGACGAAGAGCTTTACGCACACTTAGTTGACCAGTTTGGCGAGCCGGAGGTCGTCGCAGCGCAGTACCGCGACGAGGCATCGCCGATCACGATGCCAGGAAAGGGATATGCACCCGGGTGGCGAATCTACTGCACCAAGTGTGGTCGCAGTGCTCCGGCTTCTGAAGCAGGCGTAATACGAATCGGGGCTCGGTCCTACCATAAATACGTCCTGGGGTGGTGTCGGCAATGCGGTTGGTTTCGCTGGCTTCGACTTCAACGCGACTTAGACGACACCAACATTACGAGAAAGATGGGAACGGATCTCACGCCAGAGAAATACCGTGCCTCGATTCATATCCCGGTCTGGTCGATTTTTGTTCTGGCCACCGTTTTCAGCTTGATATCTACCTGGGTGATTAACCACTTTTGGCACTAATCACGTTTTCACGCTTCGGCATCTCAAGCGAATTCATCTTCTGGAACTGGAAGAGCTTTTCCCGTTAATGGAACTAGGCTCGCCAAGGATCCGACTACAATGCCTGTGATCAGCGATCCTGGCATGATCCAGAATATGTTCATTCCGAACAACTCGTAGAATGAAATGCCCACGGCGACAGCGATACTGGCGGAGACTCCGATCCAGGCACCGAACGGTGTGGACCACGAAATCCAAAGAGCCAGGAAAAACAAGACAAACAGGGGAGCGACGAACAGATTGACAACCTTGTAAGTAACGGTCAACAAGTTGCCTTCTACGGTTCCTGCAAACATGCTGAGGCCGATGACTACAACACCGATCAAGACGGATACATAGCGAGACAGGCTAACGTTGCCAGCATCCGTTTCCGTGCCAGAGGCCTTAAAGCGATCCAGGAAATCGACCGTCACGACGGAACATGACGAGTTAAGGCCGGACGATAGGGAAGACATGGCGGCGGCTAACAATCCTGCGACAACGAGCCCGCTGATTCCCGTGGGCAACCCCACGATGATGTAGAGCGGGAACAGTTTGTCGGCATCTTCTTGAATGGAGAGGCCTTCGGAGAGCATCTGAGGGTTCGCCGTAAAGAAGCCGTGCAGTGCGAGTCCCAGAACGGCGAGGAAAACGGTCGAAAAGACAGCGACCCCGAGGGAAACGAAATACATCTTTCGAGCAGCAGCGACGTCGCGAGTCGCCAGATAACGTTGAACGGCCATCTGGTCGGAGCCTGCCGTACAGACGTACCAGACCCAGCCAGACAACGCAGCACCGGCGATCGTGCGTGGGGAGGTGGGCGAAAACCACAGCTGAACCGGAGCCCATTCAGGATCCCACTCACTTGGCCACCATTGATTCACGCCTCCTAGGCTGTAGGTGATGGTGACCATTGTCAGGATCGCACCACCCAGCAAGATAAACGTTTGCACAACGTCGGTGTAAACCACCGCGCGAAGTCCGCCCATCGAAGTGTAAATTACCGTAATTACCCCGAGAAATGCCGAAACGTACGGAATATACTTCTCGTCCCAACCGAGCATGGGGATCAGGACTTTCTCAACCGTTGCATAGATCACCACAGCCATCCACAGTAGCCGCAACGAAAGAAAT
Organism: Blastopirellula marina; assembly: GCF_002967765.1. Taxonomy (NCBI): domain Bacteria; kingdom Pseudomonadati; phylum Planctomycetota; class Planctomycetia; order Pirellulales; family Pirellulaceae; genus Blastopirellula; species Blastopirellula marina. The sequence goes on along the minus strand of NZ_PUHY01000001.1, from coordinate 394,334 downwards.
AAGGCGGATCCAAGTAAGCGAATTCCGATGCCGAGTTTGTCTTCTAAGATCTCGTAGGCGCTCGTGACCTGAAGTTTCATAAAACGCGGAATGATGTACCAGCCGACGACCCAGGCAATGAGTGGAAACGACGCAATTACTGCGATGACCATCGGGCCATGTTTGATCATCTCGCCTGGCATCGACAAGTACGTAAGCGTGCTCAGCAAGGTCGCGAATAGCGATAAGCCGACCGCCCACGGATTCATTTGTCGGCCACCCAGCAGATAATCGTCCGTCGTTGCAGTCTTACGGCTGAAGTACCAGCCGACCAGCAGCATCACAACTAGGTAGGCGCCAATTACGAACCAATCCAACGTCTGTAATCGATGTGACATGTTCTGCATTTATCTTCGGTTGCGGTATCGAAAACACGGCCTTTACAGCGACCTGAGATTTCGTTTCTGAGGTCAACGAAATGGTCGATCGAATTAGGTCTCCAAATCCTCGGTGCCTTAGCTTAGGAATGAATATCTGAAATCTCAAGTGGTACGTACAAGTTGGATTGATAGAGGATTCTTCGATACTAATCCTCCGTATTCACGCCATCCTGAGAGCTATTTCTGGAAACGCAGTGGTGCTCCAACATTTTCGCCTGCATTGTTGGCGTGGTGTTAGGTGTGAGTATCGGCATTTAGGGAAGCAATACATGTATTAAGTGGTACCTACAACTCAGGGCGCGTGATGGCACCGGACGAAGCTTGGTCGAAGATGCTGGTAGTTCGTTATGACTCGTGAGAAATCGATCGAAGTTGCATCATCGCGGATTCCGCGATCGATGGAGCTTTACCATCGCGCTTTGAAGCGAATCCCAGGTGGCACTCAGTTGGTGAGTCGCCGACCAACCCGTACCGCATATGGTATATCGCCAATCTACGCGCAGTCCGCCAATGGTGCGCGTTTCACAGATGTCGATGGATTCGAGTACATCGATTGGATTAGTGGAATTGGGTCAATACTACTTGGTTATGCCGATCCAGTCGTGGATGCTGCGGTTCGCGAGCAGATTATGGATGGGACCAACTATTCGGTGAATCATGAGTTGGAGGTCGAATTAGCCGAAGAGCTCTGCCACTGGATTCCTTCTGCTGAAATGGTCCGCTATGCGAAGACTGGCGGTGAAGCCTGTGCTATGGCGGTTCGAATCGCGCGTGGGGTAACTGGCAAGGATATGATTCTGTTTTGTGGCTACCACGGTTGGCATGACTGGTACCTGGCCGCCAATCTTGATGCCGGTAGCAGTTTAGGCGAGCATCTCTTTCCTGGCATTGAACCGATTGGTGTTCCCCAAGGTTTAGCGAATACGGCTATGCCATTTCCATATGGTGACCTAGCAAGCTTGGAAACTCTTCTAGAAAAGCATGAAGGCAAAGTTGCCGCAGTCATTATGGAACCGCTGCGCTCTGAACTTCCTGTGCCTGGTTATTTGGAAGGCGTCCTGACTTTGGCGAAAAAGCACCAATGTGTTTCTATTTTCGACGAAGTCTCGACGGGCCTTCGTTTCGGGATGGGAGGTGCACAGGAAAAGTTCAACGCTGTTCCCGACATGTCTGTCTTCGCCAAGTCAATCTCGAATGGCTATGCCATGGCAATGGTAGTGGGAAAAAGTCAGGTGATGGAAGCTGCAGCGCAGATGTTTATTTCAAGTACGTACTGGAGCGAAACGATTGGACTGCGTGCCGCGCTAACCACCATTCGAGAGGCGTCACATCGCAACGTTGCGGCTCAGCTCGAAGCATACGGGGAAAAGCTTAAACGCGAATTGAACACGATCGCCTTGGAAGTATCGTGTCCGGTCACGTGTCGAGGTGTCGATGTACATCCTTACCTACATTTCGACATACCGAATGAAGAACTGCGAAGCCAAGTTGTTACTTTATACATCCAGGAAATGGCCAAACGTGGGTGTCACGGATACGCATCGTTCTACCTTAATGCCGCTCAAGGAGATTCCGAGTTTTCGCAGACATGCGAAGCGGCTCGGGAAACATTTGTCATTATCCGCGATGCTTTTGACCGAAATGAGGTTACGGCTGTGCTCGAATGTTCTCCTCAGAGAGATGCTTTTCGTCGGCTCGTGAAGTAATGACCTTGCTTGATAATAGTCCATATCGTTCAACGGCCTCTGCATGACTTCACACCCATCTCCAGCGACGGAAATCGATCACGCTTTCTTTGAGAGGGAGGTCGAGTCTTTTCTGCCGGACAAAGTATTCGATGCGCACGCGCATTTGATGAAAGAAGGGTCCCACCGATTTGCGATTCGTGGAATTCCTGCCACCTTCGGTTACCAGGAGGTGAAACATTTCAGCGAAGACTTACATTCACAACGTCGCTATGCGGGCCTATTTCTTCCCGGATTTGATGCAAGCTTGAAGCAGAAGATTCCCGAAGCGAACAATTGGGTGAGTGAACAGCTCGCATTCGCACCTGATTGTGTCGGGGCGTTCTTTGTCACACCTGAAGACGATCCGGAATGGGTGCAACAAGAAGTCAGGCGGCTGGGCCTTCATGGTTTGAAGTGTTACCACACGATGGCGCCGAACCAGCCTACGTTCGAAGCGGAGATTCCTGACTATTTACCAGAGCCGCTCGTCGCGGTGGCGAATCAGGAAGGTTGGTTCATCACGCTTCACATAGTCAAGAAGCACGCCGTTGCCGATCCGGGAAATTTGTACTGGATTCGGCGCTATTGCGAGCGATATCCGCATATCAAGTTGATTCTTGCACACTCTGCCCGTGGGTTTCAGCCTGCGCATAACCTTGCTGGATTAGAATCCCTCAGAGACCTCAATAATCTTTACTTCGACAGCAGCGCAAACTGTGAGCCGATTGCGCATCAGGCCATCGTTCGACTATTCGGGCACAAGAAGCTGATATACGGAACGGATTTCCCGATCAGCCACATAAAAGGTCGGTGCGTCGCCATAGGCGATACGTTCCTATGGCTCACAGAAAATTCCCCGATCTGGAACGAGAAGCATTCAGCGATCGAGCCAGTGCTAGTTGGTCTTGAGCATATTCGTTCCCTGAAATGGGCGTGTTGGTCCGAGAAATTGGTCGATTCGCAGATTGAAGACATCTTTTGGAACAACGCGACCCAACTATTTGGTATTCAAAAATCGTGATCGCGGTGGGTAAGCTGAGTTAGAGGTCTGCTCCGTCGAGTCGATCGGCAAGCAGCTCGGCGTCTGAACCAGAGATCTCACGCAGGTGATCAACATCGCGTTTCGGAGGATTACCGAAATAGCGTTTGTAGTCTCGATTGAAATAAGAAGCATCGTCGTAACCGACACGAAATCCTGCTTGAGCTGCATCAACGTCTTCACTAAGCATCAAACGTCGTGCTTCTTGCAATCGAAGTTGCTTCTGGAATTGAAGTGGGGTCATTGCGGTAACCGATTTGAAGTGGGCGTGAAATCCGGAGACGCTCATGTGCAGCTCCCGCGCAACATCTTCAATTCGCAGCGGTCTGTTGAAATTTGATCGTATTAAGTTAACCGCTTGCACGATGCGATCGACTTGACCACCAAAGGTTGCCAAATGACGCATTCGTGTTCCTTGCACGCCCGTAAGAAGTCGATAGATGATCTCCCGCTGCACAAGCGGCGCAAGCACGCGGTAGTCGTCTGGTTGATCGACTAGCCGAACTAATCGCAAGATGGCATCAAGTAACGGTGAGTCGAGTGGGCTGACGTCGAGCGCCTTCTCGTTGGCTTCGCTACTAGGTTGCAGAATCCCAGATTCAATAGTCACTGAATTAACCATTGATGCATCGAAGACCAAGCGAATGCTCAAATAGGGAAGGTCAGGGGACGCTTCTGCAATTTCCGCCACCAGCGGTAGATCAACCGTGTTGATCAAGTAGTGAGCCGGGTCATAGCGAAATGACTGTTCGCCAAGCATGACCACCTTGCTCCCTTGTGCGATGACACATAACGCCGGATCAGAAACCACGTGTAGTGGTTTGCTTGGATGGGATGCCCGGTTGAAGAACAAACCAGGCTGAATTTCCGAGCGGCCATCATGCCTTACATGTTGCGTTATTCGCTCAGCAAGTTCTAGCTGATCAACGTGCATTCGCTGCCGTTCGTGTTGGTCTTGCGCGTTCGTCATCGGGTTAATGATAGTCGTACTGCTTGAATCATCAGATGGTAGGAAACCGATGATTGGAGGATTGTACAAGGATCTTCGAGGATCGTGCTATCGACGAAATTAGAACTCTGGCTAGTATTATTCGTCCGGTCCCATGCGAGGTCGATTCGTCTCGCATTTTTCGGCACATTTGCCGTTATTTTTGTGACCCTCACTTAGTTGGACGCGGCAATCCGCACGGTGCTTTTGCCGTACGCGATTGCTTATTCACGATGTTGAAAAAGCATTAAATACAATCGATTAATTCTTACCCACTTGCCTACCGCTATGCTAACGCTTCGTTTGATTTCGCCGCATTCTGCGGCCATTGTGGGTGGACTTCTTGTTTGCGGAATGTTGGGCTGCGGCCAGGCACCCCGCGAGCAGGCCAAGCCACCTGCACCTACAATGACTGTCGCTCAACCTTTGCAAAAAGAGATCGTTGAGTGGGACGCATACACCGGGCGTCTAGAGCCGGTCGAGTTTGTTGAAGTGCGTGCCCGCGTGAGCGGCTATCTTCAGTCGATACACTTCGACGAAGGACAGATGGTAAACGAAGGTGATCTCCTGTTTATCATCGATCCACGTCCTTTCGAGGCAACATTGAGTGAGGCTAAGGCTCAGCTCCGCCAGGCCGAATCCCAACTGTCCCAGTCAAAAGCGCAGATGGCCGAGGCATTAGCTCAACAAAAACAAGCAAATGCTCAACTTGATTTGGCGCAACTTCGCGTCGCGCGTGCACGGACGCTGCGTGAAAGAAATGCGGTGGCACAAGATGAACTCGATCAGCGGGAAACCGACATCGTTCAATCGCAAGCCGATGTCGCTTCGGCGGAAGCAAGCATCGGACTGGCCGAAGCTTCGATGGATACCGCAAACGCCGCGATCGAAGCCGCTAACGCGGGGATTGCGACAGCACAGCTCGATTTGAATTACACGCGAGTTTACGCTCCTGTGACCGGCCGCATTAGCCGTGAATACGTCACGGAAGGAAATCTCATTAGTGGGGGGGCAGCGACTTCGACACTACTTACCACGATTACTTCGGTCGAGCCAATTTATTGTGCGTTCGATGTGAATGAAGCACAGGCCCTTAAATACATTCGCCTTGCTCAACAGGGTAAACGAAAAAGCTCTCGTGAAGCGAAGAATCCGGTCTATCTTGGTTTGTCAGATGAAAAGCTGTTCCCTCATTACGGACACATGGAGTTCGTTGACAACCGATTCGATACTGATACGGCCAGCATGCGGGTTCGTTGTATCTTTCGCAATGAGGATCATGTTTTAGTGCCAGGAATGTTCGGTCGTGTTCGCCTTCCAGGAAGTGCCGCCTATGAAGCAGTGCTGATTCCGGATTCCGCGATTGGTACCGATCAGTCGTCGCAATTCGTGTACATCGTCGTCGACAAAAAGATTGAACGACGTGCTGTCGTTCCCGGCCCGTTGGTCGATGGACTACGCATTATCCGCGAAGGTTTAAAGGGTGATGAGCAACTTGTCATCGAAGGCCTTCTCTTGGCTCGACCAGCGATGGAAGTACAAGTTCAGACCGGTGAAATACAAATAGTTGAAGACGGACTTCCGAATACCTACGAGCCTTTGCCGCCGGATAAATGGATCTCGTCAGGCCTGACCTCGATCAAGACACCCAACCAAGACGTTCCGACAACTCAAGAGAGCCCTGGTATGTCGACCTCCATTAGCAAATCGGGGGCCGCCCAATGAGTTTCCCACACTTCTTCATTGAACGACCAATCTTTGCGTCAGTGTTATCTTTCTTGATCGTGCTGGTTGGTGGCATCGTTTATTACACGTTGCCGGTTTCGCAGTATCCCGACGTCGTTCCGCCGACGATTGTCGTGCGAGCCAGTTATCCCGGGGCAACGCCGCAAGTGATTGCTGATACGGTGGCAACGCCGATCGAGCAAGAGATGAACGGTGTCGACGACATGATGTATATGGAATCGTCGTCGAGCGCCGACGGAACGATGCAGCTGACGGTGACCTTTAAATTGGGAACCGATCTGGACGACGCTCAAGTGCTGGTGCAAAACCGTGTGGCGATTGCGGAACCACGTTTGCCGGAAGCAGTCCGCCAAATCGGGGTGACTACCAGCAAGCAGATTCCTGACATGCTGATGGTGGTGCATCTAAATTCGCCCGACAAAAGTCGCGATCAACTCTATATCAGCAACTTCGCATTCTTGCGAGTTCGCGATGCGATGATGCGATTGGATGGTGTCGGCGACGTGCGAATTGCTGGCGGTAACGAATACGCCATGCGGGTCTGGCTCGATATCGAACGCATGACCCACCTAGATTTAATGCCGGCGGATGTAGTCGCGGCGATTCGTGGTCAAAACGTTCAAGTCGCAGCGGGTGTGATCGGTCAACCTCCAACCGACGAAACGGGCGCATTTCAGCTGAATGTGACGACGCAAGGACGACTGAAAGATACGGAAGAGTTCGGCAAGATCATTATCAAACGTGGCGAAGATGGTCGCGTGACCCGCCTGAGCGACGTCGCTCGCGTCGAACTGGGAGCTCAAGACTATTCCCGGCTTAGCTATCTCGATGGCAAGCCAGCCGTTGCTGTGCTTGTTTATCAGAGGCCAGGAACGAACGCGGTTGATACGGCGAATCAGATCAAGCAGACGATGGAAGACCTAAGTAAGGACTTTCCTGTTGGAATTGGCTACGAAATCGCCTACAACCCGACCAACTTTGTGGAAGAATCGATCGAGGAAGTTTTCGACACGCTATATATTACCACCGCGTTCGTGATTTTCACCGTGTTTATCTTCTTGCACGGTTGGCGCCCGACCATCATTCCTGTGATCGCAATTCCAATCTCCTTGATTGGAACCTTCGCTGTGATGCAGTTTTTGGGAGTCTCTTTAAATACGCTGTCGCTATTCGGACTGGTACTCGCAATTGGTATCGTCGTCGATGATGCAATTGTGGTGGTTGAGAACGTCGAGCGTTTAATTGCCGAGGGATTATCGCCTCGTGAGGCAACGCATAAGGCAATGGATGAAGTTGGTTCCGCGTTGATCGCGACGACCCTGGTGTTAATCGCGGTTTTCGTGCCGACCGTCTTCATCCCTAGCATCAGCGGAAAGTTCTATCAGCAGTTTGCGATTACGATCGCCATTTCTACCGCATTCTCAACGTTCGTTTCATTAACCCTTAGTCCCGCCCTTTGTGCGTTGCTATTGCGGCCAAAAGGTACCACCCGAAATTTGAGTGGGCGCATCGTTGACAAGTGTTTCGGTTGGTTCTTTCGGCTATTCAATCGCACGTTTGACATTACGAGTGATGCGTACGCTTGGGTCATCTCACGAATCGTACGTGTGTCGGTCGTAGTCTTGCTTCTGTACGCTGGCTTGTTGTATTGCACTTGGAGCAGTTTCAGTTTGGTACCTACCGGGTTTATTCCTGCCATGGACCAAGGCTATCTGATTGTGGCGATTCGGCTACCTGATGGCGCGGCACTTGCTCGAACTGACGTAGTTACCAAAAAAGTGGCAGAAATCGGTGGTCGCATCGATGGGGTGGCACACTCGGTTGGTATTGCGGGCTTATCTGGATCGACCTTCACGATTAGTCCCAACGCCGCCGTGACGTTTCTTCCATTGGATGATGCAAAAGAACGGGCGGCTCGTGGACGAGATATCAACGCAATTGTCGCGGACCTGCGTCGCGAAGTTGCTGTGGTGAACGAAGCCGAGATCTTCGTCATTCCGCCTCCGCCGGTACGTGGTATTGGTCGTGGTGGTGGTTACAAGATGTATGTCCAAGACCAAAGTGGCGCCGGTATCGACGCCCTGAATATCGTGACCCAACGAATGGTTGCTGAGGCGAATCAGCAACCGGGCTTGGTGCAAGTTTACTCGAATTATCGGTTGAGTGTTCCCCAGGTGTACGCTGAGGTCGATCGAACAAAGGCGGAAATGCTGGATGTACCGGTGGCCAATATCTTCGAGGCGTTGCAAGTTTATCTTGGATCACTCTACGTGAACGATTTCAACTTCCTCGGACGAACGTATCGCGTGACCGCTCAGGCAGAGCCGGAGTTCCGTGATGAACCGAGCGATATCATGCAACTGCGCACGCGCAGTGCTCGGGGCGCGAGTGTATCCCTTGGTTCGCTGGTGGAGCTGCAGCGGGTGACTGGTCCTGATCGTTTGGTGCGATTTAACTTGTATCCTGCTGCCGATATTAATGGCGATACCATCCCTGGATTCAGCACGGGACAATCGTTGGATACGATGGAAGAGTTGGCTCAGACCAATCTTCCACCTGGCTTTGGCTATGCTTGGACCGATATTGCCTATCAAGAGCGACAAGCTGGGAACACGATTGTCTATTTATTCCCTTTAGCAGTGCTATTTGTGTTTCTAACATTGGCCGCCCAGTACGAAAGCTGGTTGCTTCCGCTCGCGATCATCTTGATCGTGCCATTGTGTTTGTTGTTCGCAATCCTTGGTATTTGGTACCGAGGGATGGATAACAACATTTTAACGCAGATTGGCTTTATCGTGCTCGTGGGCTTGGCATGTAAGAATGCGATTTTGATTGTTGAATTCGCTAAGGCTGAAGAGGACAACGGGAAAGATCGATTCGAAGCCGCCGTTGAAGCCTGTCGACTGCGTCTCCGTCCGATTTTGATGACCGCATTCTCGTTTATCCTGGGTGTGATTCCGCTTCTAATTGCGACGGGTGCCGGTTTCGAAATGCGGCGTGTGCTCGGGACCGCTGTGTTTGCTGGAATGTTGGGGGTGACCATCTTCGGGCTCTTCCTCACTCCAGTGTTTTACGTGGTCCTTAGTAAGTTTGCGAAGAAGAAGCCTCAGCCGACAACCGGTGCTGAGGCCACGACCACGTGATGGGCTAACGATCCTGAGTAGCATCTCAAAACCTCTACGGCGACTCGTTCTAAGGAAGGAGTCGCCTTTTTGCACTTACGTGAGCGAGTGATGGCCGAGCAACGGTGCATAGAGGGTGAGATTCTTAAAGCGAGATGGAAACATTGGTAGCCTCATCGGTACGAAAAACAGATCGCGTTATAAGGCCGCGAAACGGTTTATGAAAATGTACTGGATTCCTGGATTTCATTCGCCATAATGGGGGCCAAATCTCCTCGGAACACACCCCCCATGGTGCAATATGGCGAAAGCGACGAAGGCTCTCAAGAAGAAGAGCCCGCAGAAGGCCGCTGCGGCGGTGGATGATTCTTTCCCCTGGCTAGAAGCCGACAAGGGCTACGCTCTGGGAATTCTTAAAGGCAAACTGGTAGCTCGAAATCCGCAAGGCAAGAAGCTGGCCTCGGTTCCTAAGACGCTTAAGGACTCAGATCTAGCAGAACAGCTTCTGGCAGCCTGTGAGTGGCTTGCTACGCACCGTACTGACTGCCTGCGGCAGATCGAAGCATGGATGCTACGATCCTTACCCATTCCGCGTGAGGTTCTGGAATCAGTCTGGCCTGATCCCGACTGGCGGGACTTGTTGCAAAATTTAGTGGTAGTTGCCGCGGATGCGAAAGGCGACACACAAGCCGACAAAACCGGATTACTTCGCGATATTGATGCGAAGAAGGGTGTCGGTGTCGTCGATCGCGATGGGGAGACACAATGGCTTAAATCTTCTCAGATCATGATTCCGCATCCTATCTTGATCGATGGCGTTGAGGATCTGCGGGAGATTTCCTCCGACATGGACTTTACGCAATCCGTTGAACAACTATTTCGTCCAGTCTTCTCGGCAACGAATGAACAGAAGAAGACAGAGCGAATTACCGAGTTTAGCAACGGAAAGTTCGATCAGCTTAACTTCGTCGCCTCGCTTTGTCGTCGTCTTGGTTATCCCGTTCGCGGAGGTTACGCATGTAACAAGGTATGGGAAAACGGCACGCCGATGGAGGCGCGATATTGGGTTGGTGAAGGAGATCCTGAGTACGAAACATTGACCGATGATTTGATCTTTGTTGACGAGGAACAAACCCCGCAATCGATTGCCGATGTCGGGCTCGTTACATTCAGCGAGGGAATGCGCATGGCGTCGCAGATTTATGCCAAACGCAAAGTCGAAGAAGACGAAAAAGAGGAGGGCGACGCATGAGCTCGGCACAACTAACGCTAAATGCTGGTGGTTTGGTTCCTACGAAGGCCAAGGTCGACAATAAAAGCTCGGAAGAAGTGGTCGCGCGGACTTACCGTCACCCCGCCTTAGGCGATCGACCGGTCGTTCGTATCAGTTCCGCCAGACTTGGTCAGGCCGAAGATCTCGCGATGGAGTTTCTTGGTTTTGAGGCCCCCCAAGTCTCGAAGCCATTGGCCATTCAGCAGCGACGTAGCTTGGGATTCGCTGCCTGGGCGCTCATCAACGATCCAGACAATGCCCACTATGCGCTCGATCTCGTCAAAAGGATGAAGTCAGCGGATCGAAAGGCAAAATCGAAACCGGGACATGCTTGGGACGCTTATGACGAACTTTCGAAAGAGTTAGGGCGTTCTGTAAGACACTTTCTTCCACCGTTTTGGGAGGAAGTTGGCCGAGCCTACAAGGAGCTTGGCAATCAGACATATGCCGGTCGTGCTCTGAACCGATCGCTAGAAGCGGAACGCGTTCATGCCCTGGAGTCGGACAGGGGGCGTCGACGGGATGTGATTCTTGAGTTCGTACTTGCAGGCTGCTTGGCAGGCAAGGCGCTTTCAGACTACACAAACGATTTGAAATCGCAGTATCCGCCACAAGAAGCATTCGAGATTTTCCAAGACCTTTGCGTTCGTCGTACGCGCGGTGGAATGGCGCCATGGGCGAACCTGCCAAAGGATTTTCTGAAGCTGGCGAAGGCAGCCGACATCGATGCCGACGGGGCGCTGGAAGCTTGGTTGGAAGACATCATTGAGACGCCTGCCATGGGACGTGCGGCGTTGCAGTTCTGGAAGGGATGCGACAAGCATTGCCGGCGAATTATTAAGCGGAACCCAGGCTTTGCGATGGCACTAATTCGCCATACCAAGCCTGAGGTCAGTTACTGGGGGGAAAGTAAGCTCTGGCCATGGCTCGATCTGTTAGATGATTGGGGCGTGCTTGAGTTTCTACGGGAGGAGGGGCATCAAGGGGCACCACCTTTAGAGGAACCAATTGCGGTCTGGTTCGGAAGGATCCTGCTTCATGAACTACCCGTTCCCAGGCGAGTTCTCGACATGCTTGAACATCTGGCGCCTCGGTTGAAAGAGGAAGGGGAGCCCCTATCACTTTATGCCAACCTCGGCTGGCGATCGCGTGGTGCGGACGTTGATGTGTTGGAAACATGTCTTGATCTCGATATCCCGCTCGCTGCATTTCCACCGGAATGTGAAGTTGATTTCAATGGTTGGCTCATGGAGGAACCCGACCATAAGTTCCGCAATCGGGATGTGCTTCTGTCCCCCAACGATGATCGCTTTGCCACTGCCGTAAAACGAGGGCTTAATAATGCGTTAACATGCCGTGGCGAAGCCAAGAATAGAGGCTATCGTGTCGCGGATTTGAATCGTCATCCCTTTCCTGTTGCTGCGGACGGGCGTGAGGGAATCTTAAAGATCTGGCACGAACACGCGTTGGACGTCGTCGGTCAGCTTGAGAATACGGGATTAGCGAGTTTCAGTAAATCGCTTGATTGGATGCAATCGACGTTCTGGCCTGAGACGCTACGTTATTTCCCTGATGTCGCCGATCGATTGGCTGCCGTCGAGCCTACCGAGTCGCTGAAATTGACGCTGCAAAGTGGGATAATCGATGAATATGGTTGGCCCGAGTTGGAGTCTCTGGTCGAACAATCCGAAATCCCGATCAAGCAGAAGCGGCGTTATAATTCGACCTGTTCCTTGGTGTTTCCGCAAGTTGTCTTGTGGAACAAGACGCACGCGTTCGTATTAGATCGGAAGGGCAAGATCACGAAACGCGAGCTTCGCGTTCCGGCGAACCAAGATGTACTAAGCGTAGTTCCGGTTGGGGATGATGTCGCGGTACTCGTGCGCGACACGAGTTGGAATCGGAAATTCTATTGGTTAAGTGATCCCTCACAGGCGTACGACGCCGACTATGAGTTCTTGGATACGTTTGGGATGCGGGAGACCGTCCTGGAAGACGGGGGACTGTTTTACGGTAGGCAGGCAGTTCATCCAGGCGATAGCAAAGAACCGCAAGGTTCGGCGCAATACTTCCACGACGGCGAGAGATTCTGGGAAATGGAGTGGGCTCATGAAGGAGGAGAGTCGCGAGCCGTTTTGCATGAGATCGACCCGCAGACCGGTAAGCAGGGAAGAGCCAGCGTGCCGAGTTGGTTCGAATCGGAAGACGGCAACAAAGTCGATTTTCGTTCGAGCTATCTCTATCAGGTGCCGGATCGAGCGCATGACTCGCCCATTGGTTGTAAGGGGGGCATGGTGGGATGGAAAGTCATCGAGAAGCAAGATGGTACCTTTTCCGGAGTGGGAATCGATGGGCAATCCTGGGAGAAGCCGATTCATGAATCGACTGGAACTTTTCACACACCAATTGGTTTGCTCCGACGAATCGGCGCCGATGGGAACCTTCCTATTGTAAAGGAGGATGGAGATTGGCCGACCTTGTTGGACCCGCAAGGCGAGACGGCTATTGCGTCGTTGGATAGGAATTATTCTCCATTCTCTCGGGGGCAAGTGGTGACATTGCCACTAACCTATTGGCACTTTTTGACGCCGAGGCACGAGGCCACATCGAAGAAGCTGCGTACCATCTCCAATAACGATACGGCACACCTAATTGAAGTCGCGGAGGGTGCGCGAGCAGGAGCAGCCTTACCAAAAGCCGACCACGGCCCGAATATTCCAGCGGCAGCCATTCAGGTCTTGCGAAGTGTTCGTCCAGATGATGAGGACGAAGCATTTGATGCGCCATCTAGTATCTTGGAGAGCGTCGAAAAGCTATTCCCGAAGATTCCTGAGCGATTTGCCCTTGGTATCGTTGGAATCGTTCAATATGCCGAACAGCTTCGATCCACTTTCATGAGCACGAGGAATCGACTGGCAGAAGAAGCGGAGAATGATACCGGCTCATCTGAAGTACTGAATCAAAAGATCGATGCTTCCGCCCAGCTTTGGAACATGCCCAACATTCATATTTATGGTCAATCTGCTTCGTTCGCTCAGCACCTCACCGCTGTCAGCTCTTTCCTGAAAGGAGAGCAAGAATCCGGTCCATTGCCTATTGTCAATTATCAATGGTTTAAGCTCTTGGACGACTTGCCGCTTCGAGCGTGGCAGACCTATTGGCGCGCGCAGGGGGCAAGGCTCAGTGGCAAAGATGATCGAGAGCCCGCTTGGCGAGATCTGCTGAGCTTTCTGGCAACATTGGGCTTCGAGAAGTTACCGGGACGCTTCGACCTCCTGATTGCGAAGCGTAAACCAGAGAAGAAGTCGGCTGGCAAGACGATTCGGAACGAACATTCACCTGGAACTGCGTACGGTGTTGTCGATGGAGACAATCGATTCGTAGTGCTTGAGTGTGGCTTTTATTCGAATGCATTCAGCCACATTCTCCGCTATAGCACCGCGAAAAAACCTAAGGCGCCTACTGGATTTATCGTTGAGAGTGAAGAGCGAATCACTCCCGAAATCGATGCACCAGAATTTGAAGCATTCTTTGGTGCCATCGATGGCTCCGACGACATAGCTGTCCCAACAGGTGACCAATTAAAACAACTCGCGGAGCAAGTTGGGGCCTCGCCGGCGGAGGTTGGTTTGATTTGGATTGGCGGTCTCAATTTTGATAGTTACGAGACCAACTTCCTGCCCACGGAGATTCGAAACAAGTTGGGAATCAAGATGGCCGATGCCAAAGCAGCTCGGCAAAGTCTCACCAACTTGAACGAAGACGTCCGCCATAAGCTTTTCCACTCTGTTATCTCGTGCGGACTCACGGCACCGTTTGCGGACGATCGTGAGCAAGTACTCAATGCGGTCAAAGCGGCATGGAACGCGTACATGCCGAAGCGAATTCCTCTCGATGCCGAACATCAAAAGCGATTGTCAGCGTTAACTAAAGCAAGTCGCTGGGGGCGTGTCGATCACGAACATGTATTAGCGGCTGCCACGGATCCGCAAACTCATGAAGCCCTGCAAGTTGGCAAATATAAAATCCAGGTCGACCCGACCGCCAACTATCACAGTTTGTCTCTCAAAGGCAAGGAAGATGTGAGTCCAGTTTCGCCTACAATGCTTCAAATTCTTTCGAAACTAGTTGCCTTGGTACATAGTGATACCGAGATTGGTCACGAAGCTCGTAAGGCCGTACCCGCTATTATTAAGCAGATGGCAAAAGTCATTGAGGATGACAACTTACTCTGGGAGCTTCGTCAATCGTTCTTTTATGATGACAAGCTTAAACCAGTCGCGTGGCTGAATCAGCACGTAGGTAAAGCCAACGTTGGAAAGGACAAAGTCGCCCGATTCGACGATGGATTGATTTTGGCGGGAGCTCACGATGAAGGACGTAGCTTGTTGATTAGCTATCGCGTCGGCAAGGTCCAGTCGATGGACGAAGTAGGGCGTCTCGTTGCGGTTCTGAACATCGAAGAAGATCCTTACGGAAATCAGAGCGAACCTCTCAAGATTATTGCTTTGCTCAGAAGTAGTGGTTTCCGCAAGCTGAGTGAGGCGATCGCAGGTAAGAGTTTAGATCCGGGCTGCTGGTCACAAAACGCACTGCACTCAGCCCCTGACGTCGTCGCCGCTGTCGCGAAAAAAATGAAGCTCAGCGAGGATGCAGCCCTACTGTACCTCCAAACATTGGCACTGCCCGATCCCACAACCGCGAACATTCGCAAATGGAACGATTGGACCGCGGCACGTTATAAAAAGGCAGCTGCCGAGGTTACCCAGCAGGGACTATTTCTCGAAGCGAAACGTGCTCGGGCAGGTCGCAGCCACTTTCTGCCTGGCGAGTGGCAAGAGTTGAAAGCACCATGGCTGCCTGTGGAAGCCTGGAAATTGCCTCTGTTGGTGGAAATGGAAATGGATTGTGGGACAAAGTTGCCGCTTGGCGGTCCTCTCGTTCTTCGCCCCTTCGAAGACCTTTTCAAGGCGGCCTGGAAACGTGTTTGTGACGGGGATGCGCCGCGATACGAGGAAGTAGGGAAAAAGGTGAAAAAGCCAGCAAGTCGTAAGAAGTAGCAGACGCAAACTACTGGTCTATCGTTGCCCTTGCCCTGGCAAGTTCGTTGCGGCAGGCGCGTAGATAGAGTTGTACAGCTAAGAAGGTATTTACTGCTTCATCAGCGTTGACAGGATTTCCATGTGTTAGCGTATGCAAGAGTCCAGCTGCAGTGGCGAAGCCATACTGCTTAAGTAACGCAGTCTCTTGGGCAATGCTGTTGGCGTTGGCTTGTTTGGGAGAATTCATTCCGGCAAGTGTCGCGGATAAGACGCGTCGAACCAAGGGAGCTAATTCGTTGTTACTGTTCGATTCTGTGGTGGGTGGAAAGACGATTGGCGAAGCTATGGCGTTACGAATGTGTTTGCGTTCCAGTTGGTCGAAGCCCAGCATCACACGATCTGCTAGCTGCGTTGGGAGTTCAAGCGTGGGGACCCGCTGTTCTGGCTTGGAAGTGGAATCGCCGTCGTCCGAGTTGCTAACTGCCATCGGCAACAGAAGTTTAGGGTCTGCGAGGGATGTACGTCCGATGACCCTTAAACGAAGTCCCGGCGCATAACTTAACATCTTTAAGTTGCCCCGGAATGCGAGAGTATCAGCATCGTTAGCGATCCCCAGCCGAATGGATGTGCCGTCGACTAGCTGAAATAATAGATCCGGGCCGCTTGCTCCCAGCACCGTGCCCTGCACGAAGGTAAAATCCCAGCCGGCGGGACGTGCATCATCGGGGAGCGAAGCGTGTTGGTAGACGGTTTGCCACTGATCGGCTAACGGCTGCGAAAATCGCCGCTCGATTGCTTCTGTGTCCCACGATGATTCTCCTTGATGGACGAGCTTCACCTTCTTGCCGCGTCCGAGGCGGCCGTCGGTAGAGGCTGTCATTTCGCTGCCAACGTAAAGTCCGCGGGCCAGTTGCCGCCCCGGCTGCACGAGTGGGCCTATTTCGATACCTCCTCGATAGGCATCACGAGCTAGCTGGACGTCGCCAGGACGAACGTCGGACGCCGAGTAATAATTGCCATCTTCACCCAGGAACCAAGCAATCGCACCGGCATGTCCACTGCGTGATACAACCGGTTCCGCAAATAATCCGTAAAGACGCTTGAGACGCACCGGAAACTGTTCACGCCGAGCCGTACCGATCCAATACAGTTCTGGATTCGGACTCCTAGAAAGGTGGTAGGAAGTCTCCAATAACTCAGTTACATCATCGATCAGTTGCGGCGGATCCGCCTGAGGCGAGCGAGATCGAAATTGCGTAATCCCAGTCATGACGCGAATGCCGAGACTGGCGGCCTTGTGTAGTCCTACCGCTCGACATTGATACACGCTCCGCTGCAGTCCTGCTTGTAACGTGACACCGGCATTCGCGATGCCAACTTGGAGAACCTTGGCAATGCTGGTCTCAAGTATCTGAGCTGTTTGACGTTGTTTTTCCGAGATCATTTCATGGGCGGGCTCATTCGCGATTACTCTTGCGTCTAACTCGGCTTCGGCTTCGGAGCTCACCTCTCCCTCGGTATGCGTTTCCAGAACCGTCAAACATGCCATGACATGAAAACAGTTGGGCGTCAGCAGACAGGTGCAGCTAACCTGATCGAGGGCGCTGATCTCGTTAGCGGCGAATTTCACGGTTTCTCCGCCGGTGTCGATCTGCCACGAATCACCTTTGGCCTTCCATTCCCATTTCGTCGCTTCGTCGGGTGATCGATCCAGACGTCTCCGTACTCGATCCGGGGCGGATTCTATGATGGTTGCAACGAGAACACCGGATACCGTGGGACGAGTCTCACTCATGTGGTTGCTCCTCGAATCTGATCGCCGACCCATTGGGCAAGACGCTCTGGCGTCACGGCCGCTACGGACATTCCCGCTCCTGCCAAAGCTGCCGCGTTGCCCACGTGGTAACGTGGGTTTGCTTCGTCATCGAGTGCGGCCAGGCCAAGTAGCTTAACTCCCGACTCGGCAAGGGTTCTTGCTTCGCCCAGCATCTGCCCGATCGAAACACCCTCCTCAAAATCGGAGACTAACACTACGATCGTGCGTGTCGGGTTCCTAACGGCCTCGCGAGCCGCGCGTAGCCCAAGTCCAACGTGCGTTCCACCACCCACTTGCACTTCCATTAGAAGGGAAAGGGGATCATCAACTTGATCGGAAAAATCGATCACTTCGGTGCTGAAGGCGAAGAATCGAACATCAATCGCTGGTAATGCCGAGAAAATCGCACCCATCAGCGCGCTGTAGATCACAGAAGGTTCCATCGAACCAGAAACATCGACGACGAAGATGAGATGCCAGTCCATCTGCTTACGGCTTGGGGCTTTAAACGACATACGGCGAGGCGCCAACGCGACGCTTCCATTCTCGCGGCGATACGCAGTGGCCAGGTTATCGCGAATCGTCCTCGGGAAGTCGACCTTTCTATGCTTTCGACGTGTCGACCTTGGCGAACTCAATCCGTTTAGTGCAGGACGCAGGCGGTTGGCAAGTTGCTGAGCGAGTCGTTCGGTGATCTTGCGAGCCAACCTACGCAGAAGGCTAAGCTCACGCTCCGGCATGCCACCTTTCAACGAAAGAACTTGTTCCAGCAAGGCAACCGAAGGACGAACTTTGTCGCCGTCGAGATATTCCAATAGCGCAGGGCGACCATCCGCCGCTGCTTCGGCAGCAATTTCTTCGCACAAATCCTTGCCGAATAAGCCCATCACATCATCGAGCCACTCACGAGCGGACGGAGTTGCTGACTCGGTCCCGCCACGAGAAGGAGGAACCAAGTCGTCGCGATGGCCACGTCCAGGTCGAGCGGAACCGCCGTAAAGTTCATCCAGGGTCGAGGCGACTCGGCGGCTCTTGGCGCCCCTTGATCCTTGCACACCCAGCACTAATCGCCATCGATCCGTCAACGAGATTTCTCCGGGCGGATCGCTAATCGAGATTGGGTGAGAGTAAGCGTCACTCTTGCCTGGTTCACGAATCACAAAATTAGGGAGTAGGTGGCGAACAGCCTCGCGGCCAGCACGATCAGCGGAACTGGCCGCCGCCAGTGCAATGGGGTTTTCGAGCATGATCCGCCGCGAACTTCCAGGACCGTCAGGCTCCAAGGTTTCGATGAGCTCGCATAGAATGCGTGCTCGTTCGTTTGGTGAAATCGACTGAAAGCCACCTCGCAATGCTGGCAAACGCGCCAAAAAGTCAGAATCGTCCGATGATGTCAGACGTTCCTGGATACCATCCAGCCAGCTTGTCTCGGCTGCGACCAATGGCGCTAGAGGAACGAGAAGTCCTTGAAGACGTGCACGCAAATGTTGTCTTCCATCGTGATTCGAAGCGGCATCGTACCAACTCGATAGGGATTGGCTCAGTTGAACAACGTCGGCGTCGCCCATGGTTGCTAGCCCTCCCCAAGCCGCGCCTTGCATCCGGGCGGAACCTTCCTTTCGAATTCGAAGGAGCAGCGATCTCAGTGCGGGTATCAGCGAGATCATCGCGAGGTGAGACGTTTGCTGATTGGATGTCGCACGGACCAATGCCACAAGTTCGGTCAGTGATATGACATCGTTGGGATCGTCCGACCCGCGTAAGCCATCGGCACTGCGAATCGCCATCTCAAGAAAAGGAATACTGTTGAGAAGGCCTAATGGAACTTCCAAGCGGTAGACGTCGGGCGGAGCAGCGTCCTCGTTCGTTAAGGGTAGGCCACTGAAATGGCCCGCGGCCACCCGCCCCACGAGTCCTGCCGCTTCGATCAATTCAGGCGTAGAGGCCGTGTGGAGAAAGTGACCATCCAGTTGCTCCAGGTATTGACTGGCGGAAGTTGGAAGTCCGCATTCGGCGGCAGTCAACAATCGCTTAAGTGTGACGGCTGGATGAAGGCGACCATCGGAGTCGGGTTCCTGATCGTTCCCGATTTTGCGAAGCGCCGATTCGGCAGCTTGTACGAGCGTGACACCATAGATCGCGGCTGCCTCAACCGTTGCTGCGGTACCGTGTGTCCAACGAACTTGCCAAACTTCCGTGAGGTTCTCACGGAGTCCGACACCGGTCGTATCAGTTCGCGTCGCGTATGGAACCCCAAGAAGGTTCAATCGTCGAAATAGTACGGCTCGCGCTCGATCGAGCTGCGAACGGAGAGGATCCAAACGAAGTTCACGGGTGTCTTGCTCCAGCGTATCGGGGCCTGGCAATTTTAGGCGAGATAGCTTCTCTTCGACATGTGGTGCTAGTCCACTTCGCGGCGTACCAGGTGCCAACTTTCCGCGAAGCGTCCCGACGAGAACGTGTTGTGCGGCCGCTGCGACCGCGCGGCCACGACCAAGCAAATCTCCCTGGACCAGCGTTGTTTCAATGGATTCGAGAAACTCCGCTCGACCTGGCGCAGCATGCCCCCGTAGACGGCTCAAATCGAGGGCGACCCGCACAATTTCCATGGCTTCGGGCGAGCCAGCTACGTAGCCAGCGTGTCGAAGCTGGCGACTCAAACGCACGGCGAGGTCCGAGATTAGAGTAGTTGTGGAATTGTTATCAGATGCTTTGAGCATCGTTTGATGCCAGATGGGATCATAGACACCAGCCGGGTAACCACTGCGCGCGTCCAGTTGAGCGAACGTGTATGGGATAAGCGAAGTCGAGGCCTCATAGCTGGAGCGATACTGCACCAGTTCCTTCGCAAATGGTTCCGGTGGAGACCAAAGAAGGGGCTCGGGAAGAAGTGCCGCTGCGTGAAAAGCGCCGATAATCGCGACGGAATGATCCGGGGCATCGTCAATCGCCGTTCGCATGGCAAGTTCTCGATGAGCGTCGGCGTAGGTAAGCTCGCCTTGGGTGCAACGGCTTAGCCAACCGAAATAGAGGGCGGCTCGTCGGATTGCTTCCGGAGAACTGTTGAGGGCCGGCGTTTCGACAAGCTTTTCCCACAATTCGCCGAAATCACGCGTTTCGTGACGACGCATGACTTCATCTTGCAGCGACGGGGATACTTTGGCCTCGTCGGTATGCTTATCCAAATTGGGGATGAAGTGATCAGCCGCATGCATACCTGCCAGATCGAGATCGCACGGGATGATTGGGACGCCGTTCTTAGTTGCCCAGCGAATCGCGACCAATTCGGGCGAGAAATCTGCGAGTGGGTAAAACGAATTCAGTTCCGATCGATTACACGCTGCCAAGGCAACCGGTGCGACAAGTTCAGGATCGCCGAGATGAGGAAGCCAAGATTGGAAGTCAGGGGGCATCTCCAGCAGAATCGACTTGGGGCGTATCGAATCCAACAATTCTGGCATCGCGCGGGCCAACGCTGTAGAATGATGGCGAACGCCGATTAGGTAGGGCGTTCGGCAGGCCGCAAGTCTCTCCAACGGTTGACGTGGCTCTTCGCCATCCATGGCTACGCTCCTTCCGCCGACTCTTCCAACACATCACGCAATTCGTACATTCGCTTCCAATGAGCATCGTTCTCGCTGCGACGTCGGACGGGACCGTCCCAGTAGGCCAACAACCGTTCGCGATCTTCAAGGTTGTCCTTGAGGACGACCCCTAACAGATGGCCCGGGAGCAGGGATATGGGGTCACGTTGTGCTGGAAAGAATGCTCCTTGCCGGGCGATGGCTGTCGCAACGGTGACAGCTTCCGCTGTACTCATCACCGAAGCGGGGCGTTCGACGCTCCAACCTTCGCTTGTGTTTCCATCGCGGAGGTCACGAAAGGTCGTGATTAAAAGTTCCAGCAAACGAGCGTCGAGATCGGTCGTCAGTCCGGTCTCGGACAAGACGGAAACCGCCCGACTTCGTACCAGCTCGATCTCTTGTTGCGGATCCGCGATCGGATGAACGGTTTCGAAATTGAAGCGACGTTTGAGGGCTGCGGACATTTCCGACACCCCACGGTCCCGAAGATTTGCCGTGGCAACGATGTTGAAACCAGGTCGGGCGAAGACACTGCCGTCGTCTCCTTCCAATTCCGGAATCATGAGGCGACGTTCGCTTAGCAGGCTGATCAAGCCATCTTGAACTTCCGGCAAGCAGCGGGTCAATTCTTCGATACGAACCAGCTTACCTTCCCGCATAGCCGTCAAGACAGGGGAAGGAACCAGCGCCTCCGGGCGTGGGCCACGGTCCAGAAGCATCGAATAATTCCAGCCGTAACGCATGTGGTCCTCGCTCGCACCGGCCGTACCTTGCACGGTTAGCGCGCTGGAACCACTAATGGCGACGGCAAGCAGTTCGCCGAGCATACTTTTGGCCGTACCTGGTTGACCGACCAACATCAAACCACGTTCGCCGGCCAACGTCACAACACAACGTTCGACCAGGGCGCGGGGCCCTACGAACTTCGGTGGAATGACCAAGGACTTGGGTAGCTTGGCGGGTAGCTTTGTTGAAGCGGGAGCCCGCAATGCCTCGCCGCGAGTGCCGCAAATGAACTCGACAACTCGCACTGGCGATAGTAACCAGCCTGGCGGACGAGCCGCATCGTCAATCGCGTGCAAAAACGCCAGTTGATCGGAAAAGCGAACCTCGGCCGAAGCAAGTTGAATGTCAGGAGATTTTTCGGTGTTGCTACCGGCGCGAGATGTGGGGGTCTTCTTCTTGGCCATCGGAAAGAAGTTTGCCTGTCGATGGGGATGAGATACGAACGTTACGCATCCCCATTGTATGGGATAGCAGGCCCCCGTTGGCAACCATGCTTTCGCTTTCCATCGATTGCTATTGTTAGCTCAAGCGACTTACAAACCCGCTAGCTGTGTGTCGGCATCGCCGAAGTGAGTTTGATGAACGCCCATTCGATTCATGATGCCAAGATAAAGGCTGCAAAGCTTACGGTCGGCATCATCCTTCTCAACAAAGTCAAGCGAACGACCCGTCTTAAGCGTATCCCCCAAACCGCCAGCGAGCAGCAGAGGAACCTTACTCGAATCGTGCGCGCTGCCTGACCACATACTGTTGACAAACATGAGACATGAATTGTCGAGCACGCTTCGTTCCCCTTCCTTCATGCCGTCGAGTTTCTTAGCCAGATAGGCGTACTGACTAACATAGTATTGCGTGATCTTGTGGTAGGAGTCGGAACGATCGTCGTGGGAAGCGCCATGGTGGGCAGTTCTCACACCAAGGAATGGATAGAACATTCCAGAAATATCGCGGCACATTAACAACGTGGCGACACGGGTCTTGTCGGTTTGGAAGCCGATAGCAATGATGTCGCACATCAACCGCATGTGTTCGCGAATGTCTTCGGGGAGACCGTCGTCAGGCCGCTTCATGGTTACGACCGGTTTGTTCTGGTGCTTAGCTCGTTCATCCGCTTTTTCTTTATGGCTGCGAGAAGCTTGAATGCGTTTCTCGACCTCTCGGACACTCGTTAGATATTCATCGAGACGCCCGCGGTCGGCCGCGCTGACTTGCCCATTAAGGGAAGAGACTTCTTCGCGAACCCGATCAAGCACACTCTGATTACGTCGATTGCCTTGGTTATTGAAGAGGTTGTCGAATGCTAACGAGGGATAGGCTTCCATCGGAACCGGAGAGGTCGCATTCTGCCACGAAATATGCGAACTGTACGCCATCGAGAAATTGGTTTCATGGTAGCCGGTCACCGGTTGTTCGCAGCCTAGCACCATGCTCGATTGTTCGGTCTGGTCGCGGAAGTGCTCAGCGATCACTTGGTCCATACTGATCCCACCGCGCAGTTCGGCGCCCTTTTGAAGCGCAGCACC
The DNA here is from genome assembly GCF_002967765.1 of Blastopirellula marina. Taxonomy (NCBI): domain Bacteria; kingdom Pseudomonadati; phylum Planctomycetota; class Planctomycetia; order Pirellulales; family Pirellulaceae; genus Blastopirellula; species Blastopirellula marina. Next base: position 371,269 of record NZ_PUHY01000001.1, on the reverse strand, counting down.
GGAGAGGATATTTCCCGTTTGTCCCGGGTGAATGCCAACGCCGGTGGCAGACTTGTTAAATAGGCCGTGGATGACATTGAGTTTTGTTTTAAGATCATTCAACGGCTCGAGGCTCTTGCCCAACTCCATCTGATCGCCTTCCCCGTTGGCCCACCAATGATCGGGGTTTACACCGCAGCCCATAAATAGAGCGGCAAATCGCTTTGGCGCAGCAGGAATATCGTTGGCCTCGGGTTTCGCCTCGCTTCCCCAGACCGAAACCGATTCAAGCCACGGCAAGGCCATTGCTACACCGGCACCACGAAGAAACATTCGACGAGAGAGATCTGACTTTTCGATGGCAGACATGGTCGTATGTACCTTTTAGTTGGAAGCGGCGGCGCCGCGCTGGTTGAGAAATTGAGGACTCGTAACAATCGTTTCAAGCATGGCCGAGAAGCGATAGTCTTTCTTGGAGATGTTTGTATGCATCTCGCGTAATAGTTTCTCATCAGAAAGCTGGAGCGTGCGGCCTAAGGCATACGCCAGGAGCTTTCGATTGAGATTGTCGATGAAGTCGTCCTGGCGACTCTCGCGGATGTATTTTGTGAGCCCGCCTAAACCATCGCCATTTTGGCCGTCTGGGAAATCTGCATTGGTATCGACGGCGCGGCCACCCAAGTCTTCCGTTCGACGCTCGCCGACGGGACCATATCCCTCGAATACCAGGCCAAGCGAATCAAATCGTTGGTGACAGCCGGCACAACTGGCAATCTCGCGGTGTTTCGCGAGAGCGTCTCGCAGTGACAATTCACTCTTCGACTCGTCGGCCGGAAGTTCGGGAACATCCGCTGGTGGGGCCGGAATGTGTTCGCCCAGGACACGTTTGACCACCCAGTAGCCTCGCTTTACGGGACTCGTTCTGAGACCGGGAGCGTTCTTGGTTAGAAAGACCGACATTGGCAAAATTCCGCCTCGACCATATTGAACGGCATCGTCAACACGAAACCATCCATCGGCGTCCCGCTCCGATTTCGCGGGAACCGGTATCCCGTAATGCTTGGCGAGCGGCTCGTTGACGAATGTATGCTCTCCGAAAAGGAATTCAAGCACAGATCCGTCCCGCATGGCGACGTCCGTGAAGAAACGTATGGGCTCCTCAAACATGGCTCGCCGAAGATCGTTATCGAACGAGGGAAACCGTGTTCGGTCGACCGCGTTGTGTTCCTCGAACCTGCGGAAATCGAGCCAGTTCCCCCCGAATTCGACGGCCAGACCTCGAATCTTCGGGTCACTTACCATGCGGCGAACTTGTGCGGATAGAACGAATGGTTTGTGTAGTTCGCCCCGCTTTGCCAGGTTCATCAATTCCTCGTCTGGCATGCTCGACCAGAGGAAGTAGCTCAAGCGATTGGCCAACGCAACATCATCTAAAGGGACTGGCGTCGAAGAAACTTTGGCCGGAGAACCGAGATGAAAGAAGAACTGGGGCGACATCAGTACGCTAACCACATAGTCGCGTATTGCATCTTCATGGCTAAGTTGTTCTTCTTCACGAAGGTACTGGTAAAAGGCATTGAGATCCTGTTTTTCAGTCGGCGTCAAAGGGTGACGAAACGCCTGTTCGGCGAACACATGTAGTGCAGCGAGATGGCTGGGGTGGGCCTCTTCCGCGGCGACTTCAAGCTCTCGGAAGGTTGACTGCATCGCGGCGAAGTAATCGACGATTGCCTTCTCCGCTGTTTTATCGGCACCTTCCCGCAATGCCTTTTCAAGATATAGTGCCTCGAGAGCATCCATCTTTTCATTGGTTATCGAATCTTTGTCTTCGGATCGGTGGTGATCGAAGACTTCGTCTCGCATGAAACTCGACTCGGCACGCTCGTACCAAAGAAACGCTCGATACTGACGCTGTGGCGCATCGGCAATCAAATTAAATTCGTGCCATAACTGATCAAGTTTTGTTTGCCCAGCTTCGTCGAGGATCATTTCGTATAGTGGCGTGTCGTCGCGGAAATACCCTTGCTGATTGTGAAAGCCAGCGCTTAAAAGGCGTCCACGTGAGGCTTCATTTTGAAAGACGCGACCTCGCTCAGATACGTAGAAGGCATCGGGAAACACTTCACAGAAACGCTGGCACTCCGCTTCATGCTTTTCTCGACCGTCAAGCGACTCTGGAACCTTCATCGCCTCGATGGCCGGAGAACTGGCGGGCAAATTCCACTCGGTCAATTGACGAGCACTAAACGGAGCATATTTCGTGTGGTTGATCGCCATCTGTTGATTCTTCCAAATGACGAGCGGCTGTGACCCTGGGGAGATTTTGGGGGATGTCAGATTTTCAACTTCAGGCTTGAACTTGGGGCGAAGATCCTTGACGAACGCTTCCATTTGGTCACAAGTCGCCTGGGCGTCATCGAGAGATGCATTTTGAGGAATTGACTGCCAAATGATCTGTAACGCCGCGATCGGACCGACGGGATCAACTTCGCGATTCAATTCATCCCAGACTGTTTTTAAGTACTTCGCGCTTAGGTTACCGTCACTTGCAATCTGCTCGAGCGACCTCTCTGCCTGATCGGAATTCTTGAGCTGCCACGCAGCAAGAAAGTAAGGAGCGTAATCGGTCGGCTGGTCTTTATAGAAATCAACAATCCGGTTAATGCAAAACTTGTCTCGATCGGTGTGAGCGATCACCGGGTGCGGCGCGAACACGAATCCGCTGGGCGTCAACGCGAGATGATCGGCGACGTGGCGAGCAGCGTCTAGATATTTCTTCACCAGAGCAGGGGAGGTACTGAGCGAAGTCGCCGAGTTATCAAAGCCTGCTTCGTTGGCGGGATCGACCGGAAAGTCTTTGGTGGGGCGTATATCGACGCCGGTCAAATCTCGGATCGTATAGTTGTATTCTGCGTTGCTTAATCGGCGAACTGGTACCGATCCGGGATCACCCGCATTCTTTTCTCCTTCGTGAGCGCGGACCGATTTGATCCACGTGATCATTTCTCTTCGCTGTTGTGGAGAAGGCTGAGCATCGAAATCTTCGGGTGGCATATCGCCAGCTGTCAGGCGATCAAGAACCAGTTCCCATCGTTGATGGTCATTTGCCACGGAGTCGACGGTCGAGAAGAGACTCAGGTCGAGCTCAGCCTCTGGAGCATCCTGGTCATGACAAGCAACGCAATGCGTCTTCAAGAACGGTTGAACCGTCTTCTCGAACGTTTGCTTAAGTTGATCTTCAGAGGTGGATTCAGCGCGGGCCGCAGGACTCGCGAATAAAGCGACCAATACAAACCAAACCAGGAAAATTTGAGCAGGAGACACGAACGTCATGGAACTCCCATCACGAAATGGAAGAAGATGGAAAACGGACACAGGGAGGAAGTTATGGATGGGGCGTCGTTCGAAGGATTGGTAGGTAGCCAACGAACAATTTGACTCGGGCAAGATCCAACTCAGCTGGTCTTGGAAACCTGCATCGCTGAACGGTGATGATGAAAGACAGGTCTACTAATATAGCAAGTGCCCACTTGGAATAACAGACAAATCGCCCCCTCCGTCGAGGTGGTGGATGGGACTGTCCTTTCGGGTGGTGATATCTCAATGAGGGTTGCCAACGCTTCGCTGTGTGGAACTTAGACCGAACACAAGCGAAGAAGACTGTCATTTTTTGCAAAGCAGATTCCATGGTTTGCAAAACCAGTTTGGGCGTTTGCATCGGTTGTTACGATAGCTCGTGGCAACAGACCCGATGAATCCCCATTTTGAATCCCGCCAATTAATCCTCCTTGAATTGAATACTAAATGATACGGACTTCACGAATTTCGATATGGCTGCTGCTATGCTTCTTCGGCAATATCTGTTTTGGGGCCGAGCCTAACGCCAGTGAGTTTCGCCCGGAAGCGTATCTTAAGCGGTCGCTAGGTGCCGACTTCTGCCTGGTCGATTGGAACACGGTCCAAGGCTATTACACTCACCTCGCTGAACAGTGTTCGACGGTTGAGTTGCAGCGAGTCGGAGAAACCACTGAGGGACGTGATTTCTTGATCTCAATCATTTCCTCACCAGAGAACCTAAAAAACATCGAGGCGATTCAAGCCGCATCTCGGACGATCGCTGATCCGCGCGGCAAGTCGGAAGAAGAACTTCAGCGAGCAGTTGAGGATGGCAAAGTGGTGCTCTTCATCACACCGTCGATGCACTCGACTGAAGTTGCCGCCACGGAAATGGGAATGGAGTTGGCCTGGCTTCTGGCAACGTCCGAGGAAGCTCCTTGGAGCACAATGCGAGACGAGGCGATCGTGATATTATTGCCATCGCTGAATCCCGACGGTGTTGATCACGTTGCCCAGTGGTATGAAAAGAATCTTGAAAAGCCGTACGAGAGTTCGAGCCTGCCAGAGCTTTATCAGAAGTATACCGGTCATGACAACAACCGTGACTTCTTCGCTCTCACGCAAGTGGAGGCCCAGTTACTTTCGAAGCTGATGTATCAGCAATGGTATCCGCAGATTATGTGGGATGTTCATCAGCAAGGACAAAATGGTGATCGGTTCTTCGTTCCTCCTTATCGTGATCCATTAAACGAGAATATCGATCCTCTGATCGTCGCAGGCATCAATGCGATTGGATCTCGCGCCGTCATGGATATGACGACCGAAGACTGCACGGGCATCGTTACCGGTGTGTCTTACGACAATTGGTGGAATGGTGGGAATCGTTCAGTTCCGGCACGTCAGAACATTATTGGTATTTTGACGGAGGCCGCTTCCGCGAACTTTGCCTCCCCGATCTACCTTGAGCAGCGCGAACTAAGTGATCCGCTCGGTCGGAAAGAGTATCGTTCGTCGAATCAGTTCATCGCCCCTTGGAAAGGTGGTTGGTGGCGACAAGCTGACATCATTCGGTATGAACTGGCATTCGCAAAATCCCTTTTCGGGACGATCAGTCGAGAGCCGAAGTTATGGCTAAAAAATAAGATGACCGCGGCAAGGAAGGCATCGGCGATCGACGAAGATTCCAAGCGTCAAGCTTGGCTGATCACGGTTGATAACGAAGATATCGGCGCTGTCGTACGCTTGGTTAATCTACTTCAGCAACTTGGTATCGAAGTTCACGAAAGCAGGTCCGAGATCAAGGCTGACGAGCGTACGTACTCCCGAGGAACGCTTGTTGTCTCGTGCCGACAACCCCAATCGAATTTGGTAAACGATCTATTTGAACTCAAGGAGTTCCCCGATGGCGAAACCGCATATGACGTCTCGGGATGGTCCTTAGCTGCCCTGTTTGGGTTACGTGTTGTGGAAGTGGTCGGGGAGCTGAAAGGTGAAATCAAACTGCTCGATTCCAAGCAATTGCCTAAGGCATTTTCCAATAGTGAACGTGCCGATACGCGATCCTTTCGTGATACTAGGCAATGGATTAGTTTCAATCGCAAGCTTGCCAGGGCCGAAGCATATCAGACATCTGTCTCGGAACAATCTGCGGAAGAACAGCAAGTCAAGCTAAATGAGGAGATGACGAAGTCGCTTCCGCGTGTGGGAGTTTATGCACCGTGGTCGGCGAGCATGGATGAAGGTTGGCTGCGTTGGACACTCGAATACCTCGAGATGCCCTATAGACGGGTCCGGAATTCAACGGTAAAGGCAGGGAATCTTAAAGAGGAGTTTGACGTCATTTTGATCCCAGATGTTTCACCGACCAGCGTCGAGCATGGTCGGCGTGAAGGATCGGTTCAGGGAAATCTTACCGGAGGTCTCGACGTCACAGGTGCACTTGCGATTGAAGAGTTTGTCAAGGACGGCGGTAAATTGATCGTGATGGAAAGTGCCTGTCCGTGGGTCATCGACTTGCTACGCATTCCGTTGGTGGATGTAACGGCTGAGCGAGAGAATCGCGACTTCAGCTGTAGTGGCAGTGTGGTACGTGGCGTGGTTCAAGATCATCAAACCACCGATGGCCTGCCGGATACCATTGCGTTCATGTTCGCCCATTCTAAAGCATGGCGTGCTGCAACCTCGAAGGAGCGGGAAGCGCGTATGGACATCGAGTGCGATGTTGAGGCGTTGCTAAGCTACGCACCGCGCCGAGTCTTGTTATCAGGGACCATGAACCGACCGGAGGTCATCGAGGGGCAGATTGCATGGGCAAAAGTTAAGCAGGGAAAGGGCTGCATCCATCTTTTTGGATTTCGACCCTACTACCGCGGCTGGACCCATGCTTCTTTTCACCTCCTAATGCGGTCGATCTTGTTCGATTGACGGCAGCGGATATCGCGGCAAGGCATTGCTGTCAAAACAGTTGCGCGGTGTCAGACTCACTGGTGTTTTGTCGATTTCGCTGCTTTTAGTAAGTCACGGATGCGCTTCAACAGTTGTGAGTCTCCTCCGCGTAGTTTCCGCTGAAGAAGTTTTGACGAGGATAGCTAGCTGCGGTTGGCTGAGGTATCGTAATTGCTCTAAATCCAGAACTCGTATATCTTTCTAGTGCGATAGTTCCTTAATCACCCCTGAGACAATTAGTAGATCACTCGCATGGGAAGAAGTTTCGAAAACCGGAAGCATTCGATCGCCAAGACGGCGGCTCAGAAGTCCAAGCTCTACTCGAAATACGGCAAAATGCTGTATGTTGCCGCCAAAAACGGCGTGCCAGATCCGGAATCAAATCCGAGCCTCAAGAGCATGATAGAAAAGGCCAAGCGAGAGCAGGTTCCGGCCCACGTGATCGACAAGGCGATTGAAAAGGCCAGGGGAACTGGCGGCGAGGACTACTCCGAGTCGCGATACGAGGGATTTGGTCCAGGCGGAACCTCGGTAATTGTCGACTGTTTGACCGATAATCCGAATCGCACCATTACCGATGTTCGCAATTGCTTTAACAAGAGCGGGGCGAAATTAGGCATGGCAGGGTCGGTCGCTCACTTGTTCGATCATCTGGCGGTCTTCTCTTTTAAACAGGGAGACCACGATTCAGATCAAATTTTAGAGGCCATGCTCGAGGCCGATGTCAATGTCGACGACGTCGAAGACGAGAATGGCCAACTCACCGTATTTGCCGCCTCGGGCGACTTCTTCAAGGCTAAGCAAGCGTTACTCGAACTCAATCCCGATACGGAGTTCGATGTTCAGGAAATTGCATTTGTGCCCCAGTCCAATACAGAACTGTCAGGGGACGATGCCGGGGCATTCGAAAAGTTTCTCGACATGCTACACGATTGCGAAGACGTGCAGCACGTGTATCACAACGCCCAGCTTCCCGAAGAAGAATAACGGCGAATCGCTAGATACAATGGAAAATGCTCGTGGCCAGCAAGACCATTTGCCGGCCACCTCTATGCAATTTACCTTCGTCCCCCGGTCTCGTTGCGAATAAGTCCCGGTGAGACCACTCTTAAGAAAAGTTCTTTCACGAATGTCGCCACGATAGAGGGCGATGAAGCAGCAAGGCTCAATGCTCGGGGCCTCACACAACGATCGACCCTCGCTCGAAATGGGCCTCTGTTACTTCGGCTGGTCGACCGACAGCACTCACTTGCGGGGGCATTTGTGCACTCCTATACTGTCGTCGCAACGGATTAAACGGCTACGTACTGCCTTCCTTATACGAGAAACGACAACGATATGGCTGAAAACGTGGTGGCGGATGAAGGAGATGATGAAGGGGGCGACTGGTACGGAGTGGCGGTAGCCGCGTTGGCGACGACACTGCTAATCGTATTTTGGTTGATCAACTGGGAGCTACCTTTCTTATTGCTTGCGGTGGTCGTAATTTCGATCGTCATCTGGCAGGCCTGCGATCCGTTTGCCGACGCTGCTCAGTGGGTTGGAACGACACTTGGTGTTCCCGGATCTGTTCGCGGCGCGACATTAGATGCCGTAGCAAGTAGTTTGCCGGAGCTTTTCAGTGGGATCTTCTTCGTGGTGTTGGCGATCGCTTCGGTCGATCCCAGTAACTCAACTGCCCTGGAAGCGGCAGGCGCTGAGGGATTCGGAGCGACGATTGCAACGTGCGCCGGAAGTGCCGTCTATAACATGATTTTGATTCCCGCGATCGTAACAATGACGATCGCTGCTTACCGGAAATCACGACCGACTATCGATGTCGAGGACGAAGTTCTCGCGCGGGATGGGGTTTGGTTTCTTGTCTGCGAACTGGTGCTCTTAGGTTGTCTGTACCAAGATGCCATGCAGTGGTGGATGGGAGTCATATTGATCTTGATGTACTTCTTCTATATCGGGCAGCTGTACCGCGACACGATGATCTATCGCCAACGGGTGAAATACATCGCTCACTATTTGAACGCGAATGGACTAGAGACGGCCACCGCTACTGTCGTTTCCGACCTGGCAAAGCAGGACCACAAGGTTCATCCCTTACTGGTCGATAAGATCCGCGACGAAATCAAATCCGGCGAAGTTGAAGGCGAAGAGGAGGTTGAAGAAGTACCAGACGGCGCAGGTGCTCTTTTCGGCTTCGTCGAAATCCCCTTGAACGGGATCACGGCAACTTTGATTTTGGTGATCAGTACCGCGCTCGCTGCCGGGGCGTGTTACTTCCTGGTCGAGGTCACCCGAGACACGGCTCATACGCTGGGCGTACCGACGTTCTTCGTGGCGGTGATCTTAGCCGCAGCGGCCTCGAGTGTACCAGATACATTCCTCTCGATTGGGTCGGCCATGCGTGGTGATGACTCAGGGGCGGTCTCCAATGCCTTCGGTTCGAACATATTTGATATCTGCATCTGCCTTTCGGTCCCGCTGCTGGTTAACTCCTACCTGGTGGGGTGGGGACCGGTCTCGCTTACGCAAGACGGTGAACCGATCGCTGGTTTGGTTGGTCTGCGTATCAGCTTGTTCGTGCTGACCGGGATTACACTCGCTATTATGTGGCACAACCGTCAATTGACATTCCGCAAGTCGCTGATTCTTTGCGTGCTTTACGGGCTGTTTATCACCTACGCTGTGCTCGGATCGCTTGGGATTCTCGTCGTGTGACGGGGAATAACCTGGCTCATTGGTTACCAACGAACGACGACAATTGGAAGTTGAAATCGCATGACATCCTTCGCTGAGATTCCCAACACCATTACCAATGAGCAGCAGCTCGATGACGTGCTGACGTCCCCAAGTCCTAAACTGGTAGAGTTCGTCCGAGCATTGAAAGGGGACATCTTAATACTGGGTGCGGGCGGAAAGATGGGACCATCGCTGGCCGTACTCGCCAAACGGGCGATTGAAGCGGCTGGGAGTTCATCTTCCGTAATTGCCGTGAGTCGCTTTTCTGACGCGGCTTCGCGAAGGTGGCTCGACGAACGTGGCGTGATAACGCATTCCGCAAACCTTCTCGATCGTACCGCAGTGCAGCAGATCCCGGATGCCGAGAATGTACTGTACATGGTTGGTACCAAGTTTGGGACGAGTCAGAACCCATCCTTTACCTGGGCGATCAACACGATTGCCAGCGGCCAGGTAATGGAACGCTTTGCTACCTCGCGGTTTGTGGCTCTTTCGACTGGCAACATTTATCCGTTTGTTCCTACAAATTCTGGAGGCGCTACAGAAGCGGGACCAGTGGAGCCTGTCGGAGAATACGCAAACGCGGCGCTTGGTCGTGAGCGGATGTTTCAATATTTCTCGCATCGAAACAACACACCCGTCACGCTGATGCGATTGAACTATGCCGTCGACCTGCGGTACGGTGTGCTGACCGATATCGGGTTGCGAGTTTTATCCGGCGAACCGGTCGACGTCCGAAATGGCTATCTCAATTGTATTTGGCAAGGAGATGCGAACGATGCGATCATCCGCGCCTTGGCCGTCGCCGAAAGTCCGCCGACCCTATTGAATCTTACCGGCCCGGAGACTCTTTCGGTCCGAAATATTGCGGAACGCTTTGGTGAGTTACTTGATCGCCCTGTGAGGTTTACCGGAGAAGAAGCGGAATCGGCGCTGCTAAGCAACTCAGCGAAATGCTGCGAGCAGTTGGGCGTACCATCGGTTACGTCCGATACGATGATTCGGTGGACGGCAAACTGGCTGGCCAACGATGGTCGTTTGCTCAACAAGCCGACTCACTTTGAGGTGCGTGATGGGAAGTTCTGACTCGATCAGCGACCGACAAGGTGCTGGCGACAGTTCTAGAACTTCCATGCCAGGGGCTGCTCCAATGCCGCCGACTTGGGTTACCGATCGGTTACGCGCGGGGATCGCGATCCCCGCTCATCCTTTAGCACTTACAATCAATCGCAAGCTGGATGAACGACGACAGCGAGCATTGACGCGATATTATCACGCGGCCGGCGCTGGAGGTTTGGCGGTCGGTGTTCATACCTCGCAGTTCGAAATCCGACAGCCGAAGCATGGTCTATTCCAACCAATGTTGGAACTTGCCGCCCTGACCACCAAAGAGCAGGATGAGAGGGCCAGTCGGCAAACCGTCCTGATCGCCGGCATCTGCGGTGAGACTGCTCAGGCGGTGACCGAAGCTAGACTGGCTCGCGACATTGGGTATCACGTCGGAATGATCTCGCTCGGGGCGTTACCGAACGCCAGTGATGAGGAACTTATTGCCCACTGTTCGGCCGTTGCCAGCGTCTTACCAGTTTTCGGCTTTTACATGCAAACCGCCGTAGGAGGGCGTGTTCTCTCCCAAGAGTTCTGGCGTCGACTGGCGGAACTTCCAAATCTCATCGGTATCAAGATGGCACCGTTCAATCGATATCAGACATTGGATGTTCTGCGAGGTGTGGCTAATTCTGGAAGAGCAGAAGAGATCGCGCTTTATACCGGGAACGACGACAATATCCTCGTCGATCTTCTAACGCCATTTGAGATCGCTGGCGATTCGCAAACCATCAATTTACGAATCGTGGGTGGGCTGCTGGGGCACTGGGCTTGTTGGACTCTGAAGGCCGTCCAGCAATTGCAATTATGCCAGCGTGCGTGGAAGGAACGGAAAATGCCATCGAGTTTGTTGACGATTGCAGGTCAGGTAACGGAGTGCAACGCCGCACTTTTTGATGTTCGCCATCGTTTCCGCGGATGTATCGCAGGTATTCATTACGTTCTGCAGCAGCAGGGTTTGCTCGAAAACCTTATCTGTCTTGATCCTGCCGAGAAACTTTCACCAGGTCAGCAAGAAGAAATCGATCGAGTCCGCGCGGCCTATCCACATCTGGTCGACGACGATTTCGTGGCGGAACATCTCGACGAGTGGATGTCTTGATGCTTTGCTTAGCATCATAATCTTTTGCTGACCCTTTCACGGGTAGATCGCGGAAGTGGATTGCCACGAAAAGCAGACTTCCGCGAAACTAACGCGTAGCCTTGCTAGTATTCAAGGCAAGCCAACACGCACCAAAACTCCGGCATTAAGCTTTCTCTCCAGCTAGATGTTGCGGGTGGAGGAACGATGTCGAATTGCCTGGTAGCACAACTCTTCCCGAGGGAACTGGTTACGTGAGTTACTCAAGATTCGTACTGATCGTCGTTATGGGAATGCTCGGTTTGTGCGTTCCTACTAGTTCCCGAGCAGAGTCGTTTACCGAAAAGTCAGCCGCTCAGATCTTGCCGTCTAGTACGACGCTCTACGCGGAAACCCTGCGCCCGAGCGAAATGATCGATCTCGTTTTGAACCATCCTCTTAGGACTCGAATCGAGTCGTCCGATGCGTATCAAAAGGCGACCGAAGGTGAAGGGATGGCGAAGCTTCGCATGGGGATTGCCATGTTTGAGGCGGGCATGGAACAGCCGTGGCAAGAAGCGATTACATCGCTAACCCAGGGTGGAATGTACGTGGGTTACGATTCCAATACCAAGGGTGTCGTTGTGTTATCCAAGGCCGATAGTCGCGAAACTCTGGACAAGTTTCGTGCGTTCGTGCAAGTCGTCGGCCGAGTTGCCAGAAAGGGTGGTGGCGAGGCAACGGAGTATGGTACCTATCGCAAGGTGGTTACCCTTGATGTCGCTCCGCAGGTCAAGATGGCGTTTCTGGAAAACTGGCTCGTCGTTACCAATCGGCCAGAATTGGGCAAGCAAGTAATCGATAATGCTCTGGACGGTGCCGAGAGTTCACTCGCGGAGACTTTGTCGTTTCAAGAGGCGAAACAGAATCGAGCCGAATCCCAAGTGTGGGGATACGTGAATGTTGAAACCATTCGCGATGCCGGTATTGCCGAAAGACTTTATTCTGGCCGTACCGACAATATATTAGCTGAGGTGTTATTTGGTGGATTGCTGTCCAATTTACAGCAAACTCCCTATGCCACGGCATCGCTAAATCTGCAACAAGATCGGGTCAATCTTGAATTGGCCACGTCAAATCAGATGGCATGGCTCGAAGGGCGAGCATACTATTTCGGGGAGTCGGGGAAAGCTACGGCTCCACAACTCCTGAATCCACCAGGCACGATTGCAGCCATCAGCGCCTATCGAGATTTATCGCAAATGTGGTTGAGATCTGGCGACCTCCTAACCGAGAAAGGAAGCGAAGATCTAGCCAAAGCGGACAGTACGTTGACGACGTTCTTTTCCGGGAAAGACTTCGGCGAGGACATTTTGGGGGCCTTTGCAAGTGATGTTCAACTCGTCGTTGTCGCACAAGATTTTGAGAAGATCGTTCCGACACCTGCGATCAAGCTGCCGGCATTCGCGTTCCAGTTTGAGCTCAAGGATCGGGAAGCGACGCAAGGCGAATTGCGTCGTGTTTTTCAGAGCTTTGTCGGGTTTGTGAATATTATCGGCGCAATGCAGGGGCAACCCCAGTTGGATTTAGGATCGGATACCTCGGACGAGGCCGCTCAGTACTACGCAACATTCGTCCCGAACGCCGATGCCCCGGATGATAAGTCGGCCAGCGTTCAATACAACTTCTCCCCAACGCTCGGCTTTGTTAATAACCGAATGATCATGGCCAGCTCACTCTCACTGGCGAAGACACTGATCGATGGGAAGGAAGCAGACAAAGCCGCCTTTGAACGACCGGCAATCAAAGCGAATTCATTGATCCATATCAATGCGAAGCAAATCGCAACTGCCTTAGAGCCGAATCGTGAATACCTCATCGCCCAAAATATGTTAGAGAAAGGTCACGATCACGAAGCGGCCGAAGCCGAGATCGGCGTTCTGTTTGAGATAATCGAGTTGGTGCGTGATGTGTCCGTCAGCCTTGAGAATTCGGAAAGCGAACTGAAACTGAATACACAATTGCGTTTGAATCTTGAAGCGAAGGAGTGAGTGTGATGAACGATCTTCGCAATATTGATCCCAATACGGCTTGGCAACCGTTCGTCCCATCGGCGGAAATTCCCTGGACGGACCGGTTAGCGGCACACCTATTTCGCCGAGCTGGCTTCGGCGCGTCTTTCGCGGAACTCGAGGAAGCAGCCAAAAAGTCGCCGGACCAAATCGTGTCGGAAATGATTGCGAAGAGTCGCCAAGAACAAGAATTTCGCGACGTTGCCGACACCCTGGCGGAAACCGTGATCCCTAGTGGGAACGCGCGTAGCTTGTCGGCGGCTTGGGTTTATCGCCTACTTCGAACGCCCAATCCCTTGCAAGAGAAGATGACGCTGTTCTGGCACGGTCACTTTGCCACGAGTGCGGAAAAAGTCAAAGACCCACGAATGATGTGGGAGCAAAATCAGTTGCTCCGCAAGAATGCGTTAGGCAACTTCGGATCGCTCGTTCAGGCGATTTCCAAAGATCCAGCGATGCTTGTCTATCTCGATTCGACCTCCAATCGAAAGGCGCATCCCAACGAAAACTACGCCAGGGAAGTGATGGAACTGTTTTGCCTTGGCGAAGGGCACTACACCGAAGTGGACGTTCAAGAGTTAGCCCGTTGTTTCACTGGTTGGGAGATCAAGAATCATCGCTTTCGTAAGAATCGCTACCAGCACGACGGAAGCGAGAAGTCCATTCTCGGTAAGACGGGAGAATTTGGTGGAGAGGAAGGCGTTGCCATCGTCATCCAGCAGGAAGCAACACCCCAGTTCATTTGCCGAAAACTGGTTCGCTTTTTTGTCTGCGATGAACCGGAGTTGTCGGACGAGTTTATTGCTCCTCTGGTGCGAACAATGCAAGACAACGATCTAGAGATCGCTCCCGTCGTATCGCAAATACTTACCAGTCAGTTCTTCTACTCTAAGCACGCGGTGGGACGAAAGATCAAATCACCCGTCGAGTTCATGATCGGAACAATGCGCTGCCTAGAAGCCAGCGGCAATACCCAACAGATTGCCGAAGGGCTGATGCAAGCTGGTCAAGGATTGTTCTACCCACCGAGCGTGAAAGGCTGGGACGGGGGACGAACCTGGATTAATTCGTCGACTCTTCTGGCTCGTGCAAATTTGGCGCAGCGAATACTCAATGATACTGTGACGAAGTTTCATGGTGAAAACCTTGGCGACTATCTCCGAACGTATGACATTGACACACCAATTCAACTAATCCCTTGGTTCAATCGACTCACGATGACTGCGCCATTGGACCCGATTATCGAAAAACAGATTATCGATCGAATTCCGGCGAATGAAGCTCGGGATGAGAAGTCACTGCGAGGAATTGTGGAAGTTATCGCGGCGCTACCTGCCTATCACTTAGCCTAAATATAGTCATCGAACTGCATGTAAGCTCAAGGAGCATGTCATGAAATCCTCGATCTCCCTCAGCCGCCGACAGTTCGTGAAGACCTCGCTGGGAGGTTGCCTTTCCATAGGCGTAGGAACCGCGGTGCCGTCTTTTCTTGCGAACGCCTTGGGCGAGCAAGTGAAACAAGATGAAAACATCCTGGTCGTCGTCCAACTTACCGGGGGAAACGATGGTTTGAATACCGTCGTTCCGTTTCAGGACGATGCCTACTACAAGGCGCGGCCGAAGCTTGGCATTGCGGCGAAAGACTTATTGAAGGAAGGTGGCGAGCTTGGTCTGCACCCATCTCTTCGTGGCTTTCATGAATTGATGCAAGAAGGTACTGCTTCGGTCGTTCAAGGCGTGGGATACCCAAATCCGAATCGCTCCCACTTCGAGTCGATGGATATCTGGCATACATGTCTGCGAAAAGACAAAAAACGTAGCGACGGTTGGCTTGGCCGCTACGTCGATCAAAATAACGGATCCCTGTCGGAAGATGTTCCGGCCCTGCATGTAGGTGGAGGCAAGCAGCCGTTGGCATTGGCGACGCGAAATGTTCGTGTTCCTTCACTCAACAAGCTGACTGATTTTCAATTGCAGGGTAATCATCAAGAAGTGATCGAAGCCGTATTGGAAACGGAGCTGACCTCACCCGCGTCAGAGAAGGGCGGACTCCTCGATTTCGTTCAGTCCAGTACAACCTCCGCAATCAGTGCAAGCAAACGTGTGTCCGATGCTGTACAGCAATATCGACCGGAATTCAAATATCCTGAGACCGATTTAGCGAGAAAGCTAAGTACGGTTGCTCAACTGATCAATTCTGGTTTGAAAACGAGCGTTTATTACGTCGAGCTCGATGGTTTCGATACGCACGCCGAACAAGTAGATACACACGCGATCTTGCTGCGGGATTGGAGCGACGCCGTGTCCGCTTTTATGAAGGATCTGAAAGCACGTGATCACGCGGATCGAGTTTGCGTTATGACATTCAGCGAATTCGGCCGCCGCGTCGCCGAGAATGCCAGCGGCGGAACCGACCATGGCGCGGCCGGACCGATGCTTATTTGTGGAGGTAAAGTCAAATCAGGATTCTTGGGGCAAACGCCCGACTTGACCGATCTGGATGACGGTGACATCCAACATCAAATCGACTTCCGCCAAGTTTACGCCGGTATCCTGCGCGATTGGCTACACGTTAGCCCTCGCGAAGTTATCTTAGGGCAGTTTCCGCCACTCTCGCTGTTCTCTTAGCGACTTGCCGATTGCTTGGGGAGGTTGCGTCTGCTACCCTTGGAGTCGATTGCCGAGCGTTCCTAACCGCTACGAAGCGTCCCTTGTCTGATTCATGGCGTCGCGTTCGTCTGTATAAGGACGATGCCCCGCCGGTGATTCTCCCTCCCCCATGCTCCTCCCCACCCCAAGTGAAGTGATTAGGCATTCCTAAAGATGATCGCGATTGTACTGGGAATGCTGATCGTCCTTAGTGGCGTTCTGTTCCTCCGCCTGCACGCCTTCCTGGCGTTGTTTTTTGGTGCTCTAGTTGTTGCTGCGGCGACTTCCCCGCACTCAATTTCGGATAGCGCTCTGCAGCACACTACTGCCACCATTGCACAGGTAAGCGGCAGGCGAGTCACGCTAACCGACGTCGGCAGCGACCTTGGCAGTGAGGCTGGAGCTTATTATCTCGTTGACGCCACGGACGACACAGGCAAACTTGTCGGTCCCAGCATTGTCTGGGTCGAGAACTTTGAAGGCAGTGAAGATGAAAGGTTCGCGAATCTCGGACAACCGCTGCCGGGCGACTTGAACGTCAGCAAGGCTTGGTTGGTGTCGCAGGAGAACTACGCTCAGGCCACCAAGCTCGCCAAGAATAGCGCGATTAATCGAGTGGCGAGTGCGCTTGGATCGACCTTCGGAAAGATCGGGATTTTGATCGCCATGGCCTCGATCATTGGCCAGTGCTTGCTTGCCAGTGGTGCGGCCGAGCGAATTGTGCTCGGAATCCGCCAGGCGATGGGGGAGCGATGGACGACGCCAGCGTTTGTGATCAGCAGTTTTGTGCTGGCCATCCCCGTCTTCTTTGACACCGTCTTCCTGCTAATGCTGCCGTTAGCCCGCGCCATGGCAAGGCGAACCGGGCGCGACTACTTGATGTACGTGATGTCGATTATTGTCGGCGGAACGTTGGCCCATTCTTTAGTGCCGCCTACGCCTGGGCCGCTGTTCGTCGCAACCGAGCTCAACGTGAGCATTGGTGCCATGGTCATTGGAGGCATTGGAGTCGGATTTTGGGGTGTCGTCGCAGGCTATTTGTACATGGTGTGGGCGAATCGTCGGTGGGATATTCCACTGCGTATGACGGAGGAAGCGGCGGTCGCCGGAGGCACATTGCCAGAGAATGAGCAATTGCCAGGGTTCACAATTTCCATCTTGCCAGTCTTCGTGCCGATTGTTTTGTTAGCGATGAAGACGGTCTATCAGGCGGTCGAGCCAATCGACGGCGGAGTTCTTCTTGATGTTGTTGGAGCCACGATTTCGTTCTTGGGGGACAAGAATATCGCACTATCCCTCGGGGCTGTATTGGCCATGTTAACACTGGTCGGCAAGCCCAGTGTTACTTGGGAGTCACTAAGCAAATCGGTTCAGAAAGCGCTCGCCGATGGGGGCGTCGTCGTATTGATTACCTGTGCCGGTGGTGCCTTCGGCGAGATGATCCGGCAGACGAATATCGGTGCAACGATCGCGGACGCACTTCCTGCCTCAGCCGGAGGGCTTGGTCTGTTAGTGACTGCTTTCGTGATTACCTTGCTGATTCGCGTAATTCAGGGGTCCGCCACAGTGGCTATGATCACGGCCATTGGTATTGTCGTGCCGGTAGCAAATCAAATGGGGCTGCCGTTTCATCCCGTGTTTTTGGCGCTCGCGATCGGTTGTGGATCGAAACCCCTTCCTTGGATGAACGACAGTGGCTTTTGGGTGATTAGCAGAATGAGTGGATTTACCGAAAAGGAGACGTTAAAGACGTTTTCGGTATTGCTGACGATCATGGGTGTTGTGTCGTTCCTGGCGACCTTGGTTTTTGCTATGTTTTCCATTTGGTTAACCTCCAATGGTTGATAACCGTCCCTCCTGATTCTTTCCCTCCGACCGACCTTTTGATCCATGACTTCCGATCCCTCTCAGAATTCCGAGTTGCCCAGTAGTCGCTGGTTCGATCCCGATAGCTTGCGTGGCTTCGGACATCGTTCGCGATTGAAAGGTATGGGCTATGACGACGAAGACTTCCGTGGCAAGCCGGTCGTCGCGATTCTTAACACCTGGAGCGATCTGAACACGTGCCACTCGCACTTTCCGGAACGCGTAAAAGAGGTGAAACGCGGTATCTGGCAAATGGGTGGATTTCCGGTAGAGATCCCCGTCATGTCGCTCGGCGAGATGATGATGAAGCCAACGACTATGCTCTATCGCAATTTGCTGGCGATGGAAACGGAAGAGGTCTTACGCTGTCATCCCATCGATGCTGCCGTGCTGATGGGCGGGTGTGACAAGACCGTCCCGGCAATGATCATGGGAGCGATTTCTGCAAACCGTCCTGCCATCTTCCTACCAGCCGGACCGATGCTGAAAGCGCGCTGGAAAGATCAAACGCTGGGCAGCGGAAGCGACGCTTGGAAGTACTGGGACGAACGTCGAGCTGGCAACCTGTGTGATGAATCTTGGGGCGAGATCGAAAACTGCATCGCTCGTTCAGCCGGGACATGCATGACTATGGGAACCGCGTCGACGATGGCTGCAATCGCTGAGTCGATGGGAATGACGCTTCCCGGGGCTTCGTCCGTTCCAGCGGTCATCGCAGAACATTCTCGTCTGGCAGTTGCCACGGGGCGCCGAGCTGTCGAAATGGCGAAAGAAAACTTGCGTCCCTCGGACATTCTGAACGGGGCATCGTTTGATAACGCCATTGTCACTAGCATGGCCATTGGCGGGTCGACCAATGCAATCGTGCACATTATCGCCATGGCTCGCCGAGCCGGAATTCCGTTGACACTGGAGCGATTCGACGAGCTATCGCGAACGACACCGGTGCTAGCCAACGTACGTCCGGCTGGTAAGTTCCTGATGGAAGACTTCTTTGATGCTGGCGGTTTGCGGGCGCTGCTTTCGGAATTAGGTTCGCATATTGATCGCAAATGTCCGACGGTTAATGGCGCGACAATTGGTGAGAATATCGCCGGGGCGGAAGTGATCGATCCGGAAATCATTCGTTCAGTTAATAATCCGGTTTCTCAGAGTGGTGGTACGTTCGTCCTGCAAGGGAATCTGGCTCCTTCCGGCTGTGTGGTGAAGCCTACGGCTGCCTCGCCGCGACTGCTGAATCATACAGGGCCTGCGGTTGTGTTTGATAACTACGGTGACCTCAAAGCGAAGCTCAACGATCCTGAAGCAGGTATCACGGCCGATAGTGTCCTCATTTTGCGTAACGCTGGTCCGCAAGGTGGACCCGGCTTTCCTGAATGGGGCATGCTGCCTATTCCGGATCACTTGCTGAAGCAGGGTGTACGCGACTTGGTACGAATTTCCGATGCCCGAATGAGTGGCACGAGCTACGGAACATGTATTTTACATGTAGCCCCCGAGGCGGCGGTCGGAGGACCACTTGCCCTGGTCCACACTGGAGACATGATCGAACTCAATGTCGAGAAGCGTTCGTTGCAACTGTTGGTCGATGACGACGAGCTCGAGAAGCGACGTGCCGCCTGGAAACCTGCTCCGGCACGTTACACGCGTGGCTACGGAGCAATGTTCCTAAAATATGTCACCCAGGCCGATGCCGGCTGTGACTTTGACTTTCTACATCACGGCGCCGACACGCCGGATCCCGATATTTACTGAGATACAATTCACCCAGGGACCTTGATTGGCTATGGATACGGAACAAATAACAGCGGCAACGATCTCTCGCTCGGTTTGGGCAGTACCTTCACTGGCTCGTGCAGCCGATGGAAAGCTGGATCGCCAGGAAAACGCCAAGCTTATTAAGCACATCGAACAAGGTGGCATTTCGACGCTGCTGTACGGTGGGAACGCTATTTTCTATCATCTTACCCTCGCCGAATATCGTTCGGCATTGGAAATGATCAGCGAGTTGGCTGCGGATAGTTCGTTGGTTATTCCGGCGATCGGTCCGGCTTATGGCACGATGCTCGATCAAGCCGAGGTATTGAAGGACTTCGAATTTCCCACTGCAATGATCTTGCCACAACGTGATATTGTCACGTCGGCAGGTTTCTGTGCCGGTACGCGAAACCTGGTGGCGCGACTTGGTAAGCCGGTCGTGCTTTACCTGAAATTTGGCGGTGTGGTCACGGTTGAAGATGCAACTGCCCTGGTCAACGACGGAATGATCTCAGCGATTAAGTATGCTGTCGTCCGCGAAGATTACATGCAGGATGACTACTTGAAAGCGTTGACCGAAAAGATCGATCCAAGCCTGATCCTCAGCGGTCTCGGAGATCAACCGGCGATCACGCACATGCGGCACTTTGGACTGGGTGGCTTCACGACAGGTTGTGGCTGTGTCTTTCCTCAGATGTCGACCGACCTGCTGAAAGCAATTCAAGCAGGCAACTGGGACGAAGCTGAAGCGATTCGCGAACGCTTCTTACCGCTGGAAAATCTACGCGACAATCTTGGACCCATCACGATCCTACATCGTGCTACCGAGTTGGCTGGTATCGCCCAGACTGGCCCAATTTCGCCACTTCTCTCGGAGCCAGCGGAATCGATTCAAAAGCAGATCTCGGCTGCGCTCGAGCAGATGAAGCAATCTGCATAAAGGCTGGATTTCTGTCGACTCGTTGTCACTTCGCCACTTCGGGCTTAGGCTCCGTGCGTGTCAGAAGGAAGTCGACGATTTGTTCCATCTCCTCCGCCGATAGCGATGCGGCGAAGGAGGGCATGTTGTAGCCGCCGTTGGTGATTCGAATCGTAAGCTCGCCACGGTCCAGTCGGTCACCGATGTACGTCAGCTCTGGCCCACGGAAGCCACCATAACCTTCGATGTTATGGCAATACAGACATCCTTTCTGATGCACCAATTCCGCTCCCTTCTGGATGTGCGGATCATTGGAATTAACAAGTTCGGCAGGGAGCGGTTTGACTGTAAAGTCGGGCGACCATGGTTTTCGATAGCCATAGATCGTCAGCACCACGAATGCGGTCGCACCGAACACGACGGTTCCAATCGCCCAAGGTCGTTTGGATGGCGCACGATGGCCACGGTTTGAAAGCAGTGGAACGACAAAGAGCGCGACGAAACCAAGTACGGGCATTCCCAGAATGATGTACGTCTCGAGTTCCGGGGGAAGCATCGAAAGAATTGCGAAGTACCACCAGAAGTACCAATCTGGCATCGGATTGGCGTGAATGTACGCCGGATCTGGGGATGGACCCAGTGTCGGTGGTCCGAGGAAGAGCGAGCAGAGCAGAATCACGCCGACCATCAATGCCGAGAATAGGACATCCCGCCACATCGCTACGGGCCAGAAGGGCACGCCGGTCTTCTCTAAGCGAGCTTCGTAATTTTCTTTGTATGTTTGTGGCTCGACAGGCTGATCAACCTTGGGCATTTCTGAGATGCCATGTCGTAAGATTAGCCACATGTGCAAACCGATCCCCGCGAAGATCAGTCCCGGCAAGATGAAGACATGGATCGCGAAGAAGCGACTGAGCGTGGAACCTCCGACCGTTTCACCACCCAGAATGAAATGGGCGATGTAGGCACCAATGAACGGAACACGTCCGGCCATTTCGCCCGCAACCATCACGGACCAGACACCGTTGGCATCCCAACGCAAAAGTTGCCCTGTGAAAGCCATCCCCAGCACGACAAACAAGAGAACGACACCGCTCATCCAGTTCATTTCGCGTGGAAATTTGTATGAGGCGTGGAGGAACACCTGGGTCATGTGGATCACAGCCAGCATCACCATTGCGGTCGCGCCGTAATAGTGCATTCCGCGCACCATGTAACCGAACGTGGCGTCGTTGGTGATGTACTTGAGGCTTTCGTAAGCCGCGTCACCGCCAGGAACGTACACCATCGCCAACGCGATGCCGCTTAGTACCTGAACAATAAACGCACAAAGCGTTGCGCTGCCGAAGACATACCACCAGCGAGCGTCGCTTGGGACGATATGTTCCAGCATCGGTTTGACCACGTCGGAGAATCCGCTCCGATCGTCGATCCATTTCCAGATCTCGGCGATCATCATTAAACCTGATCGTTGGTGGTCAAAGGTACGGGCGAAGTCTCGATCTCGACGTAGCCCTTGCGGACACGTACTTCGTAACGAGCAAGCGG
The DNA here is from genome assembly GCF_002967765.1 of Blastopirellula marina. Lineage (NCBI taxonomy): Bacteria > Pseudomonadati > Planctomycetota > Planctomycetia > Pirellulales > Pirellulaceae > Blastopirellula > Blastopirellula marina. The sequence goes on along the minus strand of NZ_PUHY01000001.1, from coordinate 349,296 downwards.
TTCCGGTGGTGGTCCAGCGGCAACTTCGCCGTCGGAATAGTAGACACCACCGTGGCAAGGACACATGAACAGTGATGCATCCTCGATCCAATTCACTGGGCATCCCAGGTGACGACAATTAATAGAGAAAGCAATAAATTCTTCGTCAGAGACTCGGCGTAACCAAGCACCAGTCAGGGCTGTTACTCCAGCCCATTTGCGGACCGAGGCATTCTGGAACTCGACACTAACCGTCTTTCCTACCTCGAAAGAGTCGACCTTACCCAGCCGATGCCAAACACGTGGCTCGCGCGAGAAAACGGGGGCTAGAACAAAACCAACGCCAGGAAGCGTGATTGCGGCTCCGATTACCCCAGAAAGGATTAAGCTTAGTCGCGCGAGGAAACCGCGTCGATTATCCTCGGCACTCGTTTCAGACGAGTCTACACTTTCACTCACGAATGCTTTCCTTTTCAGCTTTCCAACCGGATTTCATTCATCCAAGTCCACAGCGACCAGATCATCACGCCCAGTCCTGCGACCGACATGATCCACATGGTGGTCACGCCCCACAGCAACATCATCACGCCCAAAGCCATCGCGGCAGGGGCGTAGGTAGGGCGGGGTGGCGCTTCTTCAACAGAAGCAGCTACCGGTCTTTCGGCATCTGTGGTTTCCATTGGTTCGGAGTCGTTCATGATGTGGGCTCCGCAATTTCGTTACTGGGCGAAGCGTGCGATTCAGGCGAACCTACGGGCTGCGTATACCAACGGCACATTACGCTAATTATGACCAGAATGTATAGCGAACAAGGCGGAACCCACATCAGTAGGCCCCCCAACTGTTGATCGATATCGGGCGTGAAACCAGCTTTGTAGAGTGCGGTCAGAATGCCGACACGATCGGCTGGATTGGCGAATGCCGGACAAACGGTGATTGGGGTAAACGTGATGTAGATACCCAGCAGCGTGCAGCCCAGGCAAGCGGAGAACAAGTACACAATCCCCATTAGTGGATCGATGCGTGCACTTTTCACAGGAGCAAAAATAGGCCACCAAAACGCCAGACCAGCCACAAGAAAGCTGATATTTCGTACGAGGCCGACAAGACTGTTCTCAGTTGCCGCACTACACAGGGAAGGAACGTGCCAGAACCACATCGCACCCAGACCGCAGCACCAGCCCAACATGGGAATTGAAAGTAGCCGGCCAACTTCTTTTCCTACCGGTCGTTTCATCACCGCTCTAGCTGCATCTTCCGGAAAACTAAGCAGAAGAAACAAGGGAATGACCAACAGTAGCAGTAAATGCTGAATCATGTGAGCACTGAACAGATAACCGTTGGCCAATACGCCGATAGGCGAAACAAAAGCCAGCAGCAAGACTGCTAACGCCACAACTCGGAACCATGTATGCCAAACTACGGCCGATCGCGACCACAACGTGGCGACGATTGCCGGAATTACGACTAGCCAGACCGGTGAGGACCAGTGCCAGAGCGATTCGTGAAAGACGAATGACGTCACTGTAAATACCCCAGGTAGATGATCGAAAAGACGATAATCCAGACGACGTCGACAAAGTGCCAATATACGCCAACCGCTCGTAGGACGTTTACGCGATCCTTCGGAAAGGCATCCCTGGACGCAAGTGCTAATACGATTGATAAGGTAACCAAACCAGCGATAACGTGCATTCCGTGGAAACCTGTCACGGTGAAAAACGTGGCCGCAAACAGGTTCACGTCAATTGTGATGTCACTTAGCAGCAGCCCCGTGTACTCCCAGGCCTGACCGGCGATAAATATCGATCCGAGGATGATCGTCAGTGTTAGCCAACGGCGAAAATGGATTTGCTTGCCTGCCGAGAGAGCCAATTCCGCCAACCAGAAGGTGACGCTACTTGCCAATAGACAGACGGTGAACGCGCCGGTTCGAGTTACGTCCAACGAATTGGCGGAGGTTGGTCCTTCATCCGCACGGGCATTGAATACCACGTAAGCTACCAACAGCAATAGAAAAAAGACGGCTTCCGAGGCGATGAATGCCCACGCACAAAGCGTTACCTTGTCTGGACGACGACCGGAGTCTTGCGGCGACTTTTCTACTTTCCAGTCGGCGCGGTCAGGTTGGTCCATGTCCCAGACGGGTCGACGACTTTTAACTTCTGGAATCGATTCGAAGTTTTCGACAGGAGGAGGCGAGGTGGTTGCCCATTCCAAAGTAAACGCGTTCCAGGGATTGTTTCCTGCGATCTCCCCACTTCTTAGGCTGATCCAGATGTTCCACAGCAACACCAGCGTGCCGGCACCCATGGCGACGGCCCCGAGCGTGGCGATGGCATTCAATGCCATCCAGCCGGGATTGTCGGCATAGGTGTACACTCTTCGCGGCATCCCCATTACGCCCAGAATGTGTTGTGACATGAAAGTTGCATTCAGGCCGAACACCCAGAGCCAGAATTGCCACTTGCCAAGCTTTTCGCTCAGCATGCGGCCGGTCATTTTTGGGAACCAATAATAAGTCGCTGAGAATACACCAAAGACCGTTCCGCCAATCAAGACGTAATGGAAGTGGGCCACGACAAAATAACTATCAGTCAACTGCCAGTCGATCGGAACCGCAGCGAACATCACTCCGGAGAGACCGCCGATGACGAATTCCAGAAGGAATGCCACGGCAAACAGCATCGCCGTTGTCAATCGTATCGATCCGCCCCACATCGTGGCGGTCCAGTTGAATATCTTCACGCCAGTAGGTAACGCAATCAGCAGAGATCCGATGGCGAAAAAGATGTCGGCCCCCATGCCTAGCCCGACCGCAAACATATGGTGAGCCCAGACCCCATAGCTCAGCAGCACGATCACGGCACTCGAAACGGCGACGAAAGAATAGCCGTAAATAGGCTTCCGCGAGAAAACCGGAATCACTTCTGAGATCATGCCGAATGCCGGCAGAATAAGAATGTAGACCTCCGGATGTCCAAACACCCAAAAGAAGTGCTGCCACAACACGGCCGAACCGCCACGTGCTGGTTCAAAGAAGGCTGCACCGAGCCAACGATCAATCAACAGCATCGCCAGAGCTGCGTTCAACGCCGGTAATGCTAACACGGTTAGGATGGCCATCATGAAGCTCATCCATACAAACAGGGGAACCCGCTGCAAACTCATCCCCGGTGCTCGCAGACTGAGTACCGTGACAAAAATGTTGATCGAACCAGCCACCGAGCCCACGCCCAAACACAAGAGCCCGATAATCCAGTAGTCTTGCGCGACCATCAAGTTGTATGGCTTAGTGGATAGCGGCGCGTAACTAAACCATCCGGCGTCGGGGGCTTTCCCTGTGAAGAAGCTAAAATAGAGCAAGATCCCACCCATCGGTAGCATCCAGTAGCTCATCGCGTTGAGCCGTGGAAAAGCGACATCCCGCGCCCCGATCATCAATGGAACGAAGTAATTCGCAAACCCAACCAGTACCGGCATGCCCACCAAGAACACCATTGTGGTGCCGTGCATGGTGAACATCTGATTGAAGAAGTCGGGCGACAGGAAGTCATTTCGCGGTAGCAGTAATTGGAAACGCATGAGCAGCGCTTCGAGACCACCAACCGCGAGAAAGAACGTCGCCGTGCAGATGTATAGGATACCGATGCGTTTGTGATCGACCGTGCTCACCCACGAAAGCAAGCTCTCGTAGGCCGGTGCCGCTTCTTCGGTCTCGGTCTCAGCGGTTTTCACCAACGGCATACTCAACGCAAGGTCTCCAGATAGGCAACAAGCTGATCGAGATGCTCGTCACTGAGTTTGAAGTTAGGCATTTTGCAGCCAGGTTTGATCGCTTGTGGGTTGGCCAACCAAGTGCGGAGGTTCTCAGGCGAGTAGGTAATCGCACCTGCTCCGATTTCTCGGCGACCTGCCAAATGAGTCAAGTTCGGGGCGAAGTCTTCTTTGGCATCGGTTCCTGAAATGGCGTGACATTGCGAGCAAGTCAGCTTCATGAACAGTTCGGCCCCTTTGGCCGCGTTGCCAGTTGTTGGCGTTTGGGCGACTTTTTCCTCTTGTTTTTGCCAAGCCGCGAAGTCTTCTGGATTGTGCGCGATGACTTGGAAATTCATCCAGGCATGCTGCGTTCCGCAGTACTCGGCACAGCGGCCCTGGTAAACGCCAGCCGTGTCTGCTTCGAGCCAGATGTAGTTTTCATGACCTGGTATGGCGTCCATCTTGCGCGATAACTGGGGCACCCAGAACGAGTGAATCACATCGTCTGATTGAAGCTTGACGCGCAGTTTCTTACCGACCGGAATGTGAACTTCATTGGCAGAGACAATACCCGAATCGGCATACTCGATTTCCCACCACCACTGGTGGCCTGTCGCGAAGATGTCGACCTCGGCATCCGAGGCGGCTTCCCCCTTGGCGTACTGAGGGGGCAGGGCGTTTACGGTCAAGACGAGCTTGATGCTTATAGCCGCAATCCAAATCACGATAATTACCGGTCCCGCGATCCAGGCGATCTCTCGACGGTGGCTACCAAAGTCTTGGGCCGGGACTGCTTCCTGCGAGCGGAATTTGACCAGAGCGATGCAGATTAGGCCAGCCACAATCGCAAAGATGGCAGCACTGATGAAGAGAACCTGCACGAACAAATCTCGTATCGACTCCGCCTGAGGAGATGCAGGGTCAAATACGGGAAACGTCGACGGCATCGTGCTGTGGCTCCATGGTGCTGCTGCTTAAGGTCCATCTAAGTCCCGCCGATTGTACGTTGGTCTTTGGCCGTCGTAAAACCTTTCAAGGTGAATTCGGCTTCAAAAAAGCAGAGATGTCATGAGCGTTCTACGAAGATGGGTAATCTCGATAGAGTGTTCCGTTCTGGCTCCCTCGATCAGACGGTAGAAGACCGAAAAGAACAAGAAAGTCGTTGCGCAGATCGACACACCTACAACATTTTACAAACCATGTATTCCGCAGCATGTACCCAGATGGTGGGTTGAGAATGCGCAATAAAAAAACGATAATTACAAGAACTATTAAGTTCTTATCAAAATTGGTGTTCACCAATCGTACAACTGACGTCTTTTAATTACTCACAAGTTCTCTTCGCGGTCAGGGATACTTGCTGTGGACGATTCTGCAAATGCGCCTCACGAGGGAGCATCAGCTGAAACTGCCCAAACTTCTGGAATTCCCCAGATGTTGAAGTGGGCATCCCTTTTTGTGTTGTGTATAGCTGCCGCGCTGGGCATTTCTCACCTAATTGCTGTACCGGAAGCTCCAGGGCAACCAGAAGAGTCTTCGGCCATTGAAGAGCCACTCGAACAAGAGTCGATCTCGGATATCGTCGAACAGCTAATTCCGCAGCGGCCGAGTATCACGCTTCCGACGAGGGCGATGCCAGCCAGCAAGGATGACTTGCGTGCCGAAGCGGAATTCGTGGCGAACACCTTACGGCAAAGCTATCCGGACCGAGCAGAAGCGTTGCACGTGGCAGCGATGATGTGTGCTCAATTCAGTCAATCGGCAGAAGCCGAGAAGCTTTGGAAACAGTGCATCGCTTTAGCCCCTAGTGATCCACGTTACTACATTAACTTTGCCGCTGTGGCGATGGATCGTGGCGACAGTCAATTGGCTGCTGAAACACTGCAAAAAGCATACAACGCCGGAGTATCGTCGCCTGACTTGATGCACCATCTGGGTGTCGCGCTTAATAAGGTTGGCAAATCGGAAGAAGCGGAAAAAGTAATTGAGCGGGCCATTCAGCAAGATCCTGACAATCCGTCCTTCTGGATGGTTTTGGGGCAAGCCCAACTCCGTCTGCGGAAACTTGAAGAGGCGGAGAAGAGTCTGAAAAAGACGATCGAGACGGGACACGAATCGCCTGCCGCGTTTACCTCCCTCGCGAATGCCCTAGCGCAGCAGGGGAAAGACGACGAAGCTAAGAAGTACCGCGATTTAGTCAGCGACAAGAATGGTGGCGACGACATCGCGGCGCAACGAAGATTTCAAGTGCTTTCCAGTGCTGAAGCTCGCCAAGCCACAGTCAACACACTGATTGAGGCAGCTACCGTCCAAATCCGTATGGGAAATTCCCTTGCTGCTGAACTACATTTGCTGCGTGCTTTGACGCTTGATCCTGCAAATTTCGCGGCCTGTCAAGTCTTAGCCGATATGTACCATGAGGCCGGTTTAGCGGCTGAAGAGCGGCTGGTTCGACAACGTTTGGTCGATATCGCGCCGTTTGACTTCACGAACCAATTTAAACTCGCCGAGGCCTCGCAAGCGAGCGGCGATCGGGCTGCAGCGGAAGCAGCACTTAAGAACGTGATTTCGATCGGCCCAAACATGCCGGAGCCTTATCTCGCGTTGGCGCAATTCTATCTGGATGGAGCCAAGTTAAATCAAGCACGCTGGTACGCCCAAGAGGCCCTAAGGCATCATGCTACGTCCAGTGGTTATCGATTGCTGGCCACGATTTGTCAGCGTATGGGGGACGAAACAAACGCCGTCGCCGCAATGCAGGAAGCTCAAAAGCTCGAACGTCCTTCGGTGTCTCCATAAGTAGGCGACGACTCCATGAAGAAGCTTGTCCTAGTATTGGCCGCGGCGATCTTGTTCAGCGGTTGTGAACAGCAGTCTCAACCTGCAATTTCTGTGGGAGGCCCTGCTACGCCCACGGATGAAAGTGAAATTGCGAGCGCGAAGAACGCTGAACCGAAAGGGCTCCAGGCTCAATCGTTTCCGACGGCGGCTTCGAAAGCGTCGAACAATTCGCCAATTCGCGTCGAATCCCTTCCGAAGTTGAAAGCGGAAGCCCCAGCGGTTGAGCATACCATTCAACTAACCGATGTCACAGAAACGTCAGGAATCACGTTTAAGCACAACGATGGAGGCAGTGGCCAAGGATACATCGTTGAAGCCTCAACGGGCGGCGTTGCGCTGTTCGATTACGATTCCGACGGTTTCATCGATATCTACTTTCTCAACGGCGGCGCCTTGAAGGGTACCAATTTCAAGACGCCCCCGACCAACGCTTTATACCGCAATAACGGCGACTGGACGTTCACCGATGTTACGCAGGAAGCTGGTGTTGGGGACACTGGGCATGGCATGGGTGTCGCTGCGGGAGACTATGACAACGACGGCGATGAAGACCTTTACATCAACAACTTCGGGCCCAACGTCTTCTACCGAAATAATGGTGATGGAACATTTACCAACGTGACTGAGGAGACGGGGACCGGTAACGGCGACAAATTTGGGGCAGGTGTCAGCTTTTTTGATATGGATAAAGATGGTGATCTCGATCTTTACGTGGGGAATTACGTCAACTTTACCTTCGAGACACACGTACCAATCGAGATTGAAGGACACTTTTTCAAGGCTGGCCCCCAGTACTACCAAGCCGTGCCAGATACCTTGTACCGCAACGAAGGGGATGGAACATTCACCGATGTCACGGAAGAGTCCGGTATCGGTTCGATGTCAGGTCCATCGATGGCAATCATCGCCACGGACTATGACGAAGATGCCGACCTCGATGTTTTCATCTGCAATGACAATGCGGCGAATCACCTCTGGCAGAATGACGGAAGTGGAAAATTTAAAGAGGTCGCGATCATCACTGGCGTTGCCTACGACTTCGACGGGAAGAAGAACGCCAGCATGGGCGTCGATTGCGGCGATTACGACAATGATGGCCATATCGATATCTTTCTCACTGATTGGCAATCGGAAATGCCGGTGTTGTATCGGAACCTAGGTAATGGACTGTTCGAAGATGCAACAAGTACGGCACGTATCAGCAACGAACTATTCCCACATGTTCACTGGGGAACGGGCTTGATCGACTTCGATAACGATGGCGATCTGGATTTGTTTGTGGCATGCGGCCATTTCGATGAGATCGAACGAATTGACGACCGCACAGCAAAACGAGTTCGAAACTACCTTATGCTCAATCAAGGCAACGGCTCTTTCGCCGACATCTCTAAGTCCGCTGGCAGTGGAATGGCCATTGTCGAAAGTAGCCGTGGCGCGGCGTTTGATGATTTGGATAACGATGGCGACGTTGATGCGGTGGTGCTGAACTCGGCCGCCGCTCCGACGATTTTGCGAAACGACTCAACCTCGAATAACAAGTCCATTCAAATCAGGTTGAAGGATCCGAATGGTAGCCAATTCGGGGTAGGTAGTCGCGTTACGGTGATATCCGGCGACATTAAACAAGTTGCTGAAGTCTATTGCGGGCGAGGTTACCAAGGAGACTATGGTCGACGCCTTACTTTTGGTTTGGGAGAAAGTCGAGATATCGACCAGGTTGAAGTAAGGTGGCCCGACGGTCAAATTGAGATATTTTCCGGGTCAAAGATCGGCAGTATGCAGCAAGTGGTTCTGGAGAGGGGGTCAGGGTGAATTCACGTGAAGTGTATGTTTTTCACGTCACTACTTGTTGAATAATGGGACTTTGTTTAAGATTAATTCGTAAGTTATTTTGCCTTTTCTTTTGTCTTTGTTTCCGCCTCAAAAACGAAGACACTTTTCAACAACGCCTTTTCTCTCAGGGAGAAGTGAAAATGGTACAGCGACAATCTTGTCGTGGGTTTACCTTAGTTGAATTGCTGGTAGTCATTGCCATCATTGGAGTTCTCATCGCATTACTCCTACCAGCTGTTCAGCAAGCCCGCGAAGCCGCGCGTCGAATGGAGTGCACCAACAATCTCAAACAACTGGGGTTGTCTCTCCATAACCGACACGACACGTACGGTAAGTTGCCACCTTTAGGCAACCAAGCCATCGATGGTGACTGGGGTGGTAACCGAGTTTACGCGTGGACGATCTACATTTTGCCGTACATCGAACAAACGGCGCTCTACGACAACATCCAAGTCCGTGCAAAGAGTTCCAGTCTTCCTAGCCCTTGGGCGACGACCGCGACTGACACATGGATTCAGCAAAACTGGGAAGTCGACATCGCAGGCTTTACCTGCCCATCCGACGCTCCTCCAACCAATCGAAATGAGAGTCCTTGCATCTTGAATTACAAGGGTTGCGTCGGTGACGACTATCACCAGAACCAGTTCCGTCCAAACCAAGGTCGTGACAATCGAGGTATTTTCCAAATCGATCGTAAGATCAACTTCGCAGGAATTACCGACGGTCTCTCGAACACGGTTATGGTGGGTGAAATCGCCGGTTCCGGCGGTCCAACCGATCTTCGCGGTGGTGTTGCTTTAAACATGCAAAGCTGGAATCCACAAGCCTGTTCGGCTCGATACGATGTCACCACTAAGCGCCTGACTGGCGATGTGCGTGCTGACTATCGTCCTCACACTGGCCGTGCTTGGGACGGACGTCCTTACTTCGTTGGTTTCGCCACGATGGTTGGGCCAAATGGTCCTAGCTGCCACTGGGGCGGTGTCGACGGCAACGAACACATGGGAACGCTTTCCAGTTGGCACCCAGGCGGTGGTAACGTCTGCATGGCTGACGGATCGGTCCAGTTCATTAGCCAGAACATCAATACTGGTAATCAAGCAGCCGATAGCCAGGCAACACCAAGTGGTCAGTCTGACTACGGTGTGTGGGGTGCTCTTGGTAGCCGAAACGGCGGTGAAGCCGCATCGCTACCATAGTCGATTTAATACGGTACACCTCGGAACCCCAGCATTGCAGGAGCGTATTCAAAAATGAGTTTCCGAAACCTGAGTATCTCGTTCACGTTTCTACTATGCTTGGCGGTTACCGTCGGGTGTGGTGAAGGTGGACCTTCCCTGGGCCAAGTCTCGGGGAAGGTAACGCTGGACGGCAAGCCCCTCTCTAACGCCATTGTCTCGTTTGTCCCTGAAGATGGCCGACGTGCCTCCTCGGCGACGACGAATGATAACGGCGAATATACGTTGGCTTACATCAGCGAAGCTGGCGCAGTAGTTGGCACGCACAAGGTATCGATCACATCGGTCCCTGAAGCCACAACCGAAACCATGGAGGATATTCCTTCGGATGATCCTCGCTATGCCGAATTAATGCAGACTAGGCAATCGGACTACAACAATGCCGCTACGAAGGAAAAGCTTCCGGCGGTCTACAACAAGCAGACCGAGATCGTCCGCGAAGTTAAAAGTGGTAAGAATACGATTGATCTAGCACTGACATCGGACGGCAAGCTACCGTAACGATTGATGAAATCGATCGAACTTCATGACACACTGCGGTCGCCGATCGCAGTGTGTTTTTCGTCGTAGGCACTGTATCTCTTAGGCTCTTCCCTTGGCCCAGAAACGCAAGCAAACGCCGGCAAGGCAAAGTGCATCGCAAACGAGCTATGTCGTTTACGGCGTAATCATCGTCGTCACAGTCTTCGTGGTGTTGGCGGTGGCGCGGTATTATCCAGCACCATCAAGTGATCTTCCAGAAGAACTCAACGGCAATCCATCGCTTGCGAATGCCAAGCCCATCGTACTTCCGCTTGAGCCAGTATCGATCACTTCGGAGGAGTTAAGGAAGGAAACCGAAGAGGTCGTCACGAACCTGATCGATGACTATCCAACCGTGGTAGTTCCGCACAAGATTGCGGCTGAATTTGCGATGAGCACCTACCGATACGAGGAAGCACAATCGCATTGGCAAGCGGCATTGAAGCTCCGCCCGCAGTCGATTGAGGCCCAAACGGGACTAGCCCGAGTTGCCCTTGAGCAGGGGCGCCCAGAGGAAGCAGTTACCCGATTGGAAAAGCTTCTCCAAGACGACCGTAGCAACGTTGATTTAGCGACGCAACTTGCTCGTGGCCTCCAACAGACAGGTAAGTTAGATGAAGCTGCCGAGGTGGCTAACCGTGCCCTAACTCAATTCCCCAGAGAACCTACACTGTTACAAACCACGGCAGAAATCGAATCTCAGCGTGGCAAACTGGAAGCGTCTAAAGAGCTTTGCTTACGTGGTATTGAAGTGAATCCGTCGAACGGATCGTTGCACTTCATTTTGTCGAACGTCGCGCGCCGTTTGGGAGATGTTGAACTTGCTGACAAGCATCTGGAGATTTCCCGACAACTCCGTCCTGAAACGAAAACAGGGGGAGGTGAGTTCGAGAAACACTATGACGAGTCCCTGCGGAGAATTGTCGGCTACACCATGGCGCAGGCGGCGGAGTTTTATCTCGACCAAGGAGACGCACAGCAAGCGACCCAGATTGCTTTGCGGGCCGCGGAGATTTATCCGCAGGGTGGACTCATCTATCGAGTCCTATCGAAGGTGCTATATCGGCAGGAACGTTTTCAGGATGCTTACCAGGCGGAGCGCCGTTTGGTTGCTGTCGAGCCAAACAATCCCTTGAATTACGTCAACCTCTCGAAAATTGCTTTCCTCGCAGGAGACCCTGCTGGCGGACGCGACGCACTGCTCGCGGCTTATAAGCGGATGCCAGACTCATCGACGGTGGCAACTGCCCTGGCTGCTTACTATCTGGAAGAAGGCGATTTGAAGAGTGCACAGAAGATGGCGCAAGAGAGTATCCAGATCACGCCATCGGTTCATGCCTATCAGGTCTTAGCCGCAGCTAGTGCCGGATTGGGAGACCTACAAGGTAAACAGCAAGCCGAAGAAAACGCTCGGAAACTTATGCCATCCTCCACCCGAGTCGCTCCCATATCAAAATAGATTGGAAGTCATGCAGCGGACTGTGTTCTTATCGATTCTTCTTGTTATTTGTGGATGCAACGGCAAGTCGGAAGTGACGTCTCCCAATCTAAGCAAGGGCGATGCGACGGAGAATGGAACAGAGACGACTCCACGTCCAGTTGCCATGGGGGATACGTTTCCACCAGTAACCATTCTTCCAACACCGGCGGGCAAAGCGGAATTTGCTGACGTCACTGACACGTGCCGTATTGACTTCGTCCATACGGACGGACAGGGAGGTAGTCGTTACATCGTACAAACGGTAGCAGCCGGCTTGGCGACGTTCGATTACGACGGCGACGGATTCGTGGACATCTACTTTCTGAATGGGGCTCCTAATCCAGGCTCGAAGTACGACGTACCACCACGCAATGCTCTTTACCGTAACAACGGTGATTGGACGTTCACCGACGTCACCGAAGAAGCGCGCGTAGGTGACACCGGGTATGGACTCGGCATCGTCACCGGTGATTATGACAACGACGGTGACCAGGATATTTACCTCAACAACTTCGGTCCGAATGTCATGTACCGAAACAACGGGGACGGTACCTTTACAGACGTCACAAAAGAGACGGGAACGCAGTGCGACAAAGTCGGAGCCGGGGCAGCGATGCTTGATATTGATGCCGATGGTGATCTTGATCTGTACGTCGCTAACTACGTTGATTTCACCTACGAAACCAATGTGGTGGATAAGATCGGAGACGTTGAGTTCTCCTCGGGGCCACAATCTTACGATCCCACACCTGACGTATTATTTCGTAACAATGGCGACGGAACGTTCACGGATATCAGTCGCGAATCAGGGATTAGCGCTGTCGCGGGGCCTGGCATGGGGATCGTCGCAAGCGATTATGACGATGACGGAGACGTCGACCTCTTTGTATGTGGCGACTACGCCGCGAATTTCCTGTTTCAAAATGACGGAACCGGCAAATTCAAGGAAGTGGCGCTTCTGTCTGGCACCGCGTACGACAGTGGTGGAAATGCTAACGGCAGCATGGGAGTCGACGTGGGCGACTTCAATCGCGACGGGCGTTTTGACTTCTACATGACAACATTTAGTGGTGAGCTTTCAACCCTATACGAAAACATCGGCGGCGGCATGTTTCAAGATATGTCTAAGCCCAGTGGAAGCGGTTCTAGTACGTTGCCGCATGTGAAGTGGGGGACCACGTTTGCCGATTTCGATAACGACTCGGACGAAGACATCTTCGTTGCCTGTGGGCACTTTTGGGTAAATGCGCGAAACGTGGACGATCGAACCGCGGTACGGGTACCCAACGCGTATCTCGAGAATGACGGGAAAGGTCGATTTGCGGATGTTTCCAACCGAAGTGGTTCGGGAATGGCAATTCTGGAGTCCAGCAAAGGAGCCGCGTTCGATGATCTAGATAACGATGGAGACCTGGATATCGTCATCCTAAACGTAAATGCTCCACCTACTGTAATGCGAAATGATCTCAATTCAGCGGCAGGAAGTGTCCAGATATCCTTGGTTGGTAAGCAATCGAATCGAGATGGAGTTGGGGCGAAGATTTTGCTGGAAACGACAGAAGGAAACCAACAAGCCGAAGTTCGCCGGGGTCGGGGGTATCAATCGAGCTACGGCGATCGGGTTCACTTCGGACTGGGGGCGGCCAAGATAAAGCGGATACTCATTCGTTGGCCAAATGGTAACGAGGAGATTTTCGAGAGCCCGCCGTCTGGGAGGTTTCTGCAAATCATCGAAGGGGGCGAATGCACGGAATTGAACCCATCTCAGACTAAATGACCGGCAAATCTGCCGTATTTAACGATTATACGTTACGCTAGATCAGGTAAGAAACAGAGAAAGCCTCTTTTAAAAACTAGGCGCTGGGGTGAGAATAAAGCATGACTTTTCACTCCTCGTCCTTTCATTAAGCCACCCTCTTTAGGTATGTCTGGGTAGCAAACTATCCAGGCCTAGTTGCGAGAGTATCGCGGGAATCGGTAAGCGGTAGCGAATTCCCGATTCTACTTTTTGATGGTGTACGCCGGGTCGTGGTCGCATGGCAGCTGTCGTAAGGTCAACCGGATGTGCCACACAACGTTGAATCCAACGAAACGACCGAGGTTGCATTGTCCAATCTTTTCGCACTCCAACAACCGTTCGATTGATGCCCTATGGAAGCCAAGCAAGATCTACTGGCTAAAGCCGCGAGTAAACCAAAAGCCGCGCGAGCCGTTAGTCCACGTCTGCGGATACTTCTGAATATTGTCTTGGCGATCGTCGCCATTCTTTTTGCGAACTCAGCCTACCTGGCATCGATCACAGCCATGGAATGGTTCTCTGGGCATGCCTATCAGAACTATTTTTATCAGTACATGTTCCTAGGGCATCTGATACTGGGATTCCTGCTTATCGTGCCCTTTCTCGTTTTCGGTGGTGTTCATTGGTACGCCACGAGAAAACGAAAGAAGATTCGTGCAATTCGAATCGGCTACGCATTGCTTGCCGCTGGGATAATCGTGCTTGTCACTGGGGTCTTGTTGACTCGCGTTAGTGGTTTCGATTTGAAACAGCCAGCCGTACGAAGCGTTGTCTATTGGTTGCATGTGATCGTGCCACTGACCGCCGTGTGGCTGTATTGGTTGCATCGCCTGGCGGGACCAAAGATAAAATGGAAGATTGGTCTGGGCTACGTCGGCGTTGTCGCCGTAATGCTCCTAGTGATGACCGTGATGCATCGTGAAGATCCGCGGCGCTGGAACGCAGTCGGCCCGGAATCTGGTCTACAATACTTCTCGCCATCTCTGGCACGAACAACTTCTGGCGATTTTATCCCCGCCCGAGCCATGATGAACGATCAGTACTGTAAACAGTGCCACGAAGATGTACACAACGGTTGGAAAGACAGTGTGCATCGGTTCAGTTCCTTCAACAATCCAGCCTATTTGGCAAGTGTAAACGAGACCCGCCAGGTTTCACTCAAGCGTGACGGCTCAGTTCAAGCCTCACGCTGGTGTGCGGGCTGCCACGATCCAGTTCCTTTCTTCAGTGGAAAGTTCGACGACCCGAACTTCGAGATGCTGACCGATCCGACCGGCCAAGCTGGGATTACGTGCACGGTGTGCCACGCGATCACGAACGTGAACAGTAATCGTGGTAATGCCGACTACACGATTGAGGAACCGCTTCAGTATCCATTCGCTTACAGCGAGAACCCAGCGTTGCAGTGGATCAATCGGCAGTTGGTTAAAGCCAAGCCAGAGTTCCACAAGCAAACATTCCTCAAACCGCTTCATAAGACGGCTGAATTCTGTTCCACGTGCCATAAAGTGCATCTGCCCGCGGAAGTGACGCACTATAAAGATTTCCTCCGCGGTCAGAATCACTACGATTCTTACCTGATCAGCGGTGTTTCGGGACACGGAAGTCGCAGTTTCTATTACCCAGAAACCGCCCAAGTAAATTGCAATGGGTGTCACATGCCACTTGAAGCGTCGAACGACTTCGGAGCGAAAGACTTCGATGGTTCGGGCATCTTGAAAGTCCACGACCATCTCTTCCCTTCGGCGAACACCGGTATATCCTGGATGCGTGACAAACCCGATGTCACCGCCGCACATCAGAAGTTCCTGGAGGACGTGACTCGCGTCGATATTTTTGGGCTACATCCAGGTGGCGAAATCGATTCTCCGCTGATCGCTCCGCTTCGCCCGGAATCGCCGGAATTGGTCCCAGGACAAAAGTATCTGTTGGATGTTGTGATTCGTACACTGAAATTAGGCCATCACTTCACGCAAGGGACAGTCGATTCCAACGAGATTTGGTTAGAAGTGATTGTGAAGTCGGGTGATCGGATTATCGGTCAGAGTGGTGACATCGACCCAGAACGTGGCAACGAAGTTGATCCTTGGGCACACCGAGTGAATGTGTTCATGCTAGACAAGTATGGCAATCGCATTAACCGCCGAAACGCGCAAGATATCTTCACGCCGCTCTATAACAACCAGATTCCACCCGGCGCTGCTGATACAGTTCACTATGAATTCACGTTGCCTGAGGACGTCGACGGTCCAGTGACCGTTGAAGCTAAACTGAAGTATCGCAAGTTCGATCAGGAATACATGGAGTTTGTCGCCAAATCCAACCAGGAACTTGGTGCTAAGATTCGAGGCGAAGAGAAGAATGGTACTTATGTTAACGATCTCCCGATCACAACGTTAGCGACGGATACCATGACCTTTGCCGTGGAAGGATCGAATGTCAAAGTCACCAATCCAATTCCGAAATTCGATCTGTGGAAACGTTGGAATGATTACGGAATTGGTCTGCTGATCTCTGGCAAGAAGCAACTGCGTCAAGCAGAGGCTGCCTTCAAGGAAGTAGAGAAGTTGAATCGTTGGGACGGACCGATGAATCTGGCAAGAACGTATTCGGCAGAAGGTCGGCTTGACGACGCTGTGGCAGCTTTGCAACGCGCTAAGGAATTCTCTGACGAGAAGAACTATCCTGAATGGACCTGGGCATGGCTCAGCGGTATGGTCAATCGGGAGCAAGGTAATCTCCCGGCAGCAATCAACAATCTGAAAAGCGTAGTTGACGGACGGACCCCCGAGATGGTGCGTCGTGGATTTGACTTCAGCAAGGATTACGTAGTTCTCAATCTGCTGGGACAATCGCTGTACGATTTGGGAAATCAGCGTCGTCGACAAGGGAAAGAAGAGGAAGGAATTGCTTACTTGCATGAAGCGGCAGAATACTTCCATCGCGCCCTAGAGATCGATTCCGAAAATGTGACGGCTCATTATAATTTGCAGCGAGTCTACGCAGCGCTGGACGAGCCAGAGGAAGCTCAGCACCATGCCGAAATGCATGAACGCTACAAGTCAGATGATACGGCACAAGGTAACGCCGTTCGCTTGGCCCGCGAAAAGTACCCGGCGGCAAATGATGTATCGGAAGAAGTAACGAAATATCCGCTGCAACGTAAGAAGGATCCAACTTCCGAGAAAGCTGAAGTGAAATCAGATTCAAATGAGGGAGAAAAGTCGGAATGACCAACGACCCGCAAGCTAACATCTCGATGGACGACCCCGAGCTCGATCAGGATGATCAAGTCATCGGGCAGGCGCTCCGTTGGTCTCTGGCCGTCATTGTTGGATTGGTCATTACTGGAATCGTCGCAGCCTATTTTCTCCTGCCAAAAGAAACACTTCCCCCGGCGGTCGAATCAAAGCTGAGTAGCGTTGAAGTTCGCCAGTCGATTCCCGTCGAGATCCCTGAGGTGTTTTTCACCGATGTTACGAAAGAGGCAGGGATCGACTTTGTCCACGAGAATGGTTTTTCCGAACAGAAGTTATTGCCAGAAACGATGGGAGGCGGCTGTGCTTTCTTCGATTTTGATAATGATGGCGATCAGGACCTATTGCTGAGTAACGGTTGTGTCTGGCCGTGGAATCGTGGGGACGACCACAAGCCAAGTTATCAGGGTCTTTACGAGAATGATGGCACTGGCAAATTCACCAACGTCACTGCTGGTTCAGGACTGGACGTCGAGTGCTACGGCATGGGATTGGCCGTTGGAGACTACGATGGAGATTCTCTTCCAGATGTCTATCTTACGGCGGTAGGCAGAAACTACCTATTCCGTAATCTTGGCAACGGTAAGTTTGAGGAAGTGGCGGAATCGGTGGGTGTCGCTGGAGCGGAAGATGCTTGGGGCACAAGTTGCGGTTGGCTGGATTACGACAACGACGGCGACTTAGACTTGTTTGTTTGCAACTATCTTGAGTGGAATCGGCAATATGACATCAGCCAAAACTTCCAATTAACGGGCGGGGCACGCGCCTACGGTCGACCACAGAACTTCGGCGGTATGTTTCCCTATCTCTTCCAAAATCAGGGAGATGGAAGCTTCAAAGAAGTCGCCGAGCAAGCTGGTCTGCAAGTTCGTGATCCTGTAAATAAAGTGCCTCTGGCAAAGTCGTTGGGCGTTGTCATGACCGACCTAGACAGGGATGGCTGGATCGACATGATTGTGGCCAACGACACCGTACAGAATATGTTGTTTCGCAATCAGGGAGATGGAACTTTCAAAGAGCAAGGCAGCCTGTCGGGGATTGCGTTTGACGATAGCGGCAACGCCCGTGGTGCGATGGGAATCGACATTGGAACGTTCCGAAATACCAACGACCCCGGCGTCGTGATCGGAAACTTCTCAAACGAAATGACGGCACTCTATGTCGCTGACGAAAGTGGAATGTTGTTCGCTGACGAGGCGGTTGCCACTGGCCTTGGTCCGCAAACTCGGTTGCTCCTGACCTTTGGCGTCTTCTTTTTCGATTACGACAACGACGGTCGGCTTGACCTAATGGCGTCCAACGGACACTTGGAGCGTGATATCCATCGTGTTCAGGAAAGTCAGCACTACGAACAGCCACCACAGTTGTTTCGAAACTGCGGTGCTGAACAGGCAACGGAGTTCGTTCCGGTCCCTGAGGAAAAATGTGGCAGCGATCTCGTAAAGCCGATGGTTGGGCGTGGATCGGCTTTCGCGGATATCGATAATGATGGCGACCTAGATGTGGTCATCGCTGGCCTTGGCGGGCCTCCGCGGTTGCTTCGTAACGACCTTGATCTGGGTGAGAACTGGGTGCGGATAACGCTCGACGGCGGCAACGGGAATACAGGTGCCTTAGGAGCGATTGTCGAGCTTTCCGCTGGCGGGCAAACCATGCGACGCCAAGTCATGCCCACACGCAGCTATCTAAGCCAGGTCGAACTTCCACTGACATTTGGACTTGGTAAATCAGACACCATCGAGTCGATCAAAGTGACATGGCCCGACGGGACGGTACAAGAAATTTCGCCGGTCGAAGTCAATCAATCGCATACGATCTCCAAATCTTCCTAAAAAAGCATCGCTTTGCCCCATGTCATTCTCACGGAAGCTACTACTTCTCGCCGGATGCCTGATTCTCAGTTTTGTCGTGGGGCTTGTGGCTTGGAAATCGTTGTCACACTCAGCGATGGATGTCGCCAAACTGCGAGCGCTATTGAGCGAGAAGAATGTCGCGCTCGGTTACCTCGAATCGGAGCAGCCTGACAAGACCTTTCCATCCTGGCTTCAACTGACCGAAGCGTTTCCTGATGAGAAATTGGGTCCGCAAAATCAGGTCGTTGCTCATCTAATGTCGCTTCAAAATGCCGGGGGTCAGCCGAATGCTGAGGTGCTGGAGAAACTCTCGGCGGGGATGGATCGACTCCAGCATCTTGAGTCGCAGTCTGCAGAGACGTTCAGCCTACTGGCCCGCGTCCAATTGGCGAGAGGTGACCTGGCGGCGGCACTCACTTCATGGAAAAAAGCCGCCGAACTGGATCCATCCAGTGCCGCCATCTGGTTTGAGGCCTATCAAGCGGCAAAAGAAGGTGGCCCTGAATATACCGACGCTGCAAGCGAGTTCTTGAACAACGCAGCGAAGCTTGCACCCGATAATCTGGCAGTACTTCTCGAGCAAATGCCGGCCTTGGTAAGTGAGGAAGCGCCACAGATAGCCGATGTGCTAGACCGAGCTAAAGAAGTGTTTTCTCCGCTGGAGACATCCGTTCAACGTCTTGTTGGCGTTTCCTTAGACGACATGCTTGCTCAAGCCAGCGACGCGGCTCGGCAGGGGAACTGGGCCGTAGTGCGACGAACCGTTCAGATGATACGCAATGCGACTCGGGCGGAGGAAGCGGTTCAAAGTGATCGGCTGATGGTTGAACGTAGTCCGTTGGAGTTTGTCGTAACGGATTTTTCGCCAGAGTTTTATGTCAAATACGCAGCGGCACTGGCAACCACGTCCCCACGAATTGAAGTGAAGTATGTTCCTGGCAAGACGATTGAAATAGACAGTGGCGGGAAAGTCAAAGATCTCGAGCTGGTCGACTTCGATTTAAACGGCACGATGGACTTGGCGCTGCTGAAGCAAGATGCCATTGAGATTTATTTGAAGCACGAATCAGGCGACGGATATGCACCGCCCGTGCGGTTAGAGATTAGCGGCGACTATGCAAAGGTGTTGGCAGTCGACTTGGACGGTGACATAGAAATTGCCGGAGGGGAAGTTCGGCAAGCTGGTGACTTCGATTTGGTCCTCTACGGTGCGAGTGGCGTTTCTATTATCGAGAACCAAGGAGGCAATCAACCGCAATTGACCGTTATCACGCAGGAGCACGCGACCCCCGATGTCCATATCGTTGTTCCAGCCGATCTTGATCACGATGGTGACTTGGATCTTTTCATCGGGACAAGTGGTACCCCAACGGTTTGGAGTAACGTCGATGGGCTCCACTTTGAGCCATGGGTGGTCGAGGCAATCAGCGGCGTCGAGGGCAACGCGAAATTGAAACAGGCGATTGCTGTCGACTGGGACCGCGATATGGACCTCGATATCATTGCATTGTACGAGGGAAGTCCCGGTCTGGGGTACTTCGAAAACTTGCGTCATCGCCGCATGCGTTGGCAATCGTTATCGAAAGACATCGCCGGTATTGAGCATGCCAAGATGTTCGATATCATCGACGTGGACTCCAACGCCAGTTGGGATATCCTGTATGCCGACAAAGACACGCTCAACGTGGCTCAAACTCGGACCGTCAAGACAGGAAAGGTGATTCCGTTGAGTACCAAGTCGGCCGACGCGAGTCTCCCGCTTCACTGGCAGCTTCTCGATTACGACAACGATGGTTATCAAGACCTATTTGCCTTTGATGAGGAAGGCAGCCAACTGCTACGGGGTGAACCTGATGGCAGGATGGAACAAACCTCAACCACCCTGCCTAAACTTGATGCTGAGATAATCGCGGCGAAACAGGCCGACCTGGATGGGGATGGCGATCTTGATCTCGTGCTGCTGACGTCGGACGCAATATTTCCGTTGATGAATGAAGGTGGTAATCAAAACCACTGGATTGATGTGCAGCTGTTAGCTGCTCAGGTCAAGGGAGGTGCGGCAAGTTCAAGTGGGCGGGTGAATCAATACGGACTGGGATCGCTATTGGAACTTCGCATCGATGCGAATTACCAAGCTCAGGTTGTTCGGCAAGGCATTACGCACTTCGGTTTGGGAGATCGAAAACAAGCCGATGCCATCCGGGTAATCTGGACCAATGGAATCCCTCAGAGCATCATTCAGCCTGAAATCAACACGTTAATCACCGAGCGACAAACACTGAAGGGATCGTGCCCCTACCTCTACACTTGGAATGGAGAGAAATTCGAATTCGTAACTGATCTGCTTTGGGCCGCACCAATAGGTCTGCAAAGTGCCGAGGGCAAGATCGTACCGGATCGCCCGTGGGAGTATATCAAAGTGCCAGGTGAGATGTTGTCCCAACAAAACGGAAAGTACGAAATTCGAATTACCGAGGAATTATGGGAGGCCGCTTATTTTGACCATGTTCAGCTAATGGCGATCGACCATCCGGCTAATGTCGAGGTGTATACGAATGAAAAAGTCGGACCGCCCAGCATTGCTCAGCACAAACTGTACGCCGTTGAAAAAAAAATATGGCCAAAGCTTGCCCTCGATACACATGGACGAGACGTGTCGCAGCTGCTAAGCAAGCAGGATGACCACTACGTAAAATCCTTCAAAAAGAAGATCTTGCAGGGCGTTACCGAGCCACACTTTATCGAACTTGAGTTTGAGGACCTGGGGGATGCTGAGCAGATCACCTTGTTCCTGACCGGGTGGATCTATCCTTCTGACACTTCGATTAATGTCGGCCTAGCCGAAAACGATTCAATTGCCCCCCCTCGTCCTCCATTTATCGAGTCGCTGGACGATGACGGACAATGGGTAGAAACCATTCCATTTACAGGGTTCCCTGGCGGCAAAACGAAGACGATCGCGATCGATATCACCAACGCATTTGCTAGTGACCGCTACCGGTTGCGAGTTGGCACCAGTATTGAGATTTACTGGGACGCCGCGTTTGTGACGACTTCTTCGCCGAACGTCGAAGTTAAAGAGATTCCATTGAAGCTGAGCGATGCCAAGCTGGCGTATCGTGGCTTCTCCGAGTGTCTGATTCACCCCGCCTTCGGTCCAGAACGTTACGACTACACCAAACTCTCAACACGTCCTAAATGGCCGGCGATGAGCGGAAATTACACTCGCTATGGGGATGTGTTGCCATTACTCGAAGAAGTCGATGACCAGCTCGTTGTTATCGGATCAGGGGACGAGATCTCTCTATCATTCGATGTGCCTGACCAGCCGCTGCCGCCCGGTTGGAAACGTGATTTCGTGTTGCATAGTGTCGGCTGGGATAAGGACGCCGACCTGAATACGATTTACGGCACCTCTTCGGAGCCTCTCCCTTACCAGGCGATGGGGAGCTATCCGGCGAAAGAATATCCCGCAAATGGTGCGTACCAAGAGTACTTAAGACAGTATCAAACGCGGCGACAGAGTTCGGCGCCTTTCCGCCGATCATGGAGTCAGACGAGCACGAATGCATTCGCGAATTAGGCTCGGTGCGAGTGCGATTTCTCGACGGCTGTGTAGCGGTACATGTTGTTAACGGATGTGTCGCAAAGACCTGCGGTGTTATAAGGAGCGATTGCGGTCGCCACCGTTTCAAAGAAGTGACAGCTTGTCCGGTCGGATCTCTCGGAGTTCACGACGCGTCTAAGCTCACCTGTCACTTGGGTTACGACTTCTCGAAATGGCTGATTATCAGCACACAGTATCGCCATTTCCGGTGTGAAACTGGAACGTAGTCGATTTGTCTCATAAGTCGTGGCTGCCGCGAAGTAGAGCATCGAGTACGGGACGAAAAGGGAAAAATCGTTCATTGCGGCGTAGCTTCCAGCGACCAGTTCATCCAGAAGGTCGAGTTCAGATCGAATCGTACTGGCATAATGATCCAACACGATTTCAAGCGAGTCGCGCAGCCAGTGCTGTTCGAGTAAGTGGCAAAGTCGTTCGATGCCACAAACCGTATGTGCGATGCCGCTGCTGTACAGCGGATCAACAAATCCGGCCGTATGGGGAAGCAGGGCCCAGTTCAGTCCGGACAACTGCGACCATTGTCGTTGTAATCGCCCTGTTCGGCAGATCTCGTTTTTAGGCGCGACGATGCGCGAAGATGCAAACTGCTTCGCCAGGGAAGGGTAACGGTTTAAAGTCTGATTCCACTGATCTGTAGCACTCAGCTTTGGATTTAACGGAGATGCTTTTGAGTTAGTTGCGATACCTACACTCGTTACTCCGTTATCAAAACGGAGTTGCCACATCCAGCCAACGTGAAGTAAATGATGCAAGGCAGCTGCATCGCACGGAAACGGATGGTCTATTGTGCGAGCGTCTTGCTGTTGAAGCATGGTTTCCCAAGGAAGCACTCCTTCCATGTGGGCGAAGACCGCTTGGGAATTCGTACGCATCCGGTCGCCAAGTTGCTTCAGTCCAAACGTTTTCGGTAGGAAAGAGGCCTCTCCTGTAGCATCAATCAGGAACGCTGCTTGGATAAAAAGCGATGTTCCATCTTCTCGCGACCCAACAAGCTGCCAGCTAGGTCGATCATCTTCAACCGTAACCTCGGTTTGATCAAAATAGGAAATTCCCGCAGACTCAAGTTGCTGGACGAAGAACGAGTCCACATCGCTGCGCAGCCAATGGGTATCCGCTGAGGCCTGGCTATGACTGGCAGCTACAAGCAATTCATTACGGTGGTCAGCGTGGCATTCAAATTCATGATTGGCCTGGTGAGAGAAGTAAGAGAAGCCACGTTTTGGGCCACGGATGATGTCGGGACAGCTCTGCAGCCAATCACCATAACGGGAAAGCGAATTTAGAAACGGAAGATCATATCGCCTAGCCAAATCGCGGAGAACCAAATCGGCTGTCGGGGTCGAAGATTCGCCCAACGCGAAACGAGGATGACGACCACGTTCGAGTACGGCCACGCGGAAGCCAATGCGATTAAGGATCAGCGCAGTCAAGCTTCCCCCGAAACCTGCTCCCACGACCGCGACGTCGACCGAGAGTGATTCATTCACGTCGTTAACTCACTGCATTTGCATGCCACCGGGGGAAGTGACTGCTGTTGAAGATTCATTTCCGCAAGACGATTACTGCGTTTCCCCACACATCGTTGACATGAAGCGAATTGCTTCAGATCCCAGAGATCGACAAAAAGACGGCCGCGATTACCAACGAGCCGCAAGCCTTCGGTCATGACCTGTTCAAGCGACGATAACGTAGGAGGCGCATAGTGACCGAGTGATCGTAGTTGCTCCATGATTCCGTTGCCTTCGCGGGTTGGGATGACGGCACAACAACCGACACCCAGACCGACGGCGAATTCGATGGAGCGAAGGGCCCATTCGATGCCTTGCTCTTCGGTTTGAAATGGTGCTTTAAGCAGGATAAAACTTCGCACTGAGATCCCAGCGGATAGCAAACGTTCCACTGCCCGCGCGTAATCATCGAGCGTCATTTGCTTGTTGAGCCGTGGTAATACTTGCGGGTCAACGGTTTCGAGTCCAAGGGCAACTTCGAGAGTCGTTTCCGCGAGTAGCTTGCTGAAAGTTCGACAGGCATCACCGCAAAGTCGAGGATGGTTTTCGACAATAACATGGTCGAAGGACTGCATCCTGCATGCAATTCCCTCTAGGTCGGCGGACGGGATTGCTTTTGCGTCGAAGAAGTTGCCACTGTTGTATAGCTTGATTTGCGACGCAGGCGGTAATTCGCTCAAGGCGAAATCGATCTGATTGGTAATCGCACCGACAGGGACACTCGTGTCGGTGGTATTTTTCCACAGATCGCACATCAAGCAACGAAACGGACATTCACGATTTGTCAGAAACAAGGTCGCTACGTCGACAATCGTACCGTTAGCAGCCCGCTCCTTTTCGACAAGGTAAGCGTAAGGCTGATCAGCCGTTACCTTGTTTTTCGGCGGGCGATATGCCAGGATCTCGGCGTCGGTAAGACGTTGGGAAGGCTTACTCATAACGTTGCGCGAAAGCTCGACGGTATTCCATTTCGTCGGTCGGAAATAGCTCCGCGAATTGCTCGCTAGAAATGGTGCCGCGTTGGAAACGTTGTTTCTCGAAGACTGGCATCGACAATCCCGTGATCTGCTCAACACCTCGGCGGACGATTTCCCCTTTTAGCTTGTATAGCTCGTCATGGCTCCAATCGGTAAGTTCGATGAACGGAATGCCTTCGGCGACTTCAATCACATTTGGCAACGCATACGGGCTAAATCCGCTAAATCCCAGCGCCTTCGCCGGGGCATGCGATCGAACATGTCCACGACTTTGCCCTCCGGAATAGGTCAGAGAATGTTTCACGGCATCCACTCCCCAACCTTCCTGGTAAAGCATCTGATTATTCAACACACTGCGGATGGTGAGCTCTGGGTTGTCCTCGATTGGGTAATCTTTGAGGTTCTCGTCACCTCCGTCTCCATCGATCAAGTACTTCCAATCTGGATAACGGTTGCGGATGCCACGGCATAACGCCAGCCCCATCGTTGCCGCTTGAACATCGAGCGGCTTGTAATCTTCGATGATTCGAACGGCGTCTCGGAAATCGAGGTCGTCTCCTTGGGCCTCTATCGGTTCCCAAAACATGCTCAAGTCAAGTTCAGCAAGGAAACGTTCGGCTTGACCCACATCGGTGCCACCATTCTCGACGCTTAAGGTGAATGCTTTTAGGCGAGCTGGGGACTCGCCTCGTTTGAGAAGCAAATGGTACAGTACCAAGAGTACAGAGCCACTATCGATTCCCCCGGAAAAGAGAACGCCAAGTGGCTGCTCGGATGGAATTGAATCGAGCCAACCGTTGATCTCCTCCGCCAGTTTACCGATGTACCGTGCTCCGATTTCGTCTAAGTTGCTGCTTAGCTGGTTCGGCTGAGGATCAAAGTAGCGGATGGTCGTCGGATTGGGATCGGGACAGCCGACGAGTGCTAACTCCATAATGTGGTGCGCGGGAACCATCCGTGTGTAGGAAGGATGGAACTGGCCGTGCAGGCCCTCGCTCTTGAGAAACTCATAGATCTCGTCGATCCTCTCGGCGACAACCAGGCACGGGCCTTCGGATCGCTTCGCCAGGAAGTAACGCATCGGGCGACCAATGGATCGCGCCATGCGAATGATCGTACCGTTCTTTGAAAGCAATGCAAAATGGCCATCAATCTCACGTACACGTGCTGGATCGCCCGATCCAACGCGTTCGACCGCCTCGTCAACGGACATGTTAAGCAGGGCGTTTCCCTCAGGATCGAGAAGATTTACCAGGCGTTCAATGGGGACGATGTTATGCATCATTGCCTCAGCATTGGCGATTAGGAAGTCGAAGTGTACGACACCGAATTATGCCAAAACGAAGCTACATCAACAACGGATGGGCCTAGAGGACGGGGTAGGGATGTAGTGGGTTAGAGCAAGATGTTATTTGGTTAGTTCTTCAAATGTTGCGTTCCCAATACGGTACTTGCTCCAGTCTTGATAGTCGAAGTGCCACCATTCCAAGGGATAAATGGTGAAGTTCTCCGGCTCCATCGACACGCGAAGGAATTGACGATACCAGCGCTGGCGAGACGTGCCGCCAGGATACATTGGAAAGGACCGGGGCGAGAACTCATCGTAAGTCGCGACCATTTCAATGGGCTTGCCAGTAGCGAGATCATAAAGCGTTAAATCCGCCGCACATCCTCGATTGTGACGCGATCCATTCGCGGGATTGGCAACGAAGTCTTGCATGGAAGCAGGAGTCGCATCCCAAAACATTTTGGTGACAAACCAGGGACGATAGGCGTCGTGTATAAGTAACCCCAGGCCGCGTTCCTTTAACCGCTGATGCACACGCACCAGGGCTTCCGCGGCAGGACGCTGCATGAATGCTTGGGGCTGCTGATACATGACGGCGCCCATGAAATTGTTGGTGGTGGCATAGCGAATGTCGAGCTTGATCGTCGGATCTAAGGAAATCAGTTCGACTAAGTCGGCCTCAACAAAGTCGCCAGGCTCGTTCGGTGGCGAGGCAGCCAGCGCAATGGGGCGTAGCTCTTCGATCGGTCGCACTGGATCGATCTTAAAGGTATCGCCATGCTTCGTGCCAACAGGTCGACGCTTGAAAGATATCTCAGCCGCCCTAACCTCGGTGGCACTCCCTGTTTCGTCGCGGGAGAAGAACAACTTTTCACCGTGATACAAACCGTAGTCAGGGAAGGCAAAAACATTCGGGCTGATTTCAGTGAGCGGGTAATCGTAGAACCATTCGATTAACGCGTGGAGTTGTCCATCCTTCTCAAGGATATACAAGGTGTTGTGATCCCAGCCGTATTCGCCGATCAATCCGTCCCAACGATCCGGGCTAGCAACGGGCGGTTCGTCGGGTAGTCGCTCGTAGACTGTGTCACCGTATTTGACCCCGGTCGAGCCATGTGGAACGAGCGGACTGCCGTAACCGAATGGATCGTCGGTAACGATGGCTCCATCGGACGAAGTTGCGCGGAGTTGGCGGCGGAATACCCCCTGATCGAGAAACACGTCGCCGTTCAGTTCCGAAATCTTGAGGATCTCTGAGGTTCCTTCTCTCCCGTAGGCTCCCACAAGCGACTTGGCACGTTCTGTTGCCAGTGCGGCCGTCTTTGGGTACTCCGGTAACGGCTGGCCATCTTGAGTCGCGATCATCAATCGCAAGGCATAATCGACCAGCTGACGAACAATATTGTTCGTTCCATCCAAAGAGGACGCTGCGGCGACTCCTAACTTGCGTTCTGGCAAAGCCTCGAACTGGGTAGAAAAACCGTAGATTGCCCCGCCGTGACCAACCTTTGTATAGTTATCCAACTTCTGGATGTGAAAACCGATTCCGAAGTCACGGTTCTCAGCACCATGCTCGTCCATCGTCGGTGTAATCATGTGATTCAAGGTTTCAGGCTTCAAGATCGGTCCAACGGGTGTCTTGCCATCTTGAAAAAGACAGATCAAAAGCTGGGAGAGGTCGACCACATTGGAATAGAAGTTGCCAGCGGGACCAGTGCCGAGCGAGAACGTCGGTGCCTCGAATCGACGGCCATCATAGGTCCACATCCATCCGGTAGCTAGGAAGTCTTCCTGGTTCGCTGGACGATCGAAACTGCTGTTGGGCATTTCCAGCGGATTGAGCAAGCATTGCTCGATTCTTCGCTCGAAGGGAACACCCGCCTTTTTTTCGAGAGCGGCGCCAACAACCGACACAGCCGCGTTGGAGTATTTAGTTTTCGTGTTGGGAGGGTAGACCAGTGTTGTATTATTCAAGCTGGCAATCGTTTCGGCCAGGGTTGGTTCGGTCGGATCAAAGTAGTTTCCGACCGGTGGTTCGCGTACCAGGCCAGAGCGATGCGACATCAATTGACGGAGAGTGATTGGCGTTTCGTATGGATTTTCAGGATGAAAGTCGGGTAAGTACTGCTGAACCGGCGCTTCCAGGTCAAGTGATCCTTCTTCAACAAATTGCATCACGGCGATATCGGTGAACAATTTTGAAACGGAACCAACCCGGTAGATGGTTCGCTTGCTGGCTGGGACCTTTTTGTCGGCATCTTGAAAGCCGAATCCGTCGGCCCAAATGACTTGATCGTCATCGACCAGCGAGATCGACAATGCTGGTAAGTCGTGCTGGTCTAGCTCATATTGTGCTGCGGCTTTCAGTTTGGCGATGGCCGGTCCGTAATCGACTGGCGTGGTCTTGGATGTGCCCTGCGGATTGGCGGGCTCTTGCCCGTTGGAATGTGTTCCCTGCATGGTCAAAATCACCGAAAGCGTCACTAGCAGCATGCGAAATATGAAAGACGAATGCTTCAGCATGAGGCTGGTCCTTAGTTGGCCCTAGGAGAGTTTTCAATGGCGAGAAGTGTACGAACTTGGTTGATCATGAACTACCGAGTCGGCTCGAACAAGTTGATTTCGGGCCAGTTCTCAATGTGATCCACGGCGTTGTGTACCCGCTCATTCAAGATGTTGATCAAGCGGTTGGTCGTGCCGGACGTCCGTGCGTTTAGTAGAATGACCACATTCTTGCCATCCTCGCGACGCGTGA
Organism: Blastopirellula marina; assembly: GCF_002967765.1. NCBI lineage: Bacteria > Pseudomonadati > Planctomycetota > Planctomycetia > Pirellulales > Pirellulaceae > Blastopirellula > Blastopirellula marina. The sequence continues at coordinate 320,583 of NZ_PUHY01000001.1, read as the reverse complement.
GGGATGTGTTTGTTCCTGGCAGGGAGCCACCATGTCCAACGGATTTGAGACCATTATCATCGGTGTTAACGCTCCAACCGGAGACATAGTGTCTGCCGTTACGGTCTGTCTCATTCGGTGCGGGAGTAAACATCAATTCGATCGATTCGGCAGTGAGAATCGGACAATTGTCTGGTTGATCAAGACAGGTTCCAAATCTGGCGAGATCAATCGCTGAGGAAATCCAGGCCCCGTGCGAGTCCATCGATTCGAGGTACCACGCTCCATAGGCGTTGGGAACCTGTTGTCCTAGATTCTTCGCGAAAACGGATCGACTGAATCCCGGATCATAGTAGCGAACTTCGCCATCGGCTCGGCCCGGTAAGTGAGTCGCTCCGATTCGCATTTCCGTGGCACCGATGGGATGGAGAACGTGATTCTTCACATAGTTGTCGTACGCTTCGCCGGACAGTTCCTCAATGACTCGACCTAAGATGCAGTACCCGAGATTGGAGTAGGCATATCGCTCGCCAGGATCGAAGTCGAGTGGTTTGCCAAGCATCACACGAATAATTGCGTCGCAGTCGGCCGGAGGTGGCATTTGAGCGAGGTTTGCAAAATCGACCGAACGGAACATGGCGTCGAATGACTTATCCCGATCCCATCCTCCGCGGTGTTGAAGCAGATGGCGAATGGTAATGTCGTTCAAGCGTTTGTCGAACTTTGCTTCACCCTCCAAGATAGGTTCATATTTCAGTATCTCGAATACCTTATCGTCCATTGAAAGTTTGCCTTGCTCGATCAGTTGCATGATGGCGACTGCGGTGATCGGCTTGGAAATACTTGCCAGGCGAAAAAGACTTTCTGGTTGAACTGGTTCACGAGCTCCCAAGTCGGCATACCCGAATCCGCGAGCGTAAACCAATTTGCCGTGATGGGTCACTGCTATTGCTGCCCCCGGAATCGAATACTCTTTCATTGCTGACTGGACGGCCTCATCCAGGGCTTTTGTTTCCTGTAATTCTTTGCCGGTAGCAATCGCATACGGGGCCTTATCACTTTGATAGCCAGGGCCACGCAAGACTCGGCCAGGTCGAGCGCCTGTGAACTTCCCCTCGTCCAATACGACCTCACCGTTAACAATGACGAATTTCATTCCAGTTGAAATCTCGTGAGGATTGGCGAAGGTGGCGTTCTCCGTCAGATTATCGTAGTCGAATACGATGATGTCGGCGGCGAGTCCCTCTGAGATGCGTCCCCGGTCGTAAGCCATGACATTGTTCGCGGCCGAGGCACTCGCCTTCGAAACGGCCTCTTCCAACGAGATGGCACCCAGATCACGAACATACCGGGAAACCATGCGTGGGAAAGCTCCGAACCCTCGTGGGTGCGAAGCCCCTCCCCGATCATGAACTGGCCCAACATCGGTGCAGAAAGAGATAAACTCTTGTTGCATCTTCAGAATCAAATTCGCATCGGTCATGCTCTGCGGCATGACGAATGCTCCGCTACCGACCAAGTTGAAGAATGTATCCCACGGATCTTCACCTTTGGTCTGGGCGATTTCAGCGATGCTGCTACCAGCAAACTCGTTGTAGTCACCTTTACCAGGGGTTCCCACCACAACCTTGCTCCAGTCGTGCCCGACGTGGCGGAACCAGTTTTCCCAGCCGTCGGTTGTCAGCATCTCTTGCTTGATCTCGTCCCGCAAAGCCTGATCGGTCTTCAGCTTTTGATAAAGGTTTTCTCGCCCCATCGCAAAATGGCGAGGATGAATCAACGCGGCGATTCCAAGTCCGTTGTTGATATAGGGGTAGACATCGGCAGTAACCTGTTTACCTTCGTCACGAGCGGCTTGAATGCGGGCGATCGCCAGTTGCATTTTGCCCCAATTCTGACGACCGGCCGCTTTGAGATGAAAGATGTGAACCGGAACACCCGCTTCATCGCCGATTGCAATAGCTTCGTCGATCGCTTCGATCAGCATGTCCCCTTCGTTCCGCATGTGGGTGTAATAGCGACCCCCATGCTTTCCGGCCACAGAGGCAAGGGCAGCAATTTCCTTGGTTTGTGCATAGACGGCTGGTGGATAGATTAACGCTGTCGAGAGACCAATCGCTCCGGCATCCATTGCCTCGTCAACGTACGCCATCATACGAGCAAGTTCTTCGTCATTCGGACGACGGTCGACGTCCCCCAGAACAAGTCGGCGAATCTGCGTATGGCCGACGGTTTGCACTACGTTGACGGGCATCCCTTTCATATCCAACAGCTGAAAGTATTCCGCCATAGTGGTCCAGCCGCGAGTCTCCAACTCCTTGTCGGAAAGTGGCGCTGCCGAGGCACCTTCACCGCAGTTGATGGTCGTGATTCCCTGGGTTAGAACGTTGATGCCCGTATTGGGATCTTCCAAGAGAGGTGTGGCCGATTGTCCCATCATGTCAATGAAGCCTGGGGCGACGACTAGTCCGGTGGCGTCGATGACGCGCTTGGCTGATTCTGGTTCAACATGCCCAATCTCGACAATCTTTCCGTCGTCGATCAAGACGTCCGCTTGGAACCAAGGTGCCCCCGTTCCATCGACCACGCGTCCTCCCTTCAGCAACAAATCGGCGGGCGCGTCGGCGAGGGTGATCTTCGTAGTCATAGCCAAGAGAGCAAAGGCCACGAATTGAGTAGCCCAAAGTCGAGTCAGGTTCATCGTGTATCTCAAATGGAGGGTGAGTTATACCGTTGTCGGGGAGGGAGTAAGCACACTCGATTTCCAACCACCGCCAGAACCGAGTCCGGGCGGAAGTTGAATTTGTCCGCGATCGATGACGACGCCCGTTGCTGGCTCCTCTCGAAGTAGCACAGCGCCATCCAAATCGGCATAGTCCAATAACGGGGCTAAATGAGCGGCACCACTGATTCCGATCGAGCTTTCGACCATGCAGCCAACCATCGTCTTCATGCCAAGCTGTTTGGCACGCACCAGCATTCGTTTGGCCGGCGTAAGACCGCCGCACTTGCAAATCTTGACGTTTACACCATGGAATAGGCCGTGGCATTTTGCAACGTCTGATTCGACTTGGCAGTTCTCGTCCGCGATGATTGGCAAGGCAGAGTTCGCGTAAACTTCAAGTCGATCAGCATCCGATGCGGTTGGGGGCAACGGTTGTTCGATGAATTCAACGCCTAGCGACGCCATCTGCTGCGAGTTCTCGATGGTTTGCGAAACGGTCCATGCACAGTTGGCGTCGACCCGAAAACGGGCATCACTGTGCCTCCGCAGTTCGGTAACGATTTCAATGTCGTTTGGCGTACCGAGCTTGATTTTGTAGACATCCCAACCAGGCATTTCCTGTAGCTTGGCAACCATCGTATCGATATCATCGATACCGATCGTATAGCTGGAAGTTGGGATATGTCGCCAGGAAAGCCCCCAAGTCTCGTAAAGGCGCTCGCCATTTCGTCGAGCCCACAAGTCGTGAGCAGCCATATCGAGAGCCGAGAGTGCGAATCGTTCGTTCAACGCAGCCTCGGCATCAGGCCAGACTGCTTCTGGGAATTCTGCAATGTAGCGTGATAACCATGGCTTCGCCGAATAGAGAGCCGTTTCGATCGCGTCGAGCGTGTGACCATAATAGGCGTTTTCCGTCACTTCCCCAAACCCGAACATTCCGTCATGTTCGAGTACAACGATCAGACTATGTTGGCAGTCCATCGACTCGCGCGAGATGGTGAACGTTCGCTTCAGGGGAAGGTCAATTCGATGCAAGCTCATTTTCATACGTTGACTACTGCCTCTTGTAAGCGTTTGACAGCTTGGACCAATGGTTCCGGTCCGGTTCGATAGACATCGCATACCGGAAGTTGAAACTCTCTGCGGATTTGCGTTAGTTCTTCGCCCGCTTCTTCGGAGGTAAGGTTTCTTGTATTCGCGGCGATCCCGATGACGCGACAAGGGGCTCGAAGGTTGGCGGCAACCTCGTACGCGCGAATAAGCTCGCGGTGGGAAGGGATGGGAATACTGGATAGCCCTTTCACTTCATTCCTCCCAGCTTCATAGCAGTAGATTAGCCCTTGCGGGGCGGACCCATGAAGCAAGCCAAGCGTTACCGCCGAGAAAGAGGGGTGCGAGATACTTCCCTGACCTTCAATCAATTGAATATCGTGCTGTTGATTGTCGCGAACAAACGACTCGACGGCGCCATTTACAAAATCAGAGACGACACAGTCGACCGGAATACCGCGACCCGAGATCATGATTCCTGTTTGTCCAGTCGCTAAGAAAGTCGCGTCGAGTCCTTGTTGCTGTAGTGCGCGTTGAACTTCCAGGGAGACGACCATTTTGCCCACGCTGCAATCATGTCCGACGGTCAGAATGCGGAGGCAATCGGGACGAAACGGCTGACCCGTTGCGACATTTTTGAAGCGATTCTTCCTAACGTCGCAAAGACGGGAGCCACTTGTCGCCGCTGTGGCACGGTACTCGGCATCCTCTGTGACGAAGTCGTGTAGTCCAGAAATGACATCGATGCCGCGACGGATCGCTTCAAGTAGAACCGGACGCCAAGTATCCGGCAATTTCCCTCCGGGAGGGGCAATGCCAATGTACACGGCATCGGCGTCAGGAACTTCACTCAAGCTTGCCACAACCGGGACATCGCCACCAGCTCCGAGAAGTTTCTGAGCGGTCTTAGTTTCGGTTTGGCCTGCCAATACCGCTGCGATGTCGGATGTTCGATAGCGGAGCAAGCTGATTGCTGTCTTTGCGACGAATGGATTCGAGTAACCATCAGTTAGTAGAACGATTCGCCGATGGTCCTCAAAGTTTGTGTTCGCCTCGCCCGGCAAACGTTTTACAGCTTCGGAAGCATTTGATTGTGAGGGAGACGATGCCATTTACTGATCCGCGAGAGTGCTGAGGTGTTTCCTGAGGTTGTGTTTGATCTTAAGTGCCCAGAGGGCTTATTCCAATGCGCGGATGCGCATAAATGTTTAGGATATGCGCAGCGTCCGTTTACAATGAAACGGAGAACAAGTTATCAACGGTACGGTGCAAATGCCTCGCTATTCCAGATGATCAAGTGACATGACCGATCAAGTTATACGCCGCGTGGCGGTGCTGATTGAAACAGACGATACTTGGGGCAGAAGTGTCGTTCGAGCGATCGGAAAGTACGCGTCCGAACATCGCTGGCGTCTACTGATCGCTCCACGAGATGCTCAGCAACGGCTACGGTTGCCGCGTAAGTGGCAAGGCGACGGAGTCATCGCCCATATGCGAACGCGCACTTTGGTGACGCATCTGCGGCGAGCAGCGTTGCCAACCGTCGATGTTTCGATCATGTTTCCCAAGGAAGACTGGGTGGGGCGGGTGATCACTGACGACCACGTTCGCTCAGAGATGGCCGTCAATCATTTTCGAGAGCGAGGGATCGAGCACTTCGCCTGTTACTCGCCGATGATGGGGCGTTACTCACCGCAGCGAGAAGCCTTCTTCACGCAGGCGGTTCAGGATGCTGGCTACAAGTGCGAAACGTTTCGAGCCAAAGGTGTCCGCGAAGGTTGGTCTATCGATCCGGCTGCGGTGATCAACTGGCTATCAAAGCTAAAACGTCCATTGGGCTTATTTGCTTCGGATCCCTATCCTGCGCGCCAGATCGCGGATATCTGTGAGTCGGCTGGGCTTCGTATTCCGGACGAAATTGCCATTCTTGCTGGTGACGACGACGATTTGATCTGTAATCTTGGCTTCCCGAGCTTATCCGCCGTTCAATTGGCTTGTGGAACGTTAGGAAAATCGGCCGCGGCATTGCTTACACGGTTGATGGATGGGGATCCAATTCCGGCAGAGGCCACAAAGATTCCTCCCCTTCAAGTGTGCCCGCGTCATTCAACGGACGTTATGGCGATCAACGATCCCGAACTTCAGGCAATCCTTCGGTATGTTCAGGAGAACGTTGCTCAAGGAATTCAGGTCAAACAGGTCCTTCGAAAGTTCGCGATCTCGCGGCGAAATTTGGAGCAGCGATTCCGCTCGGAATTGGGCCGTTCACCCGCCGAGCTGATTCGTAGCTTACGACTTGATATGGCGAAGCGAATGTTGATCGAAACGGACCTCTCAATCGCTGAAGCCAGTCGCCTGTGTGGCTTCACTTCGAAAGCTCACTTCTCAGTCTCTTTTCATCAGCAGTTTGGCACACCGCCAAGCATCTGGCGTACGCAGTTTGCCCAGACGTAAGGCATCGTTTGAATGCATTGATTCCAAACGCGTGAGGATGACCAGTTTCTGAATAGGACGCCTAACCCAACGATTCGAATAGTCCACCTTGACGATTCGAAAGGCGTTTCTCCGTAAACTGCGGGAATTGAAAACACGGGCTACGGTGAGGAGAACGTATTGGAAGGAGTGTCGTCTTCCGCTTGTTTCAGCATAAGTTCTACCTGGCGAGAGAACTCGTCGATACGTTCGTCAACGGGAGGCTCGCGTTTCATTACGGCTTGATAAGCCTCTCGATACCAGACGGACATTTCGACGAAATCGAACCAAGGATAGTCAGGATCTTCGATGGATAAACGCATCGAAGTTAGCCAGGAATCGATCGCTTTCTCGGTAATCGCGAGTTCCTGAATCGCTTCTTCGGTGCGACCCTGTTGATGATAGGCCAACGCAAGAACAGGCGAAGCAATGTGGCCGAACTGCGAGATCTTATCGCCTGAGCGAATGTCGACGAGGACCGATATGGCCCGTCGAGCGTCGCCTGCACGGTAATTCGCGACACCAGTCGCATACCTCAGGATATCTTCTTTCATACGTGGTCCGCCCGGTGGTGGCGATTTACGATCGCCCGGAATTCCTAAACGCCCGCCGCCAGGACCACCGGGTCCTCGATCATGAGGTGGCCCAAATCGATCTCGATTTCGTTCATGCTCCATTTCTTCAAATAGGAAAGCTTCCATGCGGAATGCCATTGCTTGAATATCTTCGGGTTCTCGCGGTTCCATGCATATGGCCCGGACGGCCATTGAGTAATGACCAGCGTCGTCAGTTGTTTTCATCTGTTCCCGCATCCGGGTACAGACTTCGTTGTAGGCATCCATCTCACCAGCGTAATAGCACAATTGGGGAACGCCCCACCACGATGGATTGTTTGCTGGCGCGCCCAGCTCAATGGCCTTGGCATAATTGGAAGCGGCTATAGGCCAATCGCCTAGGCGAGCCAATAGAGCACCTCGACCTGACCAAGCAAGGTAGTGATTCGGTTGAAGTCTTGTTGCTTCGGTGTATTCCTTCAAGGCTAGGCCCCAACGCCACTCGTCGGCGTTGGACCGAGCATTATCGAGAAGGACGTTCGCTCGTTTCAGATTCTCGACAGAGTCCAAGGCCTCTTGCCGCAGGAGTTCGGTTTCCTCTTGCGCGATCGTTGCGCGGACGGCTTGCCATGTACTGAAAATCGTGCCGGTTACCAACGCCACGAGTACAATAACGGTTGATGCAAGCATCGTCCGATTACGTCGTGCAAACCGAGTGAAGCGATACCACGGGGACGGTGGTCGGGCGATGACGGGTTGCTGATCAAGAAACCGCTGCACGTCCCGGGCCATATCAGCCGCAGTTTCGTAACGCCGCCGTCGATCCTTCTCGAGCGCCTTCATTACAATCCAGTCGAGATCGCCCTTCAGCTCGCTGGCCAAACTTCGTTCGCCCATCGTGCGATTGGCCTCACGCGTGGTTACAAGGCGGGTATTTGTCGTTAAGCGAGCACTGGGTCGAGGCGGATCCACCTCGCGGATCATTCGCCGCATCTCATCAAAAGACGCCGTCTGCAGGCGATGTTGGTCGAAGGGAGTCTGTTCGGTGAGAAGCTCGTAAAGTAGAACGCCCAATGAGTAGATATCGCTGCGCGTGTCGACATCCAACGAATTCATTTCGGCCTGTTCGGGACTCATGTACATGGGAGTCCCAATCATTTGGGCGAACCGGGTGTAGATCGTACGATCCGTCAAGGGCTCGTTGAGCGCCTTGGCGACACCGAAATCAATCACTTTGACGACGGCCTCCACATCATGCAAAGTGATTAGTACGTTCGAGGGCTTCAAGTCGCGATGAATGATTCCCTTTTGATGTGCGTGTTGTACTGCATGGCACACGTCCAGGAACAACTTCAATCGCCGGGATACCGGTAACTGGTGGTTTTGGCAAAAGGTCGTGATATGGACACCACGCACCAGTTCCATCACGAAGTAGGGTTGTCCTGATGAAGTGGCGCCACCGTCGAAGATGTGGGCGATGTTTGGATGATCCATCATCGCCAGGGCCTGGCGCTCGGCCTCGAAGCGGGCCATTGCATCCTGAGAATTAGCCGTAGCTTTCAGAAGCTTGATCGCCACACGACGCCGCACCGGATGACGCTGCTCGGCCACGTAAACCTGGCCAAAGCCTCCTTCGCCCAGCTTTTCCAGTAAGACATAGTTTCCGATGAACGCGTTGTCGTCACCTTCGCGTGGAATACCGCTACCGTCACTTCCGCGATCCCAAGTTGCATTCTGCGCAATCGCTTCGGCGGCCGATTTTACCTGTCCCTGAAGCGCCCTGCGTTGGGGTGTTTGATGATCAAGCACGTTCATTGATCGATCGTGAGCGGACAGAAGTTCGTTTACGGCTGCCCGTAGTTGGGAATCCCCTTTACATTCCGCTTCGATAAATGCATCCCGCTCGGCTCCGAACGGAAGATCGAGCGCGGAAAGAAAGATCGATTTTTCCCGATCAAACGACATGGGGGCGTTTTCACTCAGGATTCAACAGGATGGAATTGAGGTGAACCGAGGCCGTAGGGTGCGATCCACGAGCATGCTCGCACCCTACGGATGAAGCGCGACGGTCCTTACTCTTAGGATATGCGAAATCTGCGCGAAGAGAGTGCCAAATACTTGGAAACGGTTACTGTCGTTCGATTTCTCGCTGAAGCCAAGCACGGGCAAAGCTCCAATATCGCTTCGCGGTTCGTGATGAGATTCCCAGAGATTGAGCCGCTTCATCTACGGTGAGGCCGCTGAAGTAACGCAACATCACTAGCTTGTAAGAATCCGGATCCGCCTTTTCGAGGCGGGTAAGGGCCTCGTCTAACGCTAAGAGCGACTCATTCTCGTCCTTTGACTTCCATAGCAAGTCCTCCTGTAATGCGACGATCGTGTGATTGCCGCCTCGCTTCAAGCTTGCTCGTCGGCGTGCTTCTTCAATCAGAATACGCCGCATAGCCTCGGCTGCCGCGGCGAAAAAGTGGCCGCGATTTTCCCAGCTTCCCCCTCCGCCGACCAGTCTCATGTAGGCTTCGTGGACCAGTGCGGTAGGCTGAAGCGTATGCTCAACCTTTTCGTGAGACATCTTGGCAGCTGCCAACTTGCGGAGTTCTTCGTAAACAAGCGGAAGCAGATGATCACTAGCGTGTGCTTCGCCACGCTCTAGAGCTCCCAAGATTTGCGTTACGTCCGAATTCGTCACGAGTGATCTACTTCGCTAATGGGTTCAGAAATTGTCTCGCAGGTACACAGAACGCCAGGAAAGACGTCTAACTATTCTAGCAAAAGCACATCAATTTGTTTGGTTTTCGCGGTAAGCTACGCCTCTTCATCAACTCCAAGCAGTCCCCAGACCAGAAGGTCTGAGGTTTTATGGACCGTTTCAGAATCTTCGCTTCCCGATAGCTGCGAAAGTAAATCTTGCAATGTCTCGAAGAGAGTCGCGTCGGATTCCATTTCCAAAGAGCTTTCGCTTTCAGTTGTTGCAGGAATTCCACCAGGAGGTCGTCCGCCGCCGGGACTACGGGTATTAGCCAACTGGCGGCATCCAGTCCGTACATAGCAAACACATTGCAAACGGTTTCTTTTACAGTTTCCGGATCGGGGTGACCTTTACCTGCGTCGAATAGCGAAGACAAAGCATCCTGAAGATTGGATTCCAGCGACGCCGCTTCTTCATTACTAAGTCCTTGGGTTGGCTTATGTTTGGGGCAGATTGTAAACGACGGCCGAATGAGTATTCGAGATCGCTGCCATGAGCTTGCACACGTACTGTACGCAGGGCAGATCGATCGGCGCAATGTTTGCTCGATCTAAAAGTCACTGACTTGAGTCTTATTAACGCTATGAATAGACATCGGATAGTTTTCTCAACAAGCCGATTTGCGTTCGTCTCAAAAGGTATTCGCAACGTCTTAGATCGAATGATTCGCGATCTTATGTGTGCCATGTCGCCGCTTGGTGAGAATATTCGTGTCACTATCCGCGACGTGATCTCGCATTGGGGTTTAGAAGCTACTTCCGAGTGTGCTTCAATCGCTATTCAGGATTGGAGAATCGCTAGAATCCTCCCTGGGAGAATCTGTTGATTTCGTTACACGCGTCGCTGACGTTCACATCAATATGTGTTGACGCAAGTCGACCAGCACGCATCCTCGCCTTTGATGATTGTTGCTGGGTTCCTTGACACGGACCCCCCTGTTGCCCGTGACTCGGCTCGCCGCTAGTGCCGAGTTGCGGGCCACTTTTTCTGTGAGTGTTGAAGTCAGCCGTCTCTAACTCAAGGCAATGGTTCGATCACGATGCGCGTATACATCGGCTCAGCTATAGCTTGACCCTTCGCAGACTGAATCGGTGGACTTCGGTGGGAACAAGATGCTCCAGTTATGGCCGACGTGACTCAGGTGTTTTCGCGGGATACCGCATAGCGATTGGTCTGCCTTGGAAAATGTGTTTGACATATCGTGAGATCACGATATAAATGAATAGAGGTGAGCGTAGTTCACTTCGAATTCAGCTGAAATCGGTCAAACACGAGGCATTACGTCTCTAGTTTGGAGAAACGGATCGAATAATTCGGTCTCCTTTTTTGGCTTCATGTATCGTCATCTTGTGAGGTGACGAGTTGCATGGGTCAGGTTACCCGCTCCTTTAATTGCGGAAACGAAAGGCTGAGCAAATGGCCGCCGCCCTGGCAATCTTGTTTGGATGCATTGTGGGGTTTGCTCTTGGGTTGACCGGGGGCGGAGGTGGTGTGTTTGCCGTGCCACTGTTGGTTTACGGGCTGGGGGTCGCACCGCGTGAGGCGGTCGGCATATCTTTGGCGGCAGTCGGTGGCACGGCCATCTCAGGTGCGTTGCCCCGATTGCTGCGCAGGGAAGTCGAACTAAGAACCGGCCTTCTATTCGCCGTTTCTGGAATGCTCGGTGCACCGATCGGTTCGTACCTCTCCAAATTTCTGCCAGGCGATGTTTTGTTGGCATGTTTTGCTGTGTTGATGTTCATCGTGGCGTTTCGGATGTGGCAGAAATCGAAGTCCCCGGCCACCCCACAAGCAATCTGCGAGCCTGATTCAACCCGCGAACGGTCAACCTGCCAACGTAATGAAAACGGAGAGCTGATCTTTACCTCGAAGTGTGCTCGGTTACTGATCCTTACCGGACTGGCCACCGGCGTACTATCAGGTCTGTTTGGTGTGGGTGGTGGATTTGTGATTGTCCCGGCGCTCGTCCTTTTCAGTGGAATGCATATTCATCGAGCCATCGCGACTTCGCTGTTTGTCATCGTGCTAATTAGCGCAAGTGGAGTGCTTTCGCACTTTGTTGGTCGGAATGAATTCCCCTTCGCTTTAACTCTCGAATTCCTGGTCGGTGGATTTACCGGCATGTACTTGGGCGGTTTGCTGGCGAAACGCCTGAAGGGCCCAACGCTTCAAAAAGTGTTTGCCACGGCGGTCGTGCTGGTGGCGGCCTTTGTCATTGTGAAATCAACGTTGCTGTAAAGATAAGGAACTTTACGATGTTGCTGAAATACTTCTACGACAAGACACTCGCTCATGCGTCGTATATGGTTGGTTGCCAACGAGCCAAAGTGGCCGTGGTGATTGATCCGGGCCGCGATATTCAACCTTATCTAGACGCCGCCAAGCAAGAAGGTCTGAAGCTGACCGACGTCGCAGAGACGCACATTCACGCCGACTATGTGTCTGGGGCCCGCGAACTCGCCGAGCGGATTGGTGCCAAGCTACATCTTTCCGACGAAGGACCGGCTGATTGGAAATACCAGTTTGCGAGCGAATACTCCCATCAACTTCTCCATCATGGAGATCACTTCATGGTGGGTAACATTCGATTCGATGTGATCCACACGCCGGGTCACACTCCGGAAAGTGTTTCCTTTGTGCTTACCGACCAAGGTGGCGGTGCCAACAAGCCGATGGGGATCTTCACAGGTGATTTCGTGTTTGTGAATTCGGTCGGCCGTCCTGATTTGCTAGAGAAAGCAGCGGGGATCATGGATACAGCCAGGGCAGGTGCGAAAGACCTGTTCATCTCGTTGGAGAAGTTCAAAGAGCTTCCTGATTACCTGCAAGTCTGGCCAGCACATGGTGCTGGCAGCGCATGCGGAAAAGGACTGGGGGCAATTCCTTCCTCGACGGTCGGTTACGAAAAACTGTTCAATCCTGGTCTACAGTATACCGATGAAGCGGAGTTCGTTGACTACATCCTCGCCGATCAACCGGAAACGCCCACGTACTTTGCGGTCATGAAGCGGGTGAATAAGGAGGGACCTCGTGTACTGGGTGAAGGGGCTATGGTGCCTCAAGTCGAGGCTTCCACGATAACCGATGCGACCACGAAGGGAACGGTCGTCGACCTGGCACCATCCAGCGTTTTCGCTCAAGGTCACGTTCCGGGGACGATCAACATCCCTAGCAACATGCTCGGAGCCTGGGCTGGCTGGTTGGTCGATTACGATCGTCCGACCTACCTGATTGGTGAGAAAGATCAAATCGATCAAGCCGCGATGATCCTCTCGAAAATCGGCGTCGAAGACATCCGCGAATACGTCCTACGAGAAGACGTCAAATCGGCGGGCCTCCTGACCGAAACATACGAGTCGATGGAGGCGTCGGAACTTGCTGACGCGTTGAGCAACGGCAGTGTCGAATTGATCGATGTTCGAACCGATGCCGAATGGAATGCCGGGCACATCGCGGACGCAACGCACCACTTCCTAGGAAGTTTACCGAAATCGTCTCAGGAAATATCGTCCGATCAGAAGGTGGTCGTTCAATGTCGAAGTGGTGCTCGCTCGGCAATTGGCGTCAGTGTGCTGCAAGCAGCCGGACTCAAGAATGTGATCAACCTCAAGGGAGGCTATACGGCTTGGACATCGGCAGGCTTGCCGACCGTGCAAACCGATACCGTGAATGTGTCGTGAAGTCTGAACAACATGCTTAACGAAGGAAAGTGAGGTTCCCATGAGCGATGTGCAGACAAGCGAACGTTCGATGACGGTCGCCGATCGACTCAATCAGCCAGAGACGCAGGAGATGCTTCATCGCCTGCTCGACCGAGCCGAAGATCTCGACAAGATGTTGGCCATGACCGGTGAAGTGCCGAATCTGCTGGCAATTGCCACAGATCTTTTCGATAGCTTAGCTCGGCAGGCAGCCGAAGAAGGAATCGATCTTCAGCAGCGCGTCGCGGATGTGCTTTCGATCGTCAAGCAATTGACTGAACCGCGGAACATGAAAGCGCTGCAGGTTCTCGCCAATCATCTTCCCAAGATTCAACAAGCCGTGGAGATGTCTGACGAGCTTCCCAATCTGGCGGCGATCGCGACCGACGTCATCGATGAATGGGCGAGAGATCTTAAGAAGGATGGGATCGATCTTGAGCAAAGCCTCAAGAACGGTCTGCACGCGGCACTTTACCTGGGCGGCCAAATCCAACGAGATGAGCTTGATCGACTCGGCTACCTGTTGCGTTCAGACGTGTTGAGCGAGTTCTCCGTCGAAACGGTCGGGCTTGCGGGCAGCGCGCTTTCAAGCTGTCGACAAGGAAGCTGCGAACATCCGGTTCCCGAACGCATGGGACTGTTTGGTCTTCTCGGGGCTTCCCGAGATCCCAGTACGCAGCGTGCATTGGCGTTCGCGGTTCAGTTTGGCAAATGTTTCGGCACACTGCTCGAGCAGCACCATCCCAAGGCTTGTCCTACCACTACCCCCTCTAAGTCGTAAGGAGCGATCTCATGAGCCATCATCAAATTCTCATCGTGGGTGGAGGGACGGCAGGAATCACGGTTGCTGCTCGACTTCACAACGCAGACCCATCGCTCGATATCGCGGTGATTGAGCCTTCCGAAAAGCACTATTACCAACCTTTATGGACGTTGGTAGGTGGGGGCATTTTCCGACCGGAAGAATCTGGCCGAAATGAAGTCGATGTCATTCCGTATGGGGTGAAGTGGATTAAAGATGCGGTCGTTGCGTTCCAGCCGAATGAAAATCAACTCACCACCCGAGACGGCACGACGATTTCTTATGAATACCTGGTTGTCGCCCCAGGCATTCAAATCAACTGGGACAAAGTGAAAGGTCTCAAGGAATCGGTTGGCAAGGATGGCGTTTGCAGCAACTACTCGATCAACACGGTTGGCAGTACGTGGAAGTTCATCAGGGCCCTGAAAGAAGGGACCGCGCTATTTACGCAACCAGCAGGGGCGGTCAAGTGCGGCGGCGCACCACAGAAGATCTGTTATCTCGCCGAAGATCACTTCCGTCTCACTGGCGTGCGAGACAAGATTCATGTGATGTTCACCACCGCTGGGCCGAGGTTGTTTGCGGTTGAAAAGTATCGAGAAGTTCTCGAGAAGGTTGCCGCGCGCAAGGGTGTCGATACACGTTTCCGGCATAACCTAACCGAAGTCCGTTCCGCCTCGAAGGAAGCCATTTACCGGCACATGGATACGGATGAAGAGATCGTCATCAAGTACGACATGATCCATGTGACACCACCGATGGGCGCGCCGGACTTTGTCGCAAATAGCGAGTTGGCAAGTGAGGCAGGTTGGGTCGATGTCGATAAGTATTCGCTCCAACATACGCGTTTCTCGAATGTGTTCAGTCTAGGTGATGCTTCTAGTTTGCCAACTTCCAAAACGGGTGCCGCGATACGCAAGCAAGCTCCGGTTTTAGTGAAGAACTTACTCGCCGAGATGCATCACGAACCTCTCACCGCAAGTTACGACGGATACACCTCATGCCCGGTGGTCACCGGATATGATAGTTTGGTCTTAGCCGAGTTCGACTACGACGGTCAGCCGGCAGAAACGTTTCCCTTTGATCAGGGCCAGGAACGCTTCAGCATGTTGATGTTGAAAAAGTTCGGGCTACCTGCGTTGTACTGGCACGGCATGCTTAAAGGTCGAGCCTAGTCGACGTTCACTTCACGGGAACGACCAACAACAACACGAATTGTGAGGAGAACCAACGATGTCTAAGTCCAAATCGATCGAGAATCTGCAAGCAGCACTTTCGATGGAATTGACTGCCTGTCACCAATACCAGCTACATGCGGCAGTGATGGATGACTGGGGACTCGACCTGCTGGCTGCACGTATGCGGGAAGAGATGCATGAAGAACTCGGTCACTCGGAAAAGTACCTGGAACGGATTTTGTTCCTTAAAGGTGACCCCCAGATGACCCTTCAAAAGACGCCTAAGCGCGCAGAGACTCTGACCGATGTGTTTGAGTCCGATCTGGCAGATGAGAAAGAGGCGATCGAGTTTTACACGAAGGCCTCGCAGCAAGCGGCCGCAGATTCCGACATCGGAACACGGTCGTTATTTGAAAGCATTGTACTCGATGAAGAAGGGCACATGTCTTGGCTGGAATTGCAACTTGACTTGATTAAACGAATGGGGGAATCAGCCTACATCGCGAAGCATATGTCTTCGCCTTCGGCCGGCTGATTTCGTTCACGATAACGAGATTTTTGGAAAGGACCCTGGCAATGTTTCGGCTACTGGTAGCTGCTTTAGTGATTAGTTCGGTTGGTTGGTGCTCTTCCGTAGATGCACAAGGTTTCCGAGGAGGTCGCGGAGGCGGACCTGGCGGTGGTCCTGGTCGCGGCCCAGGCGGCGGTCATGGGCCTGATGCTCGCCAAGCTGAAGATATGGAGGTCTTTCATTATTTGCTCGAGAATCACACCAAGATCGAGCGGACTGTGAAGGAACTTCCTAATGGCGTCGAAACATTGACGGAATCGGACGATCCGAAAGTTGCCGCGAAGATCAAAGAACACGTGCATTGGATGGAGGTTCGGATCGAAAAAACGAACCCCATCCGACGCCGTGATCCACTGTTCGCAGAGATCTTCCGTCACACCGACAAGATCAAAATGAACGTCGAGAAGACGAAAAGCGGTGTCAAAGTTACCGAAACGTCGGATGATCCCTACGTTGTGAAACTGATCCAAGCTCATGCCATGGTCGTTTCCAAGTTCGTCAACGATGGATTCCAGGAAGCGATGAAAAACCATCCCGTGCCGGGCAAGGATGGGGCCGTTAAGACAGAGACCGTCTTCCCTGCAATTCAAGGACATGGTGGGGTCTACCAACTACCTACCGCCACTCAGCAACCACGACCAGGGACGAAGATTATGGTCGACGTAACGGCCTCAAGCGATCCCGATAAGCTGAATCCGGCTATCGAGAAGGTGGCTCGCTATGTCAATATCTACGCCGGAGCTGGCAAAGAAAAAGTTGATGCGAACATCGCTTTGGTGTTTCATGGTGGCGCGACCCTGGATGTATTGAATGAAGCGGTCTACAACGCCGAATTCAAGACCGAGAAAAATCCCAACTTAGAACTGCTACGTGATCTTCACCACGCTGGTGTCGAGATGTATGTTTGTGGTCAAACGCTCAGCGCCAAAGGGAAAAGTCCGGACGACGTGGTTGTGTTTGTCGATACGGCCGTTTCCGCATTCACGGCGAGTGTGAACCTGCAGGCCGATGGTTACGCCTACGTTCCACTGGCAAAGTAGAGCATGGAAGCCTCGTTGAACGATTCGACACGATAAGCGTGTTTGCTATTCAGGATGATATTGGGGGAACGTCATGAAAATCGTCATCATTGGTGGAGTTGCCGGCGGGGCTTCCGCCGCAGCAAGGGCACGACGGCTCGGAGAAGACGCCGAGATCGTTGTTTTGGAGAAGGGAGGCTATCCCTCATTCGCGAACTGTGGCCTTCCTTATTTCGTCGGTGGTGAGATTGAGAAGCGAGATAGCTTGTTGGTCGCTCCAATCAAGATGCTGAAGGAACGGCACCGACTCGACGTTCGCGTCCGTTCTGAGGCCACCCAAATTGATCGGTCCGCGAAAGAAGTGACCGTAAAAAATCTCGAATCAGGCGAAGAGTACGTGGAGTCGTACGACAAGTTGATCATCGCCACTGGGGCTTCACCGTTTCGGCCACCCATTCCAGGAATCAACAGCGAACGCATCGTTGCTTTACGCGATCTAAATGATGCCGATCGCATGCGTGAGTTGGCAACTTCGGATGCAAAGCGTGCCGTAATTGTCGGGGCCGGTTTTATCGGTATCGAAGTGGCTGAAAACTTGGTTCGTCGGGGACTTCAGGTAACCCTGATCGAACTAGCGGACCAGATTCTCCCACCTTGGGACGCTGAGATGGTCTTGCCGCTCGAGAAACATATCCGCGAGGAAGGCATTGAACTTCGGCTGGGTAATTCTGCTACCAGGTTCGAATCCGACGATCGCGGACTGCATGTCACGCTCAGCGACGGTGAAATTGTCGAAGCCGATTTTGGCGTCGTTTGCATAGGCGTCCGCCCCGACAGTAAGCTGGCCGCGGATGCTGGCATTGAGTGTGGTTCGCGCGGTGGCATTCTGACCAGCGGCCACATGCAAACCAACGATCCTGATATCTACGCGGTGGGGGATGTCGTAGAAACGGTTTGCGCCGTCACGGGGGATCCGATTCAAATCCCCTTGGCTGGCCCTGCGAATCGGCAGGGAAGGATCGCCGCCGATCATATCTTTGGTCGCGATTCCATTTATCGCGGTACGCAAGGAACGGCCGTGGTTGGTGTATTTGGCAAGACGGCAGCGATGACGGGACTGAGTGAAAAGGTACTGCGCGGTAAGAAGATGGACTACTTGAAGGTCTTTCTTCACCCGACTGATCATGCCGGTTACTACCCGGGTGCTCAGCAGATGCTGATGAAGTTATTGTTCGCTCCCGAAACTGGACGAATCTTGGGCGCTCAGGCTATAGGAACCAATGGCGTCGATAAACGGATTGACGTGATTGCCATGGCCATTCAAGCCAATCTGACGGTATTCGACCTGGAAGAGTCGGAGCTTTGTTATGCACCGCAGTATGGTCACGCAAAGGATCCGGTCAACATGGCAGGCTTCATCGCGTCGGGTGTCTTGCGTGGTGACCAACCGATCTTGCACGCTGATACTCTAGAAGACGCTGATGACTTATTCGTCCTGGACGTCCGTACCGAGGGTGAGTTTGCCAAAGGGTACATACCCGGAGCAACCAACATTCCGGTCGAACAGCTACGTGAACGATTGATGGAAGTTCCGAAGGATCGCAAAGTGGCCACTTATTGCCAGGTCGGTCAACGAGGTTACCTGGCAACACGAATCTTGCTGCAGAATGAGTTTGATGCTGCCAATATTAGTGGCGGATATCGCTTGTGGGCAATCGAGAACGGCAAGATTTAAGCGGACCAGTCATCGCAGGACCAACGAGGTGGTGGCCCTGCGATGTTTCTTAGTAGCAGCGACTCCGTCGCCGATTTCTTGCTCCTTGTAACGTTGCGGATTGCGTGGGAGAATCGGGCGGCTTGCCTCTTCGGAATCGAGGGTGGGCGCAACGCAAACCGTTCTGAAAGTAGCAGGCGATGTCCGACGCGTCGAAGAGTCCCTCTGGCACCGATCATCAGGAGGATGGAAAGCAGCCTGCGATCATGTCACTGATTGCGCTGGGGATCGTTTATGGAGATATTGGAACGAGTCCCCTTTACGCGCTACGTGAGTGTTTTCACGAAGACCACGCGTTGGAAGTGTCGAGCTTCAATATTCTGGGCATCTTGTCCTTAGTATTCTGGGCCCTAATTCTCGTCATTTCGATTAAGTACCTCATCTTCATTCTTCGGGCCGATAATGACGGCGAGGGCGGAATCCTCGCGCTAACTTCTTTGGTCACGTCCCTAAAAAATCCGTCCGGCAAGGGAAGTGCCTTAATCGTAGCTATGGGATTGATGGGAGCGTCCTTGTTGTATGCCGATGGGATGATCACCCCTTCGATTTCTGTGCTTAGTGCAGTTGAAGGAATCGAAGTCGCCACGCCAGCATTACAACCGTATGTGCAAATCATCACCATCGGTATCTTGATCGGCCTGTTTCTCTTTCAATCGCGCGGAACCGCCGGCGTCGGTTTGATTTTTGGACCGATCATGCTCGTCTGGTTCATGACGATCGCGGGAATGGGAGTGGCACAGATCATCGAGAAGCCCGAGGTCCTAGCAGCCCTTAACCCGCTTCATGGAATGCACTTTCTATTGGGCAATGGATTCGGAGGCTTCTTAGCACTGGGGACCGTGTTTCTTGTGGTGACTGGTGGCGAAGCGCTCTACGCTGATATCGGGCACTTTGGTACGCAGCCGATTCGGATTGGTTGGTATTCGCTCGTCTTGCCTTCGCTGCTTTTAAATTACTTCGGTCAGGGAGCACTACTGCTAGGTGATCCTTCCGATGTCGTAAATCCGTTTTATCGGATGGCACCCGGCTGGGCATTGTACCCGCTTGTGATCTTAGCGACGGCGGCCACCGTAATTGCTTCACAGGCGGTAATCACCGGTGCGTTTTCTTTGACGTTGCAAGCGATGCAGTTCGGAATTTGTCCGCGATTGACGATTCGGCATACCTCGCACGAGCAAGCGGGCCAAGTCTATCTGCCTGCCGTGAATTGGATGTTAATGCTGGCTTGCATCGGGCTTGTCTTGGGGTTCGAGACGTCGAGTAATCTGGCGGCTGCGTACGGCGTGGCAATTACTATTACGATGGTTATTACGTCGATCTTGTTCTTTTTTCTCGTCCGCAAGCGTTGGAATTGGTCGTTATCAGCCGCGGTGACTTTGTCAGGACTATTCCTGCTGGTTGACCTGTCATTTCTCGGAGCTAACTTGCCGAAAGTAACCCATGGAGGGTGGTTTCCTCTCGTCGTGGCAGGCGTTGCCTATCTGTTGATGTCTACCTGGATGGCCGGACGAAGATTATTGGCCGAAAGATTGAACGAAAACAGCGTCCCGATCGAACTGTTCCTGGCCGATTTGATGAATCAATCACCAATCCGGGTTCCCGGACTGGCCGTATTCCTAACGGGGAATCCAATTGGTACGCCTCCGGCGCTGCGTCACAACGTGACTCACAACAAAGTACTGCACGAGACGGTTGTCTTGCTCACCGTAACCACCGCCGACGTTCCGCATGTCCGAGTTGCTCGCCGAAGTCAAATCGAAGAAATCGGCGAAGGGGTTTATCGGGTAAGTCTAACTTATGGCTTTATGGATACGCCGAATATCCCGTTAGCTCTGTTGACGATCCATGACGAGCGGCTCGATTTTTCGCAGTTGGATGTTAGCTTCTTTGTGGGGCGTGAAGATCTGCTGGCGACCGATCGACCCGGCATCGCAATCTGGCGAGAACGTCTGTTTGCATGGATGACACGTAATTCGCAGCGCGCGACGGACTACTTCCATCTTCCGCCG